>NZ_JAHHWP010000011.1:0-359454 GCF_018729305.1 Phycicoccus mangrovi | reverse complement strand
GCCGGGTCAGTGCTGGAACTGGGCGACGAGGGTCTGGAGCTGGGTGCTCATGCGGGCGAGCTCGAGGGAGGCGCTCTGGCTGTCGGCGGCGGAGCCGCTGGTGACCTGGGCGGTGTCGGCGACGATGCCGACGGAGTCGGTGATGTCGCCGGAGCGGGTGGCGGCGGCGACGGCGCGCTGGCTGATCTCGGTGGCGGTGACGCTCTGTTGCTCGACGGCGCCGGCGATGGCGGTCTGGTGCTCGGTGATCTCCTCGACGACGGTGGCGATCTGGCCGATGGCGGTGGCGGCGGCGGCGCCGTCGGTCTGGATCTGGTGGACGCGGTCGGTGATGTCGGCGGTGGCGGCGGCGGTCTTCTGGGCGAGGTCCTTGACCTCGCCGGCGACGACGGCGAAGCCGCGGCCTGCCTCGCCGGCGCGGGCGGCCTCGATGGTGGCGTTGAGGGCCAGGACGTTGGTCTGTTCGGCGACGGCGCGGATGAGGCCGATGACGTCGGTGATCTCGGCGGAGGAGCGGCCGAGCTGTTCGACGGTGGTGGTGGTCAGGCGGGCGAGGTCGGTGGCCTTGACGGCGACGCGGGCGGCTTCGGAGGCGGAGTGGGAGATCTCGCCGATGGAGGCGCCGAACTCGGTGGAGGCGGCGGAGAGGGAGTCGATGTGGGAGAAGACCTCCTGGGCGGCGCCGGAGGCGAGCTGGGCGCGGGCGCTGGTGTGCTGGGCGGCGGAGGCGATGGAGGCGGAGGCGACGGAGACCTCCTCGCTGGCGGCGGCGAGGGTGACGGCGTCGTCGCTGATGGTGGTGATCATGGTGCGCAGGCGGGTGGTGGCCGCGTCGAGGGAGCGGCCGACGTCGCCGAACTCGTCGCGGCCGTCGGGCAGGTCCTTGGCGCGCAGGTCGCCCTCGGCCAGGGCCTGGACGGCCTGCACGGTGCGGCCGGCGTCGCGGCGGGTCAGCACGACCATCCCGGCCACCAGCCACAACGCCAGCACGAGCGAGACGGCGGTGGCCGTGAGGTCGAAGCGCTGCTCGCCCGCCAGGTGGGCCTGACGCGTGGCGAGCAGGGCGTCGAACGCGTCGATCGTCGGCTCGGCGGCCGTGACGGCGGCGGCCGCCAGGGCGGAGGAGTCCGTGGCCTCCCGGGTCTCCAGGTCGGCCAGGACGGCGTCGCTGAGGGCCGCGCCCGCGTCCGCGACGTCACGCAGCCCGGCCACCTCCTGGGCGAGGACCGCGCGCTCGGTGGTGGCGACGGCGACCTCCACGTCGTCGCGCAGGCCGCGGACGTGGGTGCGGATCGCCCCGGCGAGCAGGGCCTGCTCGGCGACGCGCTCGTCGACCGAGGTGGCCTCGGAGGGGACACGGGCCTCGATCGCCTCGAGGAGCAGGTCGGGAAGCCCGACGAAGGCCGCGTCGGCGAGGCTGGCCGAGTCCAGGTCGGCGTCGAGGGTGACGTTCGCGGCGTGGCTGACGGCCTCGACGAGGTCGACGAGGGCGCCCGCGGTGTCGGCGACACCGGCGGGAGTGGTCGCCCCGGACGCCGTGGCATCGACCGCCGCCATCTCCTCCTCGACACCCAGCTCCGGGTGCGCGGCGACGGCGGCCCGCAGCGGGGACAGGTCCAGCGGACGGCCGCCCGCCAGGTCGGCCAGGGCCGCGACGGCCGGGTGCAGCACCTGCACACCGGCGCGCTCGGCGGTGGTCTCGGCGATGTCCGGCGAGCTGAGCGCGAGGTAGGAGCGGCCCAGCAGCAGCACCGGCACGAGCAGGACCACGGTCAGCAGCAGCAGGCGTGAGGCGAGGCGCAGTCGGCCGACGACGGCGACGACGGGTGCGACCACGATCGTGCCCGGGTGCGGGCGGGAGGTCGTCGGGGCGGCAGTGCTCATGGTGTCGTTCCTCGGGGTGAGCGGTGGTGGGGCGTCGTGCTGCTGGTCGTGCGGCCGGGTCAGTGCTGGAACTGGGCGACGAGGGTCTGGAGCTGGGTGCTCATGCGGGCGAGCTCGAGGGAGGCGCTCTGGCTGTCGGCGGCGGAGCCGCTGGTGACCTGGGCGGTGTCGGCGACGATGCCGACGGAGTCGGTGATGTCGCCGGAGCGGGTGGCGGCGGCGACGGCGCGCTGGCTGATCTCGGTGGCGGTGACGCTCTGTTGCTCGACGGCGCCGGCGATGGCGGTCTGGTGCTCGGTGATCTCCTCGACGACGGTGGCGATCTGGCCGATGGCGGTGGCGGCGGCGGCGCCGTCGGTCTGGATCTGGTGGACGCGGTCGGTGATGTCGGCGGTGGCGGCGGCGGTCTTCTGGGCGAGGTCCTTGACCTCGCCGGCGACGACGGCGAAGCCGCGGCCTGCCTCGCCGGCGCGGGCGGCCTCGATGGTGGCGTTGAGGGCCAGGACGTTGGTCTGTTCGGCGACGGCGCGGATGAGGCCGATGACGTCGGTGATCTCGGCGGAGGAGCGGCCGAGCTGTTCGACGGTGGTGGTGGTCAGGCGGGCGAGGTCGGTGGCCTTGACGGCGACGCGGGCGGCTTCGGAGGCGGAGTGGGAGATCTCGCCGATGGAGGCGCCGAACTCGGTGGAGGCGGCGGAGAGGGAGTCGATGTGGGAGAAGACCTCCTGGGCGGCGCCGGAGGCGAGCTGGGCGCGGGCGCTGGTGTGCTGGGCGGCGGAGGCGATGGAGGCGGAGGCGACGGAGACCTCCTCGCTGGCGGCGGCGAGGGTGACGGCGTCGTCGCTGATGGTGGTGATCATGGTGCGCAGGCGGGTGGTGGCCGCGTCGAGGGAGCGGCCGACGTCGCCGAACTCGTCGCGGCCGTCGGGCAGGTCCTTGGCGCGCAGGTCGCCCTCGGCCAGGGCCTGGACGGCCTGCACGGTGCGGCCGGCGTCGCGGCGGGTCAGCACGACCATCCCGGCCACCAGCCACAACGCCACGACCAGGGCGGCGAGGGTCGCGACGAGGTCCTCCCGCTGGGCGGCGGTCAGCTCGTCCACGCGGCCCGAGAGCAGGGCGTCGAACGCGTCGATCGTCGGCTCGGCCGCGGCGGTCGCCGCCGAGGCCACCGTGGTGACGTCGGCCGCCTCCCGGTTCTCGAGGTCGCGGACGATGCTCGCGGACAGCGCGTCGGCGGCAGCAGCGGCGGCCGTCAGGCCTTGGACCTCGCGAGCGAGGGCGGGGCGGTCGGTGTCGGCGAGGGCCACCTCGAGGTCGTCGCGGATGTGGCGGGCCTGGGTCCGCAGGGTCCCCCCGAGCAGGGCCTGCTCGGCAACGCGCTCGTCCACCGTCGTGGCCTCCGTGGGCACGCGGGCCTGGGTGGCCTCGAGGAGGAGGTCCGGCAGCTCGGCGAAGGTCGCGTCGGCGAGGCTGGAGGAGTCCAGGTCGGGGTCGAGGGTGACGTTCGAGGCGCGGCTGACGGCCTCCACGAGGTCGACGAGGGCGCCCGCGGTGCCGACGACACCGGCGGGAGTGGTCGCCCCGGACGCCGTGGCATCGACCGCCGCCATCTCCTCCTCCACACCCAGCTCCGGGTGCGCCGCGACGGCGGCCCGCAGCGGGGACAGGTCCAGCGGGCGACCACCGGCCAGCTCGGCCAGCCCGGCGACCGCGGGTCGCAGGACCGCCAGGCCCTCGCGCTCGGCGGTGGTCTCGGCGATGTCGGGTGCGCTGAGGGCCAGGTAGGAGCGCCCGAGCAGCAGGACGGGCACGAGCAGGACGGCGGTCAGGAGGAGCAGGCGCGCGGGGAGCCGCAACCGCCGGACGACCACGAGGACGGGCGCGAGCAGGACTGCGCCCGGTCCACGGCGCGGGGTCGTCGGGGTGGCAGCGCTCATCGGGGTCCTTCCCTCGTGCTCGAGCGTCCCGGGGGCCGGTCGCCGCCTCGGATCGTGACGACCCATCGGCCGGCGGGTGCGGCGGCTCCAGAAAGATTTCGTCAAGAACGGATCAAACCCTCGACAGCCTCGTGCCGCCGCGAAGGCGCCGATTCGATGTGGCGCACGTCACCCTCGACACGGCGTGCGCTCCGCCGCGTCCCGGCGACTGACGGGGTGGACCACATCACCGAGAGAGAAGGAGCTGACCACCATGACAGGCCCCGCCACGACGGCCGGGACCGTCGCCACCGCCCCCACCACCCGGGGGCGCACCCGCATCGCCGACTCGGTCGTCGGCACCGTCGCCACCCTCGCCGCCCGCGAGGTGCCGGGCGTCGCCCGCGTCGGCACCGGGGCCGAGCGCCTCGCCGGCGCGGTCGTGCACCGACTGACCGGCAGCGCCACCTCGACCGCCGGCGTCACCGTCGTCGTCGAGGAGGGCACCGCCTCGTTCGAGGTCGAGCTCGTCGCCACCGGTGACCGCCCCGTCCACGAGACGGCCGACGACGTGCGCGAGCACGTCGTCGAGGCCGTCGAGGGCATGACCGGCCTGCGCGTCGGCCGGGTCGACGTCACCGTCGCCGACCTCGAGGACCCGGACCCCACCACCAGCACCGACCACACCGAGGAGGACGACCGATGAGCACCGCGACCGAGACCGTCTCGACCACCCGCCGGCTCGGCGCCGAGCTCGTCGGCACCTTCTGGCTCGTGCTCGCCGGGTGCGGCACGGCCGTCCTCGCCGCCACCGCGACGGCGCAGGCCGACGGGCGACCCGTCCTCGTCGGGGTCGGGTACCTCGGCGTCGCCCTGGCCTTCGGCCTCGCCGTGACCACCGCCGCCTACGGCGTGGGTCACCTCTCCGGCGGCCACTTCAACCCGGCCGTCAGCGTCGGGCTCGCCGTGGCGGGCCGGTTCTCGTGGCGCGACCTGCCCGCCTACGTCGGGGCGCAGCTCGTCGGGGCGGTCCTCGGCGCCGGCGTCCTCCTCGCGGTCGCGTCCGGGCGTCCCGGCTTCACGACGGCCGACGGGTTCGCCACGAACGGCTTCGGCGACCGCTCGCCGCAGCAGTACGGGCTGCTCGCGGCCCTCGTCGTCGAGGTCGTGCTCACCGCCGTCTTCGTGCTCGTCATCGTCGGCGCCACCGGCGAGCGCGCCCCGAAGGGCTTCGCGCCGTTGGCGATCGGCCTGACGCTGACGCTGATCCACCTCGTGTCGATCCCGGTGACGAACACCTCCGTCAACCCCGCCCGCTCGCTCGCCCCGGCCCTGTTCGCCGGCGGCGCCGCGCTCGGCCAGGTGTGGCTGTTCGTCCTCGCGCCGCTCGTGGGCGGGGTGCTCGGCGGGGTCGTCGCCGCGCGGCTGCGTCCCTGACCCGGCCGGACGACGGACGGCGGCCCGGTGCGTGCGCACCGGGCCGCCGTCGGGTGACGGGGGCGACCCGTCCTCAGGTGGTCTGGCAGATGGACTGGCTGGCCGGTCGGGTCTCGAGCGTGGGGGTCGCGCTCGGTGCCGGCGCGGCCGCCGTGACCGACGGCGTGGGCAGCGGCTCGCTGCCGACGCGGTTCTCGACCTCGACGGGGTTCTCGGCGCCCGGTCCGAGGGTGACGCGGACGGTCTTCCCGAGTCCGGTGGCCTCCTCGACCTTCGCGCCGGGGAAGGCCGCGGCGACCGTGCGCGCGGCCTCCTCGTGGCCCGTCGAGTACTCGACGAGCGTGCCGGTGCGTGCGTCCGGTGCGTTGCCCGTGCCCGAGACGGTGAAGCCCTGCGCCTCGAGGATGGCGGCGTCCTGGCTCGCGAGCCCGGAGGTGCCGGCGCCGTTGAGCACCTGGACGGTGATCTCGTCGGGGGAGACGGTGAGCGGCGACGCGGACGGCGACGGGTTCGCGCCCTTCGTCGGCGTCTCGTTGACCGGGTGGTCCTCGCGGATCGACTCCCAGATGAGGTCGGCCGAGTCCTGCCACTGCACGCGGTTGGGGTCGTTGGGGTAGACCTCGTTGGGCACGGTGATGAACTCGATGTTCTTCAGCCCGATGCCGCGGATGCTCTCGGCGAGGTCCTTCATCGTGCCGAGGCCGAACTCGGGGTCGGTCGTCAGCGACCTGGTCGCCGCGCTGAGGAACGAGTAGAGGTGCGTCGGCTGGAAGAGCAGCTTGCTCGAGGTCGCCTCTTGGGCGACCGAGGAGAGGAACGCCTGCTGGCGCTTGATCCGGCCGAGGTCCGAGCCGTCGCCGACGGACTTGCGGGTGCGGACGTACGCGAGCGCCTGCTCGCCGTCGAGGGTGTGCTTGCCCGGCGTCAGCCTGAGGTGCGAGTTCGGGTCGTCGATCGACTCGGTGGTGCAGACCTCGACGCCGTCGAGCGCGTCGACCATCGACTTGAAGCCGCGGAAGTCGACGACGGCGTAGTGGTCGACGAGCACGCCGGTGTTGCCCTCGAGCGTCCGGATGAGGCAGCCGGTGCCGCCGATCTTGTAGTTGTGGTTCCACTGCCGCATGACCCACTGGTCCTTCGGCGCGCTCTTGGAGCACTCCGGCGGGGCCTTGGTCATCGAGTCGCGGGGGATGGAGACGACGGTCGCCCACGTGCGGTCGGCCGACAGGTGCACGAGGAGGTTGGTGTCGGAGTGCTGGCCCGGGTCGTCGACGACCTTGCCGTAGGTGTCGTTGCCCTCGCCCGTGCGGTTGTCGGAGCCGAGGAGCAGGAGGTTGACCGCCCCGCGGGCCTCGGGGGCGCGGGTGGGACGGTCGGTGCCGACCGCCTCCGAGACGTCGACCTTCGTGATGTTGCTGTTGAGCTTCCACGCGGCGACCGCGACGCCGGTGCCGCCGACCGCGAGGGCGACGACGAGCGCGATGACCGTGCGCTTGACCCACGGGCTGCGGGTGCTGCCGTGCACCTCACGGCGGCTCGGCAGGGCCTGCGGGGTCCCCTCGGGGGCGTCGTCGGGTCGCGCGCCGTCCACCGGGGCCTCCTGCGCTCGGGGTCCACCCGCGGCACCGACTCGGTGGGCGGGGTCCCGCGGGCACGGGACCGGGCGAGTGTACCGACCGGTTCTGGACGGATCCTGAGAACCGGGGCGGGGGTCAGCCCCCGGTCGGCTTCCCGTCGGTGCCGGGCGGCGGGGCCTCCAGCGGGGTGCCGTCACGCAGCATCCCGAACAGCTCCTTCGAGCGCTGCGCGTCCCAGACGACCGAGGAGCCCGCCGACGTCGTGACGTTCGCGTTCCCGATGGGCACCACGAGGCTGAGCGCCTCGTCGGAGGAGACCTTCCGCATCGTCGAGAGGATCCGGTAGGCGTCGAGGAGGCTCGTCTCCTGCCCGACGTAGACGCTCGAGGCGGCGGCGTGGGTGAAGGACCACCAGCGCCACGGCACGAGGACCGTCGAGGGCGTCGCGGCCTCCTTCATCACGGCGCCGAGGAACTGCCGCTGCCGCTTGGCCCGGCCGATGTCGCCCTCGGGGTCGGAGTAGCGGGCGCGGACGTACCCGAGCGCCGTCGGACCGTCGAGGGTCTGGCAGCCCTTGGCCAGGTCGATGTGCGCCTTCTCGTCCTTGATGGCCCGGGGGACGCACAGGTCGACCCCGCCGAGGCTGTCGACGACGGTCGAGAAGCCCCCGAAGCCGATCTCGACGTACCCGTCGATGCGCAGGCCGGTCGCCTGCTCGAGCGTCCGGACGAGGAGCTTCGGGCCACCGATCGCGAAGGCGGCGTTGACCTTGTTCTCCCCGTGCCCGGGGATGGGCAGGAAGCTGTCGCGCGGCACCGAGACCAGGGCCGGCTTCCCCGAGCCCGACGGGGTGTGGACGAGGATGATCGAGTCGGTGCGCCGGCCCTCGGCGGTGCCGGTGCCGAGCTTCTTGCGGTCCTCGCGGCTCAGGCCTTCCCGGCTGTCCGAGCCGACGAGCAGGTACGTGTGGCCGTCGCCCGCGGCCGGACGCTCGCCGGAGGGGACGTCGTCGACGCGCGAGACGCTCGACCAGGCGTGCCACGGGGCGAACGCCGTGAACCCGACCCACGCGACGAGGAGGAGGACGACGAGCGAGGCGATGCGCCGACCGCGTCCGGGTCGCCGCGTGCGGGGAGCGCGCGGGGGACGGGGCTCGCGCGGCGGCCGGCTCGTCCGGCCGCCCGGCGTCCGCCCGCCGCCGCCTCCGGCCGGGACCGGCCGGCCGTACTCGTCGTACGCCACCGGGTCGGCGGCGACGCCGGCCGGGGGCGCCCCGCCGGACCGCCGGGCGGTGCCGGGGGAGGGCGCGCCGCGCCGGCGCCGGGTGTCGACGACGTAGACGTCGTCGTCGCCGCTCCCGGGCGCGGGGCGGCGCGGGATCGGTCGGGCGTGGTCGTCGGACATCCGGGTCCTCTCGGGAAGGGGCCGACCACTTAGTGTGCCCGCAACCGCCGGGCGCCCGTCGTCCGCGGTCCGGGAAACGGCGCCCCGGCCCCCGGCGCGCCTCGCGCGGAGGGCTCCGGCCCGCGCGAATACTGGGCGGCTATGGGAGAGGCAGGGACCGGCGTGCTCGAGCGCACCCGGGGGTCGGGTGAGCGACGCGGGCCGGGTGACGGGACCGGGGTGGGACGTCGGCACCACCGGCGGCGAGCCGTGACCCTCCTCCTCCTCACGCTCGTCCTCCCCGGCACGGCCCAGCTCGTCGCCGGGCGCCGCGCCGTGGGCCGGCTCGCCCTGCGCGTGTGGCTCGGCGTCCTGGCCGTGCTCGCCCTCGGCGGGCTGCTCGCCCTGGTCAGCCGGCCGGCGGTGCTCTGGCTCCTGACGCGCGGGTGGCTGCTCCTGCTCGCGCAGGTCGTGCTCGTGCTCCTCGCGGTCGGCTGGGCCGCGCTCTTCGTCGATGCGTGGCGCCTCGGCCGCCCGGACCGGCTGCCGATGGGCGACCGCCGGGGCCTGCTCGGCGGGCTCGTCGTCCTCCTGCTCGTGCCCGGTCTCGTCGGCTGGACCGGCGTCGGCGTCGGGCAGGCCCGCGGAGCGCTCACCTCGCTCTTCGGCACCGGCGAGGCCGCCGCCGCGGCGCACGGCCGGTACAACGTCCTCCTCCTCGGCGGCGACAGCGGCAAGGGGCGCACGGGACTGCGCCCGGACTCCATCCAGCTCGCGAGCGTCGACGCCGCGACCGGCCGCTCGGTCCTCTTCGGCTTCAGCCGCGAGACCGAGGACATCCGCTTCCGCCCCGGCTCGACGATGGCCCGGCTCATGCCCGAGGGCTGGACCTGCGGTGACGACTGCCTGCTCAACGGCCTCTACACGTGGGGTCGGGACCACGCCGAGCTCTTCCCGCCCGGCACGAAGGACCCCGGTCTCCTCGCGACGAAGGAGGCGGTCGAGAGCCTGAGCGGCCTCGACGTGCAGTACTCCGTCATGGTCGACCTGCGTGGCTTCGCGAGCATCATCAACGCCGTCGGCGGCCTCGACGTCACCGTGCAGCGCCGCACCCCCATCGGGGGCAACGGCGCGCCGGTCAGCGGGTACATCGAGAAGGGCGAGCAGCACCTCGACGGCTACCACGCGCTTTGGTACGCCCGGAGCCGCTACGGGTCGACGAACTACGAGCGGATGGCCCGGCAGCGCTGCGTGACGAGCGCCCTGGTCAAGGAGCTCAACCCGCAGACCCTGCTCCTGAAGTTCGGGAGCATCGCGCAGAGCACGACGGGCCTCATCACCACCGACATCCCGCAGGACGCGCTCGCCGACCTCGCCGACGTCGCCGTGAAGACCAAGCAGGAGAAGATCACCTCGGTCAACTTCGTGCCGCCGCTCATCAAGCCGTGGGACTACGACCCCGAGGTGGTCCGCTCGACCGTCGCGAAGGCCATCGCCCGCAGCGAGGCCGGCCCGTCCCCCAAGGCCACGGCCGCCGGCCCGCGGCCGTCCGCCGCCGCGTCCGCCACGAGTTCGCCCACGCCGACGGGGTCGACCCCCGCGGTGATGGAGCGCCCCGGCACCGACCCCGACGCCGACACCGGCGACCTCGCGAGCGTGTGCTCTGCGGGATGATGTCCCCGATGAGCACCGAGCCCGCCGCACGCCCCGCCCAGCAGCCGCTCCCGGCGACCCCGTCGGTCAGCGTCGTCGTCCCCGTCCTCGACGAGGAGCGCCACCTCGAGGACGCCGTGCGGATGGTGCTCGGTCAGGACTACGCCGGACCGCTCGAGGTGGTCCTCGCGCTCGGTCCGTCGCGCGACCGCACCGACGAGGTCGCCGAGCGGCTCGCGGCGGCCGACGAGCGGGTCCGGTTGGTGCGCAACCCGACCGGCCGCACACCGGATGCGCTCAACGCCGCCGTCGGGGCGGCGACCGGCGACGTCGTGGTCCGCGTCGACGGGCACGCCGAGATCCCGCCCGGGTACGTCGCGACCGCCGTCGCGACGCTCGCCGAGACCGGCGCCGACAACGTCGGCGGCACGATGGACGCCCGCGGGCGCACGGCGTTCGAGCGGGCGGTCGCGGCGGCGATGCGCAGCCCGCTCGGGGTCGGCTCGTCGCGCTTCCACACCGGGGGCGGGGCCGGGGAGGTCGACACCGTCTACCTCGGCTGCTTCCGGCGCTCGGCGCTCGAGCGCGTCGGGGGCTACGACCGGCGCTTCACGCGGACCCAGGACTGGGAGCTCAACCACCGGATCCGGGCGTCCGGGGGCACCGTGTGGTTCACCCCGGACCTCGTCGTCACCTACCGACCGCGGTCCGGGTTCCGCGGGCTGGCGCGCCAGTACCGCGACTACGGGCGGTGGCGGCGGGTGGTCGCCGGGCTGCACGGCGGCACGCTCAACGCCCGCTACCTCGCCGCGCCGACGATGGTCGTCGGCACGGGCGTGGCGACGCTCGTGGGCCTCGCGTGGTGGCCGGCGCTCGTCGTGCCGGCGGGCTACGTCCTCGCCGTCGGGGTCGGCGGGGTCGCGATCACCGCCGGTGAGCCGGTGCGGACCCGGCTGCTCGCCGGGCCGGTGCTCGCGACGATGCACTGGGCGTGGGGGTGGGGCTTCCTCACCTCGCGGCCGCGTCGCCTGCTCGGCGACGGCTGACGTCCGGGGCCGGGCTGCCGGCCGGCTCGAGGACCACGCCGTCCCGGCGCACGAGCACCCCGACGACGCCGAGATCGCCTGCGCGCGAGGCGAGCACGTCGTCGAGCATCGCGTCGGCGGTGTCACGGACGGTCGCGAGGAGCCACGCGGCCACGCAGCCGGCGTCCGCGTCGTCGCCGAGGACGAGCGCGACCTCGTCGGCGCGCTCGCCGTCGGCCGCGCTGCGCACCGGCAGCGCGAGGACCCGGCGTCCGGCGTGCGCCGCCGGGAGCCACGACGGCGCGCCGAGCAGCGGCTCGGGGTCGACGGTGGCCGGCGGGCGCGGGGGCCCGAGCAGCTCGCGCACGTCGGCGAGGAAGCGCTCGTGCCCGAACGCGGCGCGGACCATCGCGAGGGTCTGCGCCACGCGGGCGTGGAAGACCTCCGGGTCGCGGTAGCGGGCCACGACGGCCGGGACCTCGTGCGGCAGCGCGTAGTCGAGCGCCGCCCCGAACGTCGGCTCGTGCTTCGGGTGGGTGACGACGACGCAGCCGCTGGCGGCCGCCTCGAGGAGCACCCGGCCGAAGGCCTCGTGCGCGTCGGGGTTGTCGACGTAGACGAAGACGTCGAGGTCGGCGAGGAAGTCGCGCGTGTCGAGGGCCCGGTGCGGTAGCACCTCCCACTCGGCGGGGTACCGGTCCGGCCCGCTGCCCGCCGCCTCGGAGAGACGCTTCAGCTGGGCGCGCGCGCCCATCATCCGGACCCGGTGACCGGGGCCGAGGTCGTAGGCGGCGAGCACGTCGGCCCACGTCGAGGGGAACTTGATGACGTCGTCGCGCGAGTACCGGCCGACGACGAGCTCGCCGCCCGCGGCGGGGTCGCGGCCGTCCTCGCGGACGTGCCAGTCGTCGACGTCGATGAGCCCGAGGTCGTCGGTCGGGAGGAGCTCGATCGTCGGGTCCTGCGCCTCGAGCAGCTCGCGGACGGTCGGTCCCTGGGGCCACCACACGGGTCGCCGCCCGAAGAGCTCCTCGGTCCGCTCGGTGACGTCGCGCACGACGTAGCGCTGGTCGGAACCGTCGAGCTCCAGGGGCGCCTGGTTGGCGACGACGACCACCCGGCGCGGCCGGAAGGCGGCCGGGGCGTGCGGGGGGTACTGGAGGATGAGGGGGTAGCGGACGACGAGCACGTCGACGTCGACGTCGTCGTCGACCTGCACCTGGGACACGGCCCCCGAGCGCAGGAGGTCGACGAGGGGTGCGCACAGGGGCGGGTCGTCGGTGGACATGAACCGCAGCGCCTCGAGGTGGAGGACCCCGACGGTGAGCCCGCCCTCGAGGCAGGCGCGGATCTCCTCGAGCATCGAGCGCTGCGGGCCCCCGAAGC
The DNA here is from genome assembly GCF_018729305.1 of Phycicoccus mangrovi. Lineage (NCBI taxonomy): Bacteria > Bacillati > Actinomycetota > Actinomycetes > Micrococcales > Intrasporangiaceae > Phycicoccus > Phycicoccus mangrovi. Next base: position 347,193 of record NZ_JAHHWP010000011.1, on the reverse strand, counting down.
GCCGCCAGTCACCACCGAACACGACGTCGTAGCGGCGGGGCCCGGCGGCCGGCCGGGTGTTCCAGCGCTGCGGCTGCGGGAACGTGCGGGCGGCGGTCGGGTCCAGCCACGGGTCCTCGGTCCCCGTCCGGATCCCCTGGTGCCAGGCGGCGTAGACGCTCTTGTACTCGTGCCGTGACCCGTGCCGCCATCCGCGCGAGAACTCCTCCGCCGAGAGCGAGCCGGCGAGGGTGCGGTTGAACGTCATGACGTGGGGGAGGGTCGGGACGCGCTGGCCGAAGGCGGCCTCGATGCGCCGGGCGTACTCGGTGTCGGCGCCCTTGCGGGTCGGGTCGAAGAAGCCGACGCGCGCCAGCGTCGGGTGCACCGGCACCATGAGCGAGGCCGCCGACGGGTAGCGGGGTGCGTAACCGGGTCGGCTCAGGCGCAGGTCCTCGCCGATCCGGACCCCCTGCGAGCGGACGGCGACCCGGCCGGGGTTCTCCAGGAGGTGGCGGACGGTGACCTCGACCATCTGCGGGTGCACCCAGTCGTCGGAGTCGACGACGGTGAACCAGTCGCCGGTCATCAGCCGCAGGGCCGTGTTGCGGGCCCGGTAGGTGCCGCCGTTGACCGCCTTGCGGACGACGGTGACGCGGGGGTCCAGGGCCTCGACCTCGTCGAGCAGCGGGGCGGTGCCGGGACCGGAGGCGTCGTCGACGACGAACAGCTCGAGGTTGCGCCACGTCTGGGCGAAGACCGAGCGGACCGCCGTCAGCAGGTCGCTGCGCCGCGGGCGGAACGTGCTCATGAGGACCGTGACCCGGCCGGGGTGCTCGACGGCGGGTGCGTCGGCGGTCAGCCGGTCGAAGGGGGTGCCGGTGCCGGGGGCCAGCCGGACGGGCGCCGTCGGCCCCCCGACGGCCTCGGCGAAGGCGGCGCCCCACGCGCGCTCGTCGCCCGTGCCGGTCGCGGCGAAGGGGTTGAGGGCGTCGGCCCGGGCCGCGAGCCGCACGTCCTCGCGGACCTCCGGACGCTCGAGCAGGCGCAGCGCCCCCCGCGGGTCGCCCGCCGCGAGCCGGACCTGCCCGAGGAGCTCGACGGCGCGCTCGTGCACCCGGCCGAGCGCGTGGTCGGCCTCCAGGACGTCGGCGAGGGCGAGCACCGTCGCGGTGGACTCCGGTCCGGGCAGCTGCAGCGCGACGACCATCGCGTACCGCGCGAGCAGGTCGGCGTCCATGCCGGGCTCGAGACGGGCGGGCCGCCCGTCGGCCCAGGCGGACAGCTGCTCCGGCGTGTGGCCCGGCCAGGCGTGCTCGGCGATCACCTCGCGGGCGTGGACCGAGCGCGTGCGCAGCGCGGTCGTCAGCACCTTGTCCGGCGCCCGGTTGCCACGGCGCAGCGTGTCGCGGGCGACGGTGCGCCGGGAGGCGGACGGGGTGGCGGCCCCGCGACCGCTCACGACTCGGAGCGCTCGGCGCCGTCGTGACCGGCGGCCAGCTGCTCGACGGTGCCCTGGAGGCGGTCCAGCCGGGCGGTGTACTGCGCCTGGAGGAGGCGCACCGTCCCGACGACGTCGGCGGCCGTGGCCGGGGGCGGGGTGAGGGCGGCGTCGGGGACCCCGCGGGCGCCCTTGTCGAGGCGCCGCTCGATGCGGCGGACGCGCACGTTCGTGTCGGCGGCGAGGCCGATGAGCACGGCGGCGAACCCGGCCCCGACGAGGGCCAGCAGCCACGGCTGCCCGAGCACCGCGCCCACGAGGAGCAGCACGGCGAGGCCGGCCCCGGCGACGAGGCTGGCCTGTACGATTCGGGACTTCATGGAACTCCTAGTGCGACGCGAGCAGCGATGACAGCATATCCGCGCCCCACCGAGGCCGGGCCGGGGCTCCTGCCCTCCGCACCGGGCCACCTCTACGCGGGAGTCGCGACGACCGCCGCCGAGGCGGGGGCTCCCGGTGCCTGGACGGCGGCGCACCTCGTCGACGCCGTGGACCGCGCACCGGATGCGATGGCGCAGTACGCGACCCGCACCCGTTCGGTCGTGGTGCGCGAGGCGCTGGCCCGCCGAGCCACGGACGGCGCCTCCGGGTGGGCCGACGTCCTCGCCGGGGCCCCGGTGCACGGCGAGCCGACCCTGCGGGCCGCGCTCGCGCTCGCCCTGGCCGCCGAGCCCGACGGCTCCGGGCTGCGGGTCGCCGCCGACCTCTACGACGACCTCGCGCACACCGTCGACGTCGCGCGCCTGGCGCCGGTCCACCACCTCCTCGCCCTCCAGACGCGCTACCTCGCCGGGCCCCGGACGGCCGTCGCCGACCTCCTGCCCCGGTGGCGACGCGCGCCCGCGGTCGTCCGGGACGGTCTCGCGCTCGACCTCGCCCGCCCCGCCGCGTGGGACGCCGGTGCTCCGGGGTCCTCGGAGGAGGAGCGCCGCTGGGGCGCCGCGCTCGGCCGGATGGTCTTCGGCCACCATCCCGACGTCGTCGTCGGGGTGGCGTCCGACCGCACCGGGGTCGCCCCCTTCGACCGGCTCACCGCCGCAGGCCACCGGCCCGCCTCGGTCTCGGGCGAGCTCGTCACCGTCATCGTCCCCAGCTGGCGACCGGACGCGCCCGGGATGCGCGTCGCCGTGCGCTCGATCCTCGAGCAGACCTGGGCCGACCTCGAGGTGCTCGTCGTCGACGACGCCTCCGGTCCGGACTTCGACGACCTCTACGCCGAGGTCGGCGCGATGGACGAGCGGGTGCGCGTCGTGCGGATGGAGCGCAACGGCGGCAGCTACCTCGGCCGCAACGCCGCGTTCCGGCTCGCCCGGGGCACGGCGATCACGTTCCAGGACAGCGACGACTGGTCGCACCCCTGCCGCATCGCCGACCAGGTGGCCGCGCTCGCCGAGTCGCCCACCGTCGGGGCGAGCCGCAGCGACGCGCTGCGCGCCCGGGAGGACCTCAGCCACCAGTGGCTCGGCTACCGGCCGGTGCGCGCCAACGCGAGCTCGCTCATGCTGCGCCGCAGCGCGGTCGACGCCCTGGGTGACTTCCTGCCCATCCGCCGGGGCGCCGACTCCGAGTACGCCGAGCGCATCACCGCGACCGGCGGGGCCGTCGTCGACACCGGCACGGTGCTCGCCGTCACGCGGCTGCGCTCGGGGTCGCTGTCGCGCGGCGACTTCTCCTACCAGTGGACGACGCCGCAGCGGCTGGCCTTCAAGGGGCTGTTCCGCTCCTGGCACCGGGCCGCGGGGGCCGACGGGCTGCACGTCGACGCGGGGGAGGGACTGCCCCTGCGGGTCCCGACGGCCTTCGAGGTGGCCGCCGGGCGCCGGCGGCTCGACCTGGTCGTCATGGCCGACCTGTCGCTGCCCGTCGACGACGTCGTCGACGGCGTGGTCGAGCCGGGTCGCCGGGTGCCGCCGACCGATGCGCTGACGCTCGACGCCGCCCGGGTCGCCGTGCGCGCCGAGGTCGTCCGCGAGGCGCTCGCCGCGGCACGGGACGGCCGCTCGGTGGGGGTCTGGCACGTCGAGGCCCCCCACCGCCGGGGCGGGCGGGCCGAGATGCACGACTCGTGGTTCGACCTCGTCACCGACGGGACCCTCGCCGCCGCCGTCAGCCCCGACGAGGCGGTCGACGTCGAGCGCCTCGTCGTCGCCGACCCGCGGCTGCTCGCCGTCGGGCCGACCACGACCCTCGCGCTGGAGCCGCTCCGGGTCGAGCTCGTCGAGCCGGACCCGCCGGCGGCGGCGTCCGACCTGCTCGCCGACCTCGTGGCGAGCGACGTCGACCCGCTCGTCGTCGACGACGCGCTGACCGTCGCCCGACGGCTCTTCGGGGCGGTGACGGTCGTGCACCGCCCGGTGCCCGTCGCCGCGACGGGCCGCTAGGGGCGGTCGACGACCGCCGCGAGCCGCTCCTCGAGGGGGGCCTGGAGGATGCGCACGAAGGTGCCGGTGATGTGCGAGCCCTGGCGGTAGGTCAGGACGTTGCGGTAGATGCCCGCGCACTCGCCACCGGGGCAGACCCAGGGGTCCATGTCGACCCACGAGGCGCCGCTGCTCTTCGCGGCGGCCTCGAGCGCCGCGCTGCCGGGGCTCTGCTCGTAGGGCCACGAGCAGGCCGCCCGGTCGTCGGGGTGCTGGGCGACGCACTCGTAGACCGGGGTGAGGTCGCTCGGCGGGTTCGGGGTGTTGGACAGCGCGACCACGCGGACACCGGCGTCCTCGAGGGCCGTCCACGTGGCGACCAGGCCGGCGCGGTAGGCGTCCGGCGTCGCGGTGCCGGAGGCGTCGTAGGCCGTGCTGTAGACCGACGAGGTGATGACGACGTCCGGCTTGTCCGGCCCGGTGAGGCGCTTCAGCACCTCCTGGCCCCAGGTGCGGCACGCGTCGTACGGCGCGTCCTGGTAGGGCACGGTGGCGTCGACGAAGGGGCACGAGCTCTTCGTCCAGCTCGTGACCTTCCAGCCGCGCTCCTGCCCGATGGCGTCGACGGCGGGGACCCACTGGGCGACCTTGGAGTCGCCGACGACGGCGACCGACAGCGAGCCCTTCGGGTCGCCGGCGGTGCAGGGCTTGGGGGTGCTCACCTCGACCTCGGTCTGGCAGCCCTGCGCGTAGAGCGACGGGACGTCGGCCGTCGCCCCCTGCGCGGTCGGCGTGAGGGTGCTGAAGAACGGCTCGGCGTCGTAGGAGTCACGGCCGGGCGGCGTCGTCAGCGAGGTGAACCCGGCGTCGGTGCGGGCCCCGCGGTCGTCGGCCTGCGAGCTCGTGGCGGCCCACATCCCGAGGCCGACGACGAGGCCGGCCACCGAGATCGCGGCGCCGACGCCGAGGGCCCGGCGCGGGTGCTCGCCGAGCCACGGGTGGCGGCGCAGCGGGTTCTCGACGAAGCGGAACGAGAGGTAGGCGGGGACGAACGACACGAGGACGGCGAGCGTGCCGGTCACCGCGGAGAGCGGCCCGAGCACCCACTCGAACGCCCGCAGCACCGGCCAGTGCCACAGGTACAGGGAGTAGGACAGGCCGCCGACCCAGCGCAGCGGCCGGGTGCCGAGGAGGACCTCCGGGCCGGTGCGGTGCGCCCGGAAGCCGGCGACGATGACCACGGCGGTGGCGAGGGTCGGCAGCACCGCGGCGTAGCCCGGCCAGGCGAGCGTGCCGTCGTAGGTGAGGGCGGCCAGGGCCAGCGCGGCGAGCCCGACCCAGCCCAGGACCGCGGCGAGCCGCTCCGGCAGCCGGGCCCACCGGTTGGCGCCGAGGGCGACGAAGGCGCCCAGGCCCATCTCCCAGAGGCGGGTCGTCGTGACGAAGAACGCGCGGGCGGGGTCCTCGGCGGTGAGGACGAGCGACCAGACGAAGGTCGGCAGGATGATGAGCAGCCCGAGCCCGACGGCGAGGGCGAGGCGGGTGCTGCTCCAGCCGAAGCGCCGGCGCAGGAGGAGCACGAGGATGATGGCCAGCGGCCAGACGATGTAGAACTGCTCCTCGACCGCCAGCGACCAGAAGTGCAGGACGGGGGAGGGTTCGAGGTCCTCGGCGAGGTAGTCGACCGAGCGGCCCGCGAAGACCCAGTTGACGACGTAGCCCGCGGCCCCCGCGATGTCGAGGCCGAAGGTGCCCCGTTGCGTGCGCGGCGCGAGGAACCACGTGAGGACGGCCGTCGTGAGCAGGACGAGGCCCGCTGCCGGCAGCAGCCGCTTGGCGCGCCGGGCGTAGAACCCGACGAGCGAGAGCCGGCCGCTTCGCTCGACCTCGCGGACCACCTGGGTGGTGATGACGAAGCCCGAGACGACGAAGAACACGTCGACGCCGATGAAGCCGCCCGAGGGGCCCAGGCCCGCGTGGTAGGCGAGGACGAGCCCGACCGCGACGGCGCGCAGGCCCTCGACGTCACCGCGCCAGCGGCGGGGGGTGGCGGCGGGCGACGGGGCGGGACGGGACTGCGTCGTCGTCACGGCGTGCTCCCGAGGACGACCTCCACGTACGTCGCGTCGGCGTCCGAGCCGTCGAAGAGGTCGGCCGCGCGGGCGGCGGTCGCGGTGACCGCCGCGGGCCAGGTGTCGGGGTGGGTCACGGCGACCAGTCTCTCAGCCGCTTGCTCCACGGTGGTCACGACCCACGCGTCGTCGACGAGGCCGTGCGGGCCCCCACGGCTCGCGAGCAGCGGCCAGTCGCGCACGACGGGCACCGCGCCTGAGCCGGCTCCCTCGATGAGCCCGCGGTGGCAGCCCTCGCTGCGGCTGGTGCTGAGGATGACGCCGATGCCCTGCAGGACGGCGGGGACGTCGTCGGTCCAGCCGACGACCTCGACCCGGTCGCCGAGCTCGGCCAGCCGGCGGTCGACCTCGGCGTGGTACGCGCGACCCGCCACGGTGGGGACGGCGGCGCCGGTCGGTGGGGCGCCGACGCACACGAGGGTGTAGCCGGGGCAGCGCTCGAGCAGGTCGAAGGCCCACAGGGGGTCCTTCGGTCGACGGCTCCAGCCGATGAGGCCGAGGCGCGTGCGGGCCCCGGGCGTCTTCGGTCGGGCGAGCCCCTCGATGCTGCCGAAGCTGGGGACCACCCGGACCGGCACGTCGTGGCCGAGGACCGCGAGGAGGGCGCGGACCAGGTCGCGGAAGGCGGGGCTGACGACGACGACCTCGGCGACCCGGGTCCAGTCGGTGAGGACGAACCACGGGTCGAAGGCGTCGACGCGGTGGATGCGCATCGACAGCCGCGGCCCCGGGGGGAGCGCGTGGCTGAGGAACGCGGTCGACTTGTCGGCCCAGTCCGAGAAGACCGCCCGGTGCTCGTCGCCGACGGCCGCGAGGTCGCGCAGGAGGTCGGTCTCGGTGCGGCGCAGTTGCCGGCGGTCAGGCACCCCGGGCCCCGCCGGCCAGCGGCGCAGGAGGGTGAGGGCCGCGAGGGCGTCCGGGGTGAGCGGCTTGGCCGAGAAGGTCTGCCGGCGGGCGAGGTCGACGACGTCGACCTCGAGGCCGCCCACGGTCTCGAGGGCGGCGACGACCTCGGGGTGGAAGGTGCCGTAGGCGCCTGTGACCACCGCGACGGGCGCCCGGTCCTGCGCGGCCCGCTGCTCCTGCGTCCGCTCGCGCGCCAGCGCCCCCCGTCCCCCGGAGGTCACGGCGCGGAAGGTCGTGCTCGCGACGAGGTCGGCGAGGAACCGCTCGGGGGTGTCGACGAGCGGTGAGCCGTCGCCGTCCGCGTGCAGCTCGCGGTGGAAGAGCAGGAGCAGGGCGTCGGACAGCAGCGCGAGGGCGAGCTGCCCGCGACCGGCGGCGAGGGCCGCGTCGGCGGCCTCGAGCGTGCCGCGGGCCACGGCCGAGAGCCGGTCGAGGTCGGTCGCCCCGGGGTCGGGGTCGAGGACGAGGCCGGCGGCGGCCTCCTGGGCGGCGAGGCCGGACGCGAGGGCCGCACCCCCGTCGGGCCGCAGGATCCGGCCGGCGAGCCGGGCCGCCCGCCCCCCGAGCGTCCGCGAGCGCCCGGCGAGCCGCCGGGTGAGGTCGGCGACGAGGAGCGTCGTCGGGGCGCCCGGGACCGGCGCAAGCCGGGGCGGCGCGAGCTCGTCGTCGGGCACGGCGAGCGGGTCGGAGCCGGCCTCGGCGACCGCCTCGAGCCGCTCGGCCCACGTCGTCAGGTCGGCGAGGAGGCTCCGCAGGGCCGGCACGTCGGTCGAGCGGACGAGCGGGAGGCCGTGGAGCACGGCCGGGACGCCGTCGAGGGCCGCGTCGAGGAGGGGGTCGGACGAGACGACGAGGTCGACGCCACCGGTCACCGCCCGACGCAGGTCGGCGGAGCGCTTGAGGTCGTGGACGACCCGGGCCACCGCGGGGCGGCCGCGGGCCGCGACGAGCGACGCCGCCCGGACCCGGCCCTCGCGCAGGGCGGGCAGCGCGTCGGCGGGGGGCTCCAGCGCCTGCGTCCGGACCCCCACGGAGGTGGCGCCCGGGTCGAGGGGCGCCGGCTCGCCGTCGGGGCGGTGCAGGACGAGCACGCGCACGAGGGGGTCGGTGGCCGCGGCGAACCAGCCCGCGTGCAGGGGGCCCGTCACCGGAAGCGTCCCGCCGTGCGCCCGGACTCCAGGGCGGGGCGGACCGCGCGGAGCAGACGGGCGTCGGCCGCGGGGACGCTCCCGTCGGGGGCGAGGTGCACGAGGTGCCACGTCCGGAAGCCGTCGACGACCGAGACGAGCCGGCGCCCGACGTAGGCCTCGTGCTCCGCGGGGTCGCCCCACCAGCCCGCGGCCGGCACGACGTGGTCGACGACCACGCCACGGCCGCGCACGGCTGCGAGGTCGGGCCGGTCCACGACGAGCACGGGACGGAAGGCGCCGGTCTCGTCGCGCAGGGCGCAGACCGCGTCGAGCCCGCGCGCGAAGGTGTCGTCGTCGGCCCCGAGCAGGACGAAGGCGACGACCGGCAGCAGCTCGGCGTCCGGGTCCGCCGCCGGGCCCGAGCGGAACGGGCGGCGGGCGACCCCGAGGCCGTGGTCGGGGTCGAAGACCCGCCACACGAGGTCGGTCAGGGTGCGGTTGGAGCGCAGCCGGGGCAGCACGCGGTCGCCGACGAGGCGGAAGCCGGGGGTGCGGCGGGCCGCGGCGGCGAGGCGCTGGCGCCGGTCCGCGCTGCGGTCGAGGGGGCTCATCGGGCCCCCTCCGCGAGGGAGGCGACGAGCGTCGCGGCCGCCCCGGCGCCGTTGCCCGGGTCGGCGGAGCGGGCCGCCGCGGCGAGGGACGGGCCGCGCTCGAGCAGCGTGTCGACGGCCGCCCGCCCCCGGTCGTCGGTCAGGGTGCGGGCCGAGAGCGCCCAGCCGCGCGCCGCCGCGTGCTCGGCCCGGGCGACCTGGTCGTCGAGCGAGGTCGCGTCGTTGGGGACGAAGAGGGTCGGCAGCCCGAGCCGCAGGTGCTCGTGGAAGGAGTTGTAGCCGGCGGCCGCGATCGCGACGTCGAACGCGGCGAGGTGCTCGGAGATGGGGAAGTGGCGCACGAGGTGCACGTCGTCACGGCCGGCGGCCTGCTCGGCGATGCCGGCCTGGGTCACGCACACCCCGACCCCGCGGGCCGCGAGCGCGCGGACCGCCGCCCCCACCTCGTCGGCCGTGTCGTTGATGTTGCCGGCGCCGAGGGAGACGAGGGCGAGCGGACCCTCGGCCGGCAGCCCGAGGGCGCGCCGGGCGGTGGCGCGGTCCGAGCACTCGGCGGGGTCGACGAGGGTGACCGGCCCGACCCGGTGGGCGTCGGTGCCGACGGTGGCGCCCCGGTCGGCGTCGGCGGCGAGGTCGCCGGGCTCGAGGACGGCGTCGAACCACGCGGCCTTCGCCAGCTGGTGGGTGTTGCGCCCGGGCTTCCACATCGCCCGGCGCGACCACACGGCGCGCGTGCCGGGGGAGGCGGCGAGGGCGGCGTCGAGGCCGGCGTAGGGATGGGTGCCGTCGAAGACGAGGACGGCGGGCCGCAGCCGCTGCACCGCCTCGCGCATCCGCTCCGCGAAGAGCCAGCGCCACTCGCCCGAGTCCATCCCGGTGGCGTCCTTGCTCGGCAGGTACTCCCACGGCACGCCGTAGCCGCCCACGACCGGGACCGCCTGGCTCAGCGAGACGACGTGGGGGCGCAGCCCGTCGGGCAGGCGGCGGCCGTACGCGAGGAGCCGCGTCAGGTGCCCCATCCCCGCCCCGTTGCTGGAGACGAGCAGGACGACGTGGTCCGTCCCCGGCGAGCGTGACATGGTGCCCGATCATGCCACGCGCCGGGGGCCCGCCGACGCTGGGATAGAGTGTCGGACGCTCTGGACCAGGAGCTCCCCCCGACCTCTCAGGAGATCTGCATGTCCGTGGACGTCACCGTCATCGGCCTTGGCTACGTGGGCCTGCCCCTCGTCCAGGAGGCGGTGCGCGCCGGGCTCACCGTGCGCGGCTACGACATCAACCAGGGCGTCGTCGACGCGCTGAACGGGGGCACCTCCCACATCGACGACATCAGCGACGCCGAGCTCGGCGAGATCCTCGCCGGCGGCTTCCGGGCCGCGACGACCGAGGACGTCATCGCCGACGCGCAGACGGTCGTCATCTGCGTCCCGACCCCGCTCGGCGAGGACGGCGGGCCCGACCTCGGCGCCGTCGAGGGCGCGGTCCACGCGATCGCCCGCAACCTCACCGCCGGCAAGCTCGTCATCCTCGAGTCCACGACCTACCCCGGCACGACCGACGAGGTCGTCCGCCCGATCCTCGAGGCCGGCGGGATGACCGCGGGTGAGGACTTCCACCTCGCCTTCTCGCCCGAGCGCATCGACCCGGGAAACGAGAAGTTCGGCGCGAAGAACACGCCGAAGGTCGTCGGTGGCTTCACCCCCGCGTGCGGCGACAAGGCCGCCGCGTTCTACGGCCAGTTCGTCGACACCGTGGTGCGCGCCAAGGGCACCCGCGAGGCCGAGACGGCCAAGCTGCTCGAGAACACCTACCGCCACATCAACATCGCCCTCGTCAACGAGATGGCGCGCTTCTGCCACGACCTCGACATCGACCTCTGGGACGTCATCGACGCCGCCAAGACCAAGCCGTTCGGCTTCCAGGCGTTCTACCCGGGCCCGGGCGTCGGCGGCCACTGCATCCCGATCGACCCGAACTACCTCTCCTACAACGTGCGCGCGAAGCTCGGCTACCCGTTCCGCTTCGTCGAGCTGGCCCAGGAGATCAACGCGACGATGCCGGCGTACGTCGTCCAGCGCGCGCAGGACCTCCTCAACGAGGACGGCAAGGCCATCCGCGGCGCCTCGGTGCTCCTGCTCGGCGTCACGTACAAGCCGAACATCGCCGACCAGCGCGAGTCGCCGGCCGTGCCGGTCGCCCGCCACATGCTCGACAAGGGCGCGAAGGTCAGCTTCCACGACCCGCACGTCGACGCGTGGAAGCACTTCGGCGACACCGTCCCGGCCGCCGGCGACCTCGACGCGGCGGTGGCCGAGGCCGACCTCGTCGTCCTGCTGCAGAACCACCGCGGCTACGACGTCGACGCCCTGGCCGGTGCCTCGAAGCGCTTCTTCGACACCCGCGGCGTCGTGACGCCGAGGGACCGTGCCCACCGCCTCTGACGAGGCCCGCCGCCCGGCGCCGTCGGCCGGTGCCCTGAGCGACGCGGACGCCGAGGAGCTCGCGCGGAGCAACGGGCTGACGCTGCTCACGGCGCGGCCCTCGTTCCCGGACTACGTCCGCGACCTCTGGCAGCGGCGGGGCTTCGTGCTGACCCTGTCCCAGGGGCGCACGGAGGCGCGCTACCAGAACAACCGGCTCGGCCGGCTCTGGTCGGTGTTCAACCCGATGCTGCTCATCCTCAGCTACTTCCTCATCTTCGGGGTGCTGCTCGGGACCCGGCGGGGCGTCGACAACTTCATCGGCTTCCTCTCGATCGGCGTCATCGTCTTCGGCGTCAGCGGCTCGGTCATCTCGAGCGGTGCGCGGTCGATCACCGGCAACACCGGCCTCGTGCGGGCCCTGCGCTTCCCCCGGGCGGTCCTGCCCGTGTCGGTCGGCGTCACGGAGGTGCTGGCCGCGCTCCCGGCGTTCGGGGTGCTCGTCGTCCTCATGCTCGTCAGCGGCGAGCGCCCGACGTGGACCTGGCTCCTCCTGCCGCTCGCGGTCGCGCTCCAGCTCGTGCAGGTCATCGGGCTCGCGCTCATCGCGGCCCGCATCACGCACGGTTCCCGCGACCTCGCCAACCTCATCCCGCTCCTGCTGCGCCTCCTGCGCTACACGAGCGGTGTCTTCTTCTCGATCTCGCACTACACGGCGCGGGCGCCGTCGGTCGGTCACGTCCTCGAGTACCAGCCCTTCGCGCTGCAGCTCGAGACCGTGCGCCAGTCGCTGCTCGCCGAGACCCCGCTGGAGCTGATGCCGTGGATCGCCTCGGCGATCTGGGCCGTCGTGCTCCTCGGCGGGGGCCTCGTCTTCTTCTGGCGTGGGGAGGCCACCTATGGGCGCGGCTGAGCGCACCCCCTCCGTCGTCGTCTCGCACGTCGACATCGTCTACCGCGTCTTCGGCAGCCGGGCGCGCACCGGCGACCGCCCGCCGGGCCTGCGCGGGATGCTCGCGCGCGGCGACCGCGCCCCCCGCCGGGTGCACGCCGTCAAGGACGTGTCGTTCGTCGCGTACCACGGCCAGTCGATCGGCATCATCGGGCGCAACGGCTCGGGCAAGTCGACCATCCTGCGGGCCATCGCGGGGCTCATCCCGCCGACGAGCGGCCGGGTGTGGGCCGACGGCTCCCCGGCGCTGCTCGGGGTCAACGCCGTCCTCGAGAAGTCGCTCTCCGGCGCGCGCAACGTCTACATCGGCGCACAGGCCCTCGGCCTGACCAAGGCCGAGGTCGACGCGAAGTTCGACGAGATCGCCGACTTCGCCGACATCGGCGACGCGATCCACCTGCCGATGTCGACCTACTCGTCGGGGATGGCCGCGCGGCTGCGCTTCGCCATCTCGACGGCGGCGCGACCGGGGGTCCTCATCATCGACGAGGCCCTCTCGACCGGTGACGCCGCCTTCCGCGAGCGCAGCGCGCAGCGCATCGAGGACCTGCGCGGGGAGGCCGGCACGGTCTTCCTCGTCTCGCACTCCGCGAACACCATCCGCGAGATGTGCGACCGCGCGATCTGGCTCGACCGGGGCGAGCTCGTCGCCGACGGTCCGGTCGACGACGTCGTCGACGCCTACGAGGAGGCCGGTCGCCGCGGGACCATCGGCCCGATCGAGATCGAGCAGGACGTCCCCGGCGTCGAGCGCTGGGCGGGCAAGGACCGCTACGCGGTGTCGGCCACCACCTCGGCACGCGCCGTCGAGCCGCGTCCCGAGCGGGTCCTCGTCGCCGGTGGCACCGACCTCGCCGTCGCCCTCGCCGCCGTGCCCGCGGCCGTGCGCTCCAACTCCCCGCTGCTCCTCGTGCGCAGCCGGTCCGTCCCGCCGGTCGTGCTCGCCGAGCTGCGTCGCCTCGCGCCCGACGAGGTCGTCGTCGTCGGCGACCCGCAGGGCGTCGGCGACTCCGTCGTCGAGGCCCTCGAGAAGGCAGGCCTGGACACGCGGCGCGTCCCCGGCGGCGACAGCCAGACCGTCGTCGCGACGCTGGCCCGGGACGAGGCCCCCACGGGCCGGCCGGTCTTCGTCGTGCCCGCGCGCGACGAGGCGGCGGCCCTCGCCGCCGCCCTGCGCGCGGTCGCCGTCGAGGGCACCGTGCTCGTCGTCGGCACCGACGGGGTCGACCCCGAGGTGCTCGACACGCTGCGGGCGCTGCGCCCCTCCGAGGTGCACCTCCTCGTCGAGCGCGCCGACCTCGCCGCGTCCGTCACCGACGTCCTCGCCGAGGCGGCCGGGGTGCCCGTGCGGCGCCACCTCAGCCCGTCGCCCGCGGAGGTCGCCGTCGCGGCGACCGAGGGGCACCGCGAGAACGTGGACCTCGTCTACGTCGCGGCCGCCCCGGCCGACGCGGTCACCGGCGCGCTGGTCGCCGCGCAGAGCGGCATGCCGCTGCTCCTCGTCGAGCGCGACGCGGTGCCGGAGCCCGTCCACGACGCCCTGCGGCGGCTGCGGCCGGCGCACGTCGTCGTCCTCGGCGGGGTGCCGTCGGTCTCGACGGCGGTGCGCCAGCAGCTGACCGACTACGTCGTCGACGAGGACGCCGACGAGGCCTCGCGCCTCGAGGACTCCTTCTGACCGGTCGGGTGCCGTCGGCCGACGGGTCCGGGCGTGGAGCAGCCCCGTCGTCACGGTGACGGCGCGGATCCTCGCTCGTGACGGGGATGCAAGACCGTCACGACGGAGCAACCCCGTCATCACGGTGACGGCGCGGATCCTCGCGGTCCTCGGTCGGCCCGCGCCGGGTCAGACCGAGTCGGCCCGGCGGTACTCCTCGTAGTTGTGGCCGAGCAGGCCGGCGAGCGTGCCCACCCCGGAGGCGACCCGGCGCACGGCGAGCGAGCGCAGGGCCGGGCGGGCCAGGGCCACCGGCAGCAGCACGACGCCGTGGCCGGTGCGCAGGACCGCCCGCGCGAGCACCTCGAGGGTGGTCCGCGGGCCCGGCGCGAGCAGCCGCCGGGCGACGGTGTCGCCGGCGCCCGACCGGTAGGCCCGGCGCACGTACCAGCCCCAGGTGAGGCGCGCGCCGCCGATGGTCTCCTCGACGACCGCCTCCTCGCACCACTCGACGACGAACCCCTCGCGCACCGCGCGGAGGAAGAAGTGCAGGTCGCTGGACCCGGTGTGCCGGAACGCGTCGTCGAACGGCACGTCCAGCCGGTCGAGCACGGCCCGGGAGACGAGGGCGTTGCCGGTGTACCCCTTCGACATCCGGGTGCCCGTCGTGTGCCGTCCCGTGGGGTCGAACAGGTCGCTCGAGCGGGCCCAGGCGGGGGCGTCCGCCGGCAGCCGCCGACGGACCGGTCCGGTCACGGCGTCGGCGCCGGAGCGCCGCCAGTGGCCGACGAGCGTCGCGAGCCAGTGCGGCGGCGCCTGCTCGTCGTCGTCGACGAAGACGAGCGCGTCGGCGTCGGCGGCGAGGGCGAGGGTGACGATGCGGCGGCGCACCGCGGGGATGCCCGGGTCGGGCTCGACCTCGTAGGTGACCGGCCAGCCGAGCGACCCGGCCAGCGCGTCGGCGACCTCGCGGGCGCTGCCCGCGGGGTCGTTGTCGACGACGACGAGCCGCGGCTCGACGCCGTCCAGGCCGGTCTGCGCGGCGAGGGTCTCCCCGAGCCGGCGCAGCCCGTCGGGCCGCAGCCGGGTCGCGACCCCGACGACGACCCGGAGCGGGGGAGCGGCCGTCAGCGGGTGCTCCCCGGCGCGGGCTGCAGGTCGACCGTCAGCGGGGCGCCGGTGGCCTCGCGGACCTGCTCCTCGGTGACGTCCGGGGCGAGCTCGCGCAGGACGAGGCCGTCCTCCGTGACGTCGATGACGGCGAGGTCGGTGATGATCCGCTGGACGACCTGCTTGCCGGTCAGCGGCAGCGAGCACTCGTCGACGATCTTGTGCGAGCCGTCCTTGGCGACGTGCTCCATGAGGACGACGACCTTCTTCGCGCCGTGGACGAGGTCCATCGCGCCGCCCATCCCCTTGACCATCTTGCCGGGGATCATCCAGTTGGCGATGTCGCCGGTGGCCGAGACCTGCATCGCGCCGAGGATGGCGGCGTCGACCTTGCCGCCGCGGATCATCCCGAAGGACAGGGCGGAGTCGAAGTACGAGGCACCGCGGCGGACCGTGACGGTCTCCTTGCCGGCGTTGATGAGGTCGGGGTCGACGGCGTCCTCGGCCGGGTACGCGCCGACGCCGAGGATGCCGTTCTCGGACTGCAGGACGATCTCGACGTCGTCGGGCACGTAGTTCGGCACGAGGGTCGGCAGGCCGATGCCGAGGTTGACGTAGGCGCCGTCCTCGAGCTCGGCGGCGGCGCGGGCGGCCATCTGCTCACGGGTCAGCGGCATGGCTCAGGCCTCCTGGGTCGCGCGGACGGTGCGCTTCTCGATGTGCTTGTCGGCGGCCTGCTCCGGCGTCAGCGGCAGGACGCGCTGGACGTAGATGCCGGGCAGGTGCACCTCGTCGGGGTCGAGCTCGCCGGGCTCGACGAGCTCCTCGACCTCGGCGACCGTGACGCGGCCGGCCATCGCGGCGAGCGGGTTGAAGTTGCGGGAGGACTTGTTGAACACGAGGTTGCCGTGCCGGTCGCCCTTCCAGGCGCGAACGAGGCCGAAGTCGGCGACGATCGCGTGCTCGAGGACGTACTCGCGCTCCTCGCCGTCGCGCTCGAAGACCCGGACCTCCTTGGCGGGGGAGGCCTTCTCGACGCCACCGTGCCCGTCGTACTTCCACGGCAGGCCGCCGTCGGCGACCTGGCTGCCGACCCCGGTCGGGGTGAAGAAGGCCGGGATGCCGGCGCCGCCGGCGCGCAGCCGCTCGGCGAGCGTGCCCTGCGGGGTCAGCTCGACCTCGAGCTCGCCCTCGAGGTACTGGCGCGCGAACTCCTTGTTTTCCCCGACGTAGGAGGAGACCATCCGCCGGATCTGCTTGCTCGCCAGCAGGATCCCCAGACCCCACTCGTCGACCCCGCAGTTGTTGGAGACGACCTCGAGGTCCGTCGTGCCGGCGCGGTGCAGCTCGGCGATGAGGACCGACGGGATGCCGCAGAGCCCGAACCCGCCGACGGCGAGGGTGGCCCCGTCGGAGATCCCGGCCACGGCCTCGGCAGGAGTGGCGACGACTTTGTCCATGGCGGGCACTCTAGTGCGGGGTCGTGGGGACCCCACGAGCGGTCCCGGCCACACCGACCGGGCGGTTCGACGGTGCGCGGCACCACCCCCGCCGACGCCGCCCCGGCCGTTCGGTCACGATCTCCTGTGACGCCAGTGAACGCAGGGGTCCCCTGTGGCACCCTGACTGCGTCCGACCCCCTGCCTCTGGACCCCCATCATGACCTCTGCTGCCCTTCGGCGTCCCCTGTCCCTCGTCGTGGCCGTCGCCGTGGCGACCGTCGTGCCCGTCCTCACCTCCGGTGGGACCGGCGCGGCCGCCGCCCCGACGCCCGTCCCCACCGCCCTGCGCTCCTACGGCCTGGCCCCCACCGGCGGCACCGCCGCCGCGGCGCCGTCGACGTCCTCGGCGCAGGAGCGCTCCGCCGTCGCGACGCCGCCCGCCGCGCAGTCCCGCGTCGTCGAGATCGGCGGCCGGGCGCACGTCGTGGGGGTGACCTGGCCGGACGGCGCGGTGGCGTCGACGGCGCGGGTCGAGATCCGCGAGGAGCGCGCGGGCGCCTGGGGCGCCTGGCAGTCCCTCGAGGCCGAGTCCGACGACGGGCCGGACGCCGGCACCCCGGAGCAGCGCGGCCAGCGCGGCGGCACCGCCCCGTGGATCTCCACCGCGGACGCCGTCCAGGCCCGCGTCGTCGGTGACGCGACGGGCGGCACGCAGGCACGCCTCGACGTCGTCGACGCGTCGACCACCGCCGCCGACGAGGCCGTCACCTCCACCCCGGCCGGCAGCGCGTCGGCCGCCGGGACGATGCCCACCATCCTCACCCGCAAGGACTGGGGCGCCGACGAGAGCATCCGGCACGCGAAGCTCGGCTACGGCGAGATCAAGGCCGCCGTCGTCCACCACACCGTCGGCTCGAACACCTACTCCTCGTCCGAGGTGCCGAGCATCATCCGCGGCATCTACGTCTTCCACACCAACGGCCGCGACTGGGGCGACATCGGCTACAACTTCCTCGTCGACCGCTTCGGGCGCACGTGGGAGGGGCGCTACGGCGGGATGGACCAGCCGGTCATCGGCGCCCACGCGATCGGCGTCAACAGCCAGAGCTTCGGCACCTCCGTCATGGGCGACTTCACGTCCGCCGCAGTGCCCTCGGCCGTCGTCACCGCCCAGTCCAAGCTCATCGCCTGGAAGCTCGGCCTCGCCCACGTCGACCCGACGACGACGACGACGCTCGACGGCTTCGGCACCAACCCGACGGTCATCGGCCACCGCGACGTCTACGCCACGTCGTGCCCCGGCGCGCAGCTCTACGCGAAGATCCCGCAGATGCGGACGCTCGCCCGCCAGTACCAGGGGACGATGCTCTACGGGCCGCGGATCAGCCGGACCGCCTGGTCCTACGGCGGGTCCGGGGCCGACCTCTCGGCGCGGGCCGGGGGAGCGATGACCTGGACCATCACGGTGTCGAGCCCCTGCGCCGGCACGGTCGCCTCGCTGCGCGGCACGCGCAGCGCCGCCGGCGGGTTCTCCGTCCGGTGGGACGGCCGTGACTCCTCGGGCGACCTCGCCCTGCCCGGCGACTACGTCGTGACGATGACGGGGAAGGCCGGCTCCGGCAGCACCTCGAGCTCGACGGTCGAGTGGCCCGTGACCATCGCCGCGACGACCGGGTCACCGCCCGGTGCCTGCCCCCCGCGCCTGGAGGGGTCCGACCGGTTCGCCGTCGCCGTCGCGGCGTCGAAGGCCAAGGACCCGTCGACCCGCAAGGTCGTCCTGACCAACGGCCAGGCCAACGCGATGGCCGACGCGCTCGTCGCCGCGCCGCTCGCGCAGAAGCAGGGCGCCGTGCTGCTCCTGACGAACACCACCAAGCTGCCCTCGGCGACCCGTGCCGAGATCGTCCGGCGCAAGGTCACCCAGGTGACGGTCGTCGGCGGCGAGCCGTCGGTGTCGTCCGCGGTCGTGCGCGAGCTGACCTCGCTCGGGGCCACGGTGACGCGGATCGGCGGCGCCACGCGCTTCGAGGTCGCGGCCAACGTCGCCCGCGCCGTGACGGGCGGCGCGGCGGCCCCGGACGTCCTCGTCGCCAGCGGTCGGCAGGCCGCGCTCGCCGACGGCCTCGCGCTGTCCGGCCCGGCGACCCGCCTCGGCCGTCCCATCCTGCTCGTCGACGCGACGGTCCCCGCCGCCACCCGCACGGCCCTGACGACCCTCCAGGTCCGGCGGACCGTCGTGGCCGGCGGCGCCGTGACCGTCCCCGACACCGTGCTGCGGGCGCTGCCCTCGGCCCGGCGCCTCGACGGCGCGAACCGCTACGACCTGTCGGCGAACATCGCGACGTGGGCCCGCGGGGCCGGTGTCCCGACGGCCGACGTGCTCGTCGCGTCGGGCGAGACCACGGGGCTCGCCGACACGTTGTCGGGTGGTCAGCTCGGACGCCCGACCCTCTACGTCCGCCAGGCCGCCACGAGCCCCTCGGTCGTCGCGTGGCTGCGCGCGGACCCGGCGTCCACCGCAATCACCGTGCTCGGGGCGCCGGTCACCGTGTCGTTGCGCACCGGCGGCTACCTCCGCGCGGCGGTGACCCCGTGACGCGCGCCCGGCTGCTGCGGCCGCTCGTCGCGGCGACGGCCGCGCTCGCCCTCGGCGGCGCCCTCGCCCCGGCGGCGCTCGCGGGCTCGGTGACGTGGGGGGCCGACCAGGCCCGGCCGGGGCCCTCCGCGTCGGGCGAGACCCCGACGGTCCTCGCGCCGTCGCCGGCGCCGGCGCAGGCCCGGACCGCGGCCGCCGCCGGCACCTGGACCCTCTCGGGGGCCGGCTGGGGGCACGGGGTCGGGATGAGCCAGTACGGGGCGATGGAGATGGCCCGCGACGGCTACACCGCGTCGCAGATCCTCCGGCACTACTACACGGGGACCGACTACACGGTGGTCGACGACTCCGCCCAGGTCCTCGTCAACCTGCAGCACCAGACCTCGTCGACGACCTTCTCGACGTCCGCGCTCTCGGCGGGCGGGGGGACCCTCACCGTCGTCTCCGGCGGGACCGCGCTCACCGCGCCCGCCGGCACCACCGCGACCGTCACGGCCTCCGGCTCCGGCGTCAAGGTCACCTGCCCGGGGTGCAGCCCCGCCACGACGGCCTCGGGCACCACGGCGGCCGTGTACTGGGACGACACGAGGACGTTGCTCTCGACCGGCGGGGCGCGCTACCGCGACGGCAGTGTCGCGGTGAGCCGCACGCCGGGCGGCTCGACGCTCGAGGTCGTCGGCCGGATGCGCCTGCACGACCAGTACCTCGACTACATCCGCGAGGTGCCGTGGTCGTGGCCGACCGCCGCGCTCGAGGCGCAGGCCGCCGCGGCCCGCGGGTACGCCCTCAGCGCGATCCGGGGCGGGGTGCGCAGCGCGTGCGCCTGCCACGTCTACGACACGGTGCAGAGCCAGGTCTTCGGGGGCTACCCCGGGTCGGCGGACCTGCCCTACTGGAAGAGCTGGCAGGCTGCGGTGCGCGCGGCGGGCTCCGGCACGCGGGGCTACGTCGTCACCTACCAGGGCGCGGTCATCCAGGCGTTCTACGCGTCCTCGACCGGCGGACGCACCCAGAACAGCGAGGACGTCTGGTCCTCGGCCGTGCCGTACCTGCGCAGCGTCGACGACCACTGGAGCCTGCGCTCGAGCAACCCGCGCCGGGCGTGGGTCTCGCGGCCCTCCACCTCGACGCTGGCGTCCGCCTTCGGCCTGCCCGACGTGGCCTCGCTGGACCTGTCCTCCCGGGACGCCTCGGGCGCCGTCCACACGGCGACCGCGACCTCGACCGGTGGTGCGCGGGCGAGCATCAGCGGGGCCTCGTTGCAGGCCAGGCTCGGGCTCTACTCGAGCTACGTCGCCCGTCCCACCGAGCGCATCGACGGCAGCAACCGCTACGCCGTGGCGCAGGCCGTCGCGGCGACCCACGACCAGGGCGCGAGCACGGTCGTCATCGCCAGCGGCGAGGACGCCGGGCGCGCCGACGCCGCCGTCGCCGGACCGCTCGCCCAGGCCCTCGGGGCGCCGCTCCTCCTCACCCAGCAGGGCAAGCTGCCGACGCAGACCCGCGCCGAGCTCGCGCGTCGGGCCGGCTCCCTGACCCGGGCCGTCGTCGTCGGGGGCGCGCCCACGGTCGACGACGCCGTCGTCACCGAGCTGCGGGCCCGGGGTCTCTCGGTGACCCGCCTCGGCGGGCGCGACCGCTACGAGGTGTCGGCGGCGGTGGCCCGCCGGGTCGCCGCCGAGCGCCCCGTCGCCGCGGTGGTCGTCGCCTCGGGATGGGCGCTCGCCGACGCGCTCGGCGCCGGCGGACCTGCCGGCGCGGTGGGCGAGCCCATCCTCCTCACGCGCCAGGACCGGCTCCCGGACCCCGTCGTGAGCACGCTGGGCGACCTCGGCCTGGACGCCGCGCGGATCGTCGGCGGCACCCCCTCGGTGGGGGCCGGCGTCGAGACCGCGCTGCGGGCGCGCCTCTCCTCCGTGCGTCGCCTCGACGGTGCGGACCGGTACGAGGTCGCGGCCGCCGTCGCCGCCTACTACCTGCCGCGCCTGGGCGCGGTCACGCGGGTGTCGCTCGCGAGCGGCGAGGACCGGGCGCTGACCGATGCGCTCACCGCCGGCTCGCTGGGGCAGCCGATCGTCCTCACGCGCAGCACCGACCTCCCGCCGTCGAGCGCGGCGGCCCTGCAGGCGATGGCCGGCCTGGAGCGGGTCGTCGGGCTCGGTGGGACGGTGTCGGTCTCCACCCGCGTCCTCGACGCCGCCGGGGACGCATGAACGGCGTCCCCGGCATCGGCCGTTCGGGCCTTTACCAGGGCAAGTACACGCGTGTAATTCGACGGAATCGCTTGCGGCACGCCCGTGCCCGATGAGAGAACAGATGTGCCCGGTGATCCGGTGGTGACGGATGTGACATCCGGGACCACGGATCGCCGAGTGCGCCCGGCCCCCTGCCCCGGGCGCCCGTACTCCGGATGGAGCCTCTGCGTGTCCCTGCCCAACCACGACTCCGTGGCGCCCCGGCGCCTGCCCGCCCGCGCCCTGGGCGCCCTCTCGGCGTCGGTCATCGCCTTCCCGCTCGTCGCGGGCTCGGCCCAGGCCGCGACCTTTCCCTACCCCAAGCCGTCGAAGCCGCTCCCGAGCGCCCTCGACGTCGCACCGCCCTACCAGCCGGGGACCCTCTGCCTCACCGAGGACCAGCCCGGCCCGGTCGCCTTCGCCAAGCTCCTCAACGCCACCTACGGCGCCCACGTCTACGGCGTGCTGCGCGCGTGCGACCAGGAGCACGGCGAGGGCCGCGCGCTCGACTGGATGCTCAACGCGAAGAACGCGAACGACCTCGCCCTCGGCAACGCCGTCACCCGCTGGCTCGCGCAGGCCGACTCCGAGGGCCGCTCGGGGGCGATGGCCCGCCGCTTCGGCATCAACTACATCATCTGGAACAAGCGGATCTGGAAGGCCTGGGCCCCCGACCGCGGCTGGCAGGCCTACACCGGGTCCTCGCCGCACACGGACCACATCCACCTGTCCTTCACGTGGGACGGCGCGGTCAAGACCACGTCGTGGTGGACCGGCAAGGCCGTGACCACCTACCTGACGGGCCCTCCCGGCGGTGTCCAGCCGACCTCGCGCGACCCGAAGGACTACGTCAACGTCACCCTGCGGAAGGGCTCGCGCGGCATCGCCGTCGAGGTCCTGCAGAAGGCGATCGGCGGCCTGACGGTCGACGGCTCGTTCGGTCCCGCCACGGAGGCCCGTGTGCTCGCGTACCAGAAGCAGAAGGGCCTGACGCAGAACGGGATCGTCGACAGCCGCGTCTGGAACGCGTTGATCGGCGCGCCGGCCGGCGGGTCGGGCGGCACGGCGCCGGCCCCCTCGACCTCGCCGCTCGACAAGTACGCCAAGATCACCCTGCGGCTGTGGTCGCGCGGTGAGGCGGTCAAGGCGATGCAGAAGGCGATCGGCGGCCTGACCGTCGACGGCTCCTTCGGGCCGAAGACCCTGGCGCGCGTCAAGGCCTGGCAGAAGTCCAAGGGCCTCGCGGTCGACGGGGTCGTCGACGCGAAGGACTGGAAGGTCCTCGCCGGGGGCTCCGCCGGCGGGGGGAGCGGCAGCACCGCCCCCGTGACCACCCGGCCACCGTCGAGCGCGCCGACCTCGTCGACGCCGACGACCGAGCTGACCGCCTACAAGGGCACCACCCTGCGCAAGGGGTCGAGCGGGTCCGCCGTCCGCGCCCTCCAGAAGGCCCTCGGGGGCCTCGCGACCGACGGTCGCTTCGGCCCCGCCACCCAGGCACGGGTGGTCTCGTTCCAGCGGTCGGCGAAGCTGTCGGCCACCGGGGTCGTCGACCGCCGGACCTGGGACGCCGTGGAGCGCGCCGAGCACCCGCTGCTGCGCTACTGGAACACCGTGCTCCGCCGGGGTGCGCACGGCAGCTCCGTCACGGCGCTGCAGAAGGCGTTGCGCATCACCGCCGACGGGTCCTTCGGCCCGAAGACGGAGGCGGCCGTCCGCTCGGCCCAGAAGTCGGCGCACCTCGCGCAGACCGGGGTCGTCGCGACCCTCACCTGGAAGGCCGTCGAGGCCCGGATGCGCTGAGCCGTCGCCGCGCGGTGGTCCCTCGGGCCGCCGCGCGGCGACGACCCGGCGCCGCCGCTCCGACCGGCTCGTCGGCCGACGGTCACCGGCGCTCGGTCACGCCCTCGCTGTCGAGGCGCGCCGCGAGCACGTCGTCGCCGGGTGTGCCGCGGGTCAGCACGAGCGAGCCGTCGGCCGCGAACGCCTCCAGGGCGAGGCGCAGGAAGGCCTCCGTGTCGGAGGTGGCCGTGTGCAGCCGCCCGGCCGTCCCGGCGGCGGGCACGAGCGCGTCGAGGGCGTGGAGGCCGGCCGCCGTCCGCAGGCCGTCCGCGCCGGGCTCCGGGTCCTCCCGCGGCTCGAACACGTCACCGTGCGTGGCGATCTCGCGCGCCTCGTCGACCGCGCCCGGGGGCACCTCGACGGAGGCGGCCCGCGCGAGCGCGGCGAGGGTGACGACGACCACGTGGTCGGCGTCGTCGAGGTCCGCCACGCCGGCCGGGTCGTCCGTCACGACGACGTCGACCGGGCCCGGGGCGTCCGACGTCACCACGCACGCCCCGACCGACCACGCGGCGAGCGCCCAGTACAGGGTGCGCCAGTGCGGCGGCAACGCGAGCCGCACCGCCGTCCCCGGCGACGCGTCGAGCTCGTCCTGGAGCAGGTTGGCCGCCTTGGCGACCCAGTTGGCGAGGACCCGTGCGGAGAGCTCGATGCGCTCGCCGTGGGTCGGGCCGTCCGTGTCGTCGTAGACCGTGATGCGCGGGCGGCCGGGGTCGCTCGCGACGAGGCGGGCGAGCAGCGCGGCGGGGGTCGGGTCGTGGGCCATCGCCCGCACGGTAGCAACGGGGACGCGGTCTAGGCTCATGGCCCATGACCGACCCCGCCCCGGAGCCCGGCCGCCTGCTGACCCGGGGAGCCCTGGCCGCCGGCCTCTGGGTGGTCCTCGTGACGTCGCTCGGCGGGCTCGCGGCCGCGGTGGGGGTGTGGACGCCGTGGGTCGGCTGGCTCGTGGCCGTGCTCGCCGCCGTCGGCGCGTGGGTCGCGGTGCGCGGCCTGCCGGGGGTGCGGACGGGGGTCGGGCCGGCCGTGGCGCTCGTCGCGCTGGTCGTCGGCTTCGCGGTGTACGCCGGCGTCACCCACTCCGAGCACGTGCTGCCCCGGCGCGACGCCGCGAGCAACCTCCAGGCGGCGATCAGCCTGGCCGCGACGGGGGAGCGGGTCGTCCCCGTCGACACGTCGGTCATCGGCGGCCCCCGCGCCCTCGAGGACGGTGAGGTGACCGTCGCCAGCGCCGCCTTCTACCAGGTCGGGTCGGCGCAGGACCCCGCCGTGCAGCCGCAGTTCCTCATGGCGCCCGCCGTCGTCTACGGGTACGGCGTCTGGGCCGGGGGGCCGCCGGCCGCCCAGGTCCTGCCGGCGGTCGTCATGGGGCTGGTGCTGCTCGCCCTCGGGCTGTTCGCCGCGCACCTGGCCGGGCCGTGGTGGGGCGTGGCGGCGGCTGGTCCGACCGCGGTGCTCTTCCCCGTCCTCAACGTCGCGCGGGGGACCTACTCGGAGCAGCTGGCCCTGCTCACCCTCGTCGGCGGGCTGCTGGCCCTCACGCTCGCCGTCGGGCGCGACGGGCCGGGCGTGCGCCGGCTCGCGCTCGTCGCCGGCGTCCTCGTCGGGGGGACCGGGCTCGCCCGTGTCGACGCGCTGCGCGAGGTGCTCCTGCTCGTCCCCTTCCTCGCCGTCGGCGCCGCCCTCGGTCAGCGCTGGGTGCGGCCGGTGTCCGTCGGGCTCGTCGCCTCGAGCGTGGTCGCGTGGGGGCTCGCGCTGCTGCTCTCGTACCGCTACCTCGGCGACATCCACGCCAGCCTGCTGCCGCTCGCCGCCATCGCCGTCGTCGTCCTCGCCGCCTCGCTCGGCGGCCTGGCGCTGTGGCGGCGCGGGCGCCGGCTGCCGGGCGGGGCCGTCCGCCGGCTGCCGGACGTCGTCGGCGCGCTGACCGTCGTCGTCGGCGTCGGCCTGTGGACCCGCCCGTGGTGGATGACCGTGCGCCAGGACCCCAACGACCCCGGAGCCCGCTACGTCGCCGGGATGCAGCGCCGCCAGGGCCTGCCGGTCGACGGGGGTCGCACCTACGCCGAGCACACCGTCGACTGGCTCTCCTGGTACGTCGGCTGGGCCGCGCTCGTCGTCGCGCTCGTCGCGCTGGCGGTCCTGCTGCGCCGGGCGCTGCGCGCGCTCGGCGAGGGGCGGCTCGCGCCGTGGGCGCCCGTGCTCGTCGTGGCCGCCGGCTCGACCGTCCTCACGCTGCTGCGCCCCGGCATCACCCCGGACCACCCGTGGGCCGACCGGCGGCTGCTCGTCGCGCTCCCGTTCGTCGTCGTCCTCGTCACCGTGGCGGCGGCGTGGGCGTCGCGTCGGCTGGTGTCATCCGGGCGCGCCTGGGGGACACCGCTGGTGGCGGTCGTGACGGTCCTCGCGCTCGGGGTGCCGGCGGTGCTCGCGACGTGGCCGTTCCGTGGGGTCGGGGTCGAGCGCGGGTCGCTCGAGGCGGCCGACCGCGTGTGCGCGGCGCTCGCTCCCGACGACGTCGTGCTCGGCATCGACGGCCGCGCCTCCTCGGAGTGGCCGCAGACCGTGCGCGGGATGTGCGGCCGGCCGTTCTTCGTCGCGTCGACCCCGGTGCGCCAGGACCCGCAGCGCCTCGGGGTCCTCGTCGAGCAGCTCGCGCGCGGCGCGTCGTCGAGCGGGCACCGGCTCGTCCTGCTCGCGGCCGACGGCCCGGAGGCCATCGAGGAGCTCGGTCTCACCCCGCGCTCGGTGGCGGACCTGCGCTTCCCCGAGGAGGAGCACGCGCTCGACCGCCCGCCGCGACGCACCGACCTCGGCGGCGTTCGCGTGTCGGTCGCCGAGGTGCCCCTGCGCTGACCGCTCGTCACCGGCCGCGGCCGGCGGCGGTGGGTCAGCGGGTGAAGTGCTCCGCGGCCCGGCGCCGCACCGCGCCGCAGGTGTGCGGGTCGACGGCGACCACGAGGCCGGGGAGGAGCGAGCGCGGGCCGTACGGGGTGCCGTCGGGGTGGACCACCGAGCCGCCGGCCTCGGTGACGAGCAGCGTGCCGGGGGCGTGGTCCCACGGGTTGGAGCGCGAGTAGACGATGTAGTCGGTCGCGCCCTCGACGAGCCGGGTGTAGTCGACGCCGCAGCACACCCACGACAGCCGCATCTTCGGCAGGCCGTCGAACGCGTGGTCTCGCAGGCTCCACATCGAGGTGACGCCCTGCGGGTCGCGGTCCTCGGGGACGGGCGTGCAGGTCATGCGCTCGCCGTCGCGGAACGTGCCGGCCCCCTTCTCGGCGACCCAGGTCCGGCCGTGCTCGGGCTGGTGGATCCACGCCCGGACGGTCTCGCCGCCGATCGTCTCGGCGACCATGACCGCGTGGTCGGGGGAGCCGTGGACGAAGTTCTTCGTGCCGTCGACCGGGTCGACGGTGAAGGCGTGCTCGGCCCCGAGGTAGCGGTCCATCAGCGCGTGGTCGGCGGCGAAGGCCTCCTCGCCGAGGACGACGGCGTCGGGGTAGGCCTCGCGCAGGCGCGCGGAGATGACCACCTCGGCCTCGCGGTCGGCGACGGTGACGAGGTCGCCGGGGTTCTTCTCCATCACCTCGCCCTCACCGAGCGAGCGGAACCGGGGCGTGATGACCTCCGCGGCGACCTCGCGCAGGAGGTCGGCGACGGCGTCGGTCGAGAGGCCGGACATGGGGGCAACGGTTCCACACGGGTGCGACGTCGGCCAAAACGACCCCACCCGCCTCCCCTTTTCGGGGTGACCCCGACATGTCCACGAGACCCCGGTTCGGAGCCGGGGTCTCGTGGACGAACCGGGGGGACGGACCCGGCCGGCCGGCGTCCGCCAGATCGCCGGCCGAGATAGGTAGACAGACCATCTAGGTAGTGCCACGATGTAGCCATGACGACGGAGGAGTGGCCCACCGAGTGGCTGCGGGCCGTGCTGGGCCTCGCGGTCCTCGGGGTGCTCGAGGACTCGCCCGCCCACGGCTACGCGGTGGCGCAGCGACTCGCCGAGCGCGGCCTCGGCAAGGTCCGCGGCGGCACGCTCTACCCGCTGCTCGGGCGGCTGCAGGACGCCGGATGGGTCCAGGGCGAGTGGGAGCCGGGCAGTGCCGGCCCCGGGCGCAAGGTCTTCCGCCTCACCGCCACCGGTCGCCGCCACCTCGCCGAGCAGGGCGAGCGATGGGATGCCTTCTGCCGCACCACCGGCCTCGTGCTGTCCCCGACCACCGCCTCCGAGAGGACCCCCCGATGAGCGAGACCCCGTCCACCCGCCACCCCCGCGAGCTCGCCCCCGCGGCGGACCCCGCGTGGGTCGACGCCTTCGTCGTCGAGCTGCGCCTGCTGGGCGTCCCGGGCGAGACGATCGGCGACCACCTCGTCGTCGTCGACACGCACCTGCGGGAGTCCGGCGAGGCGGTCCGTGAGGCGTTCGGAGACCCGCGCGGCTACGCCCGCTCCCTCGCACCCTCCGGGGGGACGTCGGCCGGGGTCGACGGCGACACGGTCCTCATGGCGGTCCTCGGCCTGCTCGGTGTCGTGCTGGTGCCGCTGGCCCTCGGCGCCCTCCTCGACGGCGCCGGCGTGGCCGTGACCGCGGGTGGCCTCCTGCTCGCGCTCGTCCTCGGCGCCCTCCTCGCGGGGCTCCTCGCCCCCGGAGCCCCGCTGCTGCGGCTCCTCGTGGAGCGCCGGTGGGTCGGGGTCGTGCTCGCGCCGGTGCTCGTGGCGGTCGGGGCGGCCGTCCTCCTGCTGCTCCCCGGCGAGCTGGTCCGCGTCCCCGCGGTCGTCGTGCTCGCCGTCGGGCTCGTCGTCCTCGCGGCCGGTGCGCTCGTGGCCGGCCGCGCGGCTCCGGACCGGGTGGCACCCCCCGGAGGCGGTGCGGCCGACGCGGCGGCGGACCGCAGCGGGCGGCTCGTCGCGATGCTGCTCCTGCCCGCGTGCGCCGCCGTGGGGTGCGCCCTCGTGCTCCTCCTGCGGGTCCTCGGCTGAGCGCGGCCGCGTCCTCGCAGGTCACACGCGTACGGCCGGCCTCGCGTGGGTAGGGTCGCGCCATGGCGAGGTTGCGGCGGGTGTCCCCGCGGTCGGCGGGGTGGACGCGCAAGCGGGCGGGCAAGGGCTTCTCCTACCGCGACGCCGCGGGGGAGTCGCTGCCCAAGGAGTCCGTCGAGCGCATCCGGGCCCTCGCCATCCCGCCCGCGTGGCAGGACGTGTGGATCTGCCCCCGCGAGAACGGCCACATCCAGGCGGTCGGGACGGACGCCGCCGGTCGGCGCCAGTACCTCTACCACCCGGACTGGCGCACGGCCCGCGACGAGCTGAAGTTCGACCGCGTCAAGGTCGCCGGCACCCGGCTGGCCAAGGCGCGCGAGTCGATCGTCGGCGACCTCGCCGCGGAGGGGATGCCCCTCGCACGCGCCGCGGCGACGGCCACGCGCCTGCTCGACCTCGGCTACTTCCGCATCGGCTCGGACGCCTACACCGACGCCAACGGCTCGTTCGGGCTGACCACGCTCGAGCGCCGGCACGTCCGTCGCCGGGGCTCGGACCTCGTCTTCAGCTTCGTCGGGAAGTCCGGCATCGAGCACTCGATCTCGGTCAGCGACCCGCAGGTCATCGAGTCGCTCAACTACATGCGCAAGCGGCGCGGCGGCTCCAAGCGGCTGCTCGCCTACCGCGGCGAGGCGAAGTGGGCCGACCTGCAGGCGTCGGCGGTCAACGAGTACATCTCGACGATGGTCGCCGAGGACCTGACGGCCAAGGACTTCCGCACCTGGCACGCGACCGTGCTCGCCGCGGTCGCGCTCGCCGAGTCGCCGGAGAAGGGTGACACCGCCGCCTCCCGCCGGCGCGCCGTCAAGGCCGCCGTCGAGGAGGTGTCGGCCTACCTCGGCAACACCCCGACGATCGCCCGCAAGTCCTACATCGACCCGCGCGTCATCGACCAGTACGAGGACGGCGTGACGATCGCGGGGACGCTGCGGCGCTCCTACCCGGACGACGCCAAGCGGCAGGCGGCGATCGAGAAGGCGGTCGCGCGCCTCATCGACGGCGCCTGACCCCGCCGTGCCGGGGTGGTCTCGGCGTGCCGGGGCGTCATGGCAGGGCGGCGGGGCGAGGTGAGGGCGGCGAGGCGGGGTCGAGGCGGCCAGGCGGTGCGAGGGCGGCCGGGCGAGGTCGCGGTGGACCCCCGGGAGCGCCGGGACGAACGCAGGCGCGCCGCGCCGGTAGGCTCGCGGGCGATGAACGAGCACCCCGCGGCGCCCGAGGGCGACCCCACCCACGACGTCCTCCACGCGGCCCCCACCGAGCAGATCGACGTCCGCACCGGTGAGATGGCCGGCCGCAGCAACGACCCCGCGACCGGCGGCCGGGCCACCCGGACCAGCGGCGGCTACGTCATCGAGGACGGGCCCGACGGCCCCGGCCCGGCGCCGTACGTCACGGTCGTCCTGCCCTGCTACAACGAGGGTGCGCACGTCCTCAAGGAGATCGACCGCATCTCCGCCGTGCTCGAGGACTCCGAGCACACCTACGAGATCCTCTGCATCGACGACGCGAGCACCGACGACACCCTCGAGGTGCTGCGCGGGGCCCAGCGGCGCTACCCCCACATCCGCGTCCTGCCCTTCCGGCGCAACGGTGGCTCCGGCACCGCGCGGCGCATCGGCACGCAGCAGGCCCGCGGCGAGATCGTCGTGTGGACCGACGCCGACATGACCTACGAGAACGAGCGCATCCCCGAGCTCGTGCGGATCCTGCGCGACGACCTCACCTACGACCAGGTCGTCGGCGCGCGCACGACCGAGGAGGGCACGCACAAGTGGGCCCGCGTGCCCGCGAAGTGGCTCATCCGCAAGATCGCCGAGTGGCTGACCAAGACCCGCATCCCCGACCTCAACTCGGGCCTGCGCGCGTTCCGCCGCGAGGTCTCGCTGCCCTACCTCCGCCTGCTGCCGGCCGGCTTCTCGTGCGTCACGACGATCACCATCGCGTTCCTGTCCAACCAGCACGACATCAAGTACGTCGAGACGACCTACGCCAAGCGCGCCGGCGTCAGCAAGTTCCACTTCGTCGGCGACGCCTACCGCTACATCCTCCAGGTGCTGCGGATGGTCATGTACTTCGACCCGCTCAAGGTCCTCATGCCGCCGGCCCTGTGGATGGTGGCGCTCGGTCTCGTCAAGGCCGTCGTCGACATGGTGCGCCACCCGTTCTACTTCCCGGCGAGCACGGTGCTGCTCGTCGTCAGCGGCATCATGATCGCCTCCCTGGCCCTGCTCTCCGACCTCGTCGTGCGCTCGCGCGACGGTGTCTGAGGTGTCGGACAGCGCGCTGCGGGTCGCCCTCGTCGGGCCGACGCACCCGTTCAAGGGCGGTGTCGCGGCGCACACGACGAGCCTCGCCCACGAGCTCGCGGACGCCGGCCACGAGGTCACCCTCGTGTCGTGGAGCCACCTCTACCCGGCCCTCCTCTACCCGGGGGAGCAGGCCGTCCCCGGCGGCGCCCCGGACGTCGAGCCCTTCCCGCGGACGCTGCGCGTCCTGTCGTGGGCCCGCCCCGACACGTGGCTGCGCGCCGGGCGCCGGCTGCGCGACGTCGACGTCGTCGTCGTCGTCCACGTCGTGCCGGCGGTCGTGCCGGCCCACCTCGCCCTCCTGCGCGCCGCGGGCGCCGGGGGCGGTCGTGGCCCGCGCGTCGTCGTCGTCGCGCACAACGTCCTGCCGCACGAGCCGGGGCCGGGGGACCGGCCCCTCGTCGGCTCCCTCCTGCGCCGCGCCGACGCCGTGCTCGTGCACTCCGACGCGCAGGCGGCCCTCGCGGCCGAGCTCGGCGCACCCCGCGTCCGCGAGGTCGACCTGCCGCCGCACCTGCCCGGCGGTCCGCCCGAGCCCCGCCCGGACCACGACGGCCCCGTCCGCCTGCTCTCGCTCGGCATCGTCCGCGACTACAAGGGCATCGACCTGCTCCTGGAGGCCCTGCGCGAGGTCGACGGCCCGACGCTCACCGTCGCCGGCGAGCTCTGGGGGGATGCCGGCCGCCGGGTGCGCGAGCTCGCGGCCGACCCCCGGCTGCGCGGCCGCGTCGAGGTCCACGGCGGCTACGTGCCGGCCGACCGCATCGCCGGCCTGATGGCCCGTCACGACGTCGTCGTGCTGCCCTACCGGTCGGCGACGGCCTCGCAGAACGTCCTCCTCGCCCGCCGCCACGGCCGGCCGGTGCTCGCGACGAGCGTCGGCACCTTCCCGGCGCAGGTGCGCGACGGGGTCGACGGGCTCCTCGTGCCGCCGGCCGACCGCGAGGCGCTCGTCGCCGCGTTGCGCACGCTCGCCGAGCCGGGCACCGCCGACCGTCTCGCCGACGCCGTCCGCGAACCCGACCTGTCCGGCCCCTGGGCGCACTACGTCGGCGCCCTCGAGGCGCTCGCCGCGCCGCCGGCCGTGCCCGTCGACGAGCCCGAGCCAACGGTCGTCCCCGTCGGGCCGGTCGCCCGGGCCAAGGCCGTCGTCGCAGGCCTGCGCGCCCGCCGGCAGCCGGTCCTGACGATCGGGCCGCTCGACATCCCCGAGGACGTCCGCGCCACCGACCTGCTCGCCGTCGACGCCGACGCCGTCCGGGCCGCCGAGGTGGCCCGCGAGCTCGGGCTGCCGCGCGCCAAGGACCCGGTCGCCGCGTGGGCCGCGCTGGGCGCGGTCGCCTCGCTCGTGCGCGTCCTCGACGACCGCTCGCGCACCGCCGTCATCGTCGACGAGTCGGGGTCGACGAGCCCGTTCTCGCGCTGGGCACGGGCGCTCGGCTTCGCCCCGGTCGAGCTCGAGCTGACCGGGCGGCGCGCAGCGGTCGAGGCACTCGACGTCGACACCGCGAGCCTCGACGTCGTGGCCCGCCTGCACCCCGGGGGCTGCACCGCCGACGACGTCCAGCACGTCGTCGGTCAGGCGTCGTGGTCGCTGCGCTCCGGCGGGCTGCTGCTGCTCACGCTGCCCATCGGCGACGACGACCCCGACTTCGCGGTGCGCGCGGCCGACGTCCGCGGCATCGTCGCGCGCGCCGACGACCTCGGCCTGGCCCTCGTCGGCGACGCCGACGGCGAGGTCCTCTCGCAGATGCGCGACGCGCGGGTCGCGTTCGGCGACAACGGAGCCCCGGCCTACGCGGTGCTGCGCCTGACCTTCCGGCGGAAGTGAGCCGGTGAACCGCGCCCGGGTCCTCGTCGTCGTCCGCTACGGGCTGCTCGTCCTCGTCCTCGCCGCGGTCGTCTGGGCGCTGGCCGGCAGCTGGGACGAGGTCTCGCGCGAGCTCGGCCGGATGAGCCCGCCCGCCGTGGTCCTGGCGCTCGTCCTCACGCTCGGGGCGCCCCTGTGCACGCTCGTCGGCTGGCGCATCCTCCTTGCCGACCTCGGGACGCGGCTGCCGCTCGCTCCAGCCGCCAGCGTCTTCTTCGTCGGCCAGCTCGGCAAGTACGTGCCCGGGTCGGTGTGGACGGTCCTCGCCCAGGCCGAGATGGGGACCAAGCTCGGTGTGCCGCGCCGGCGGATGGCCGTCACCGGCCTGCTGTCCATCGGGCTGGCCATCCTCTGCGGCAGCCTCCTCGGGGTGGTCGCCCTGCCGCGCCTGCTCGCGCGCGGCAGCTCGCCGGTCACGGCGTGGGTCGTCGTCGCCGCGGTCGTCGTCGGCGCCGTGCTGTTCTGGCCGCGTCTGCTCAACGCGATGGTCGCGCTCGGCCTGCGCGTGCTGCGCCGCGAGCCGCTCGACCACGAGCTCGGGGGCCGCGCCGTCCTCGCGACGGCTGCGTGGTTCACGGGGGCGTGGGTGTCGGCCGGCCTCGGCGTCGCCGTGCTCGTCCGCTCCCTCCAGCCCGCTGCCTCCCTCACCGACCTCGCCGTCGCCGGGGTCTGCGGCTTCGCCCTCGCGTCGGCCGCCGGCCAGCTGTCCGTGCTCGTCCCGGCTGGGGTCGGGGTGCGCGACGGTGTGCTCGCCCTCCTCCTCGTCACCTTCATGCCCCTGTCGGCCGCGACGGCGGTCGTCGTCGTCGCGCGCTTCCTCGCCATCGTGGCCGACCTCCTCGTCGCGGGCGGCGGCTGGGCGTGGGGGCGTCGGCACCACCTCCTAGGATCTGCGGGATGAGCGAGCGACCGGAGCGCGAGGAGCAGCTCGCCTACTCGGAGTCCATGGCGAAGATGCTCGACGAGCAGGCGCGCCGCCAGAAGGCGGCCAAGCTGATCGCCGTCGTCCGGCACGCCCTCGGCGTCGACACGCTCGCGGGCCTGCGCGCCGTCGACGTCGGCTGCTCGGCGGGCTTCATCGCCGACGAGCTCGCGCTGGCCGGCGCCACGACGAGCGGCGTCGACATCGACGAGCCGGGCCTCGAGAAGGCGCGCGCCCGCTTCGGCGAGCGCGTCGACTTCCGCGTGGCCCGGGGCGAGGACCTGCCCTTCGACGACGGCTCGGTCGACGTCGTCGTCCTCAACCACATCTACGAGCACGTCGTCGACCCCGAGGCGGTCGTCGCCGACATCCACCGCGTCCTGCGGCCCGGGGGGCTGCTCTACCTCGGCGTCGGGCACCGCTGGCAGGTCGTCGAGCCGCACCACCGGCTGCCGTTCCTCTCGTGGCTGCCGCAGCGCGCCGCCGACCGCTACATGCGCCTGACCGGCAAGGGCGAGACGTACTACGAGCACTACTACTCGCCGGCCGGGCTGCGCCGCCTCTTCGCGGCCTACGACGTGTGGGACTACACGCTGCCGGTCCTCGCCGACCCCGCCGCCTTCTCCGCCGGCGACAACGTGCCCGGGTGGGCCGCCCGCGTCCCCGAGCCCGTCCTCGCGGCCGCCCTGCCGCTGGTCCCCACGTACGTCTGGGCGGCCTTCAAGGGCGCCGCGCGGCCCGCGGGGCCCCCGCTGCGCGTGGCGCCGCGCCACGTGGGCTGATGTCCGCCGAGGGCGTGCTCCGGGTCGTGCGCACCGCACGGCCGGTGCCGCTCGGTGCGGTCGTCGGCATCTTCCGGCGCGGCGCCGGCGACCCCACGAGCCGTCGCGACGACGGCGGCTGGTGGTTCGCCTGGCGCACCCCCGACGGCCCGGTCACCCTGCGGCTCAC
Organism: Phycicoccus mangrovi; assembly: GCF_018729305.1. NCBI lineage: Bacteria > Bacillati > Actinomycetota > Actinomycetes > Micrococcales > Intrasporangiaceae > Phycicoccus > Phycicoccus mangrovi. The sequence goes on along the minus strand of NZ_JAHHWP010000011.1, from coordinate 313,226 downwards.
CGCCCCCGGCGGCGCGTCCGACGAGGTGACCGCGCGGGCGTGGGGGAGCGGCACGGACTGGATGCTCGAGCAGGTGCCGGCGCTGCTCGGCGAGGACGACGACGCCTCGGGCTTCGACGCCTCGCTCCACCCGCTCGTCGCGCAGGAGTGGAGGCGCCGCCCCGGCTGGCGCGTGCCCCGCTCCGGCCTGGTCGTCCAGAACCTCGTGCCGTCGGTCATCGAGCAGAAGGTCACCGGCAAGGAGGCCTTCGCGGGGTACCGCCGGCTCGTCCGCCGCTTCGGCGAGCCCGCGCCCGGCCCGGGGGAGGAGCTCGGCCTCGCCGTCGCCCCCACCCCGGCGGGCTGGGCGTCCGTGCCCTCGTGGGAGTGGCTGGCCGCCGGCGTCGACCCGCAGCGCTCGCGGACGGTGGCGGCCGCGGTCCGCTACGCCGGGCGGCTCGAGGAGTGCGTCGGGATGCCGGTCGAGGCGGCGCGGGCCCGCATCACGGCGCTGCCGGGCATCGGCCGGTGGACGTGGGCGGAGGTCGCCCAGCGGGCGCTCGGGCTGCCCGACGAGGTGAGCTTCGGCGACTACCACGTGGCCAAGGACATGACGTGGGCGCTGACCGGTACCCCGCAGGACGACGACGCCCTCGCCGAGCTGCTCGAGCCGTGGCGCGGGCACCGCTACCGGGTCCAGCGCCTCCTCGAGCTCGGCGGCCACCACCGGCCGCGGCGCGGGCCGCGGATGACGCTGCCGACGCACCTCCCGACCCGCGGCCGCTGAGCCGGCCCGCGCAGGCGCGTCGTCCCGGACGTCGAGGGGAGGGAACACGCAGGCGTCGGGCCCGGGTCCCCTGCGTGTCTCCTGCTCTCGAGGCGTCTCCGGTCGACGCGGGCGCCCGGGGGTGCGTCAGGTCAGGCGCAGGGTGGTCGAGGCCGGGCCGCGGGCGACGACCTCGGCGTGCAGGTCCTCGCTCGCCGCGGCGACCTGCGCGCGGGTGACCAGCCGCCCGAGGTCGTAGGGGTCGGGGGCCGCGAGGACGAGCTCGGCGTCCTCGCCGGTCACGTCGACGTCGGCCGAGCCGTCCTCGACGTCGACGAGCGCGAGCGCCACGACGCGGCCCACCCGGTCGGCGAGCGGCTCCGGTGCGACGGACCGCAGGCCGACGTCCGTCGACTCCCGCGACCCGGGGGCGACCCCCAGCGCGGCCCGCACGGCCTCGACGTGGCCGAGGGCGAACCAGTCGCCGGGGCCGGTGCGGACGAGCGCGGCGGCGCCGTCGGCGGACGCAGCGAACCACGACGCCGGCAGGCCCCGCACGAGCGCCGCGGGCACGCCGTCGGCCTTGCCCTTGACGAGGTCGGCGGCCGCGGCGACCTCGTCGGCCACGGCGCGGGCGGTGACGGCGAGCGGTCGGCCGTCGTGGTCGACCCCGCCGCGCAGGTCGTCGAGGACGGCGAGCCCGGCCGCGCCGAGCGCGAAGTCGGTCTGGCCGGCGCGCCACGGACGGCCGGCGGTGTCGGACAGCACGATCCCCAGGGAGCGCTGGGGGAGGCTCTCACCGGTCGCCGCGAGCAGCGCGTCGCGCAGGCGGGCCGCCTCCGCGTCCGGGCGCTCCGGGAGCAGCAGGACCGCGCCGGTCGGGCCGGTGTTCGAGGCGTCGACCCCGGCCGCCGCCATGACCGGCCCGGCCACGGCCTCGACGACCCGGGTCACCCCGGTGGCCCCGGCCCGCTCGGCGACCACCCGCCGGGTGTGCGCGGCGACGGCGTCCGTCCGCTCACCGGGCCACGTGAGACCGGCGGCCTTGGAGACGACCTTGCTCGAGACGACGAGGCAGTCGCCGTCCGCCAGCGCCAGACCGGACGCCGCGAGCGCCGCCAGCAACAGCGAGGCGAGGTCGTCACCCGCCCGGACCTCGGGCAGCCCGGCGAGCGGGTGGACCTCGACGGCCCCGTCGCTCACGCCGTGACCGAGGAGGCGAGCCGCAGCGCGTGCGCCGCGATGCGCGCCGTCGCGTCGACGTCGGACATGAGGAGGGGTCCGTCGAAGACCTCGACCCGCGCGCGCGCCAGCGTGGTGTCGGCGTCGGCGGGGTCCACGAGCCAGGCGTCGAGGAAGTCCTCGTAGAGGCCGCCGACGGCCGCGGCGGTGGCCGGGACGCCGATGGTCTCGAGGCACGCGTCGGCGTGCCCGCGCACCGGGCGCCCCGAGATCAGCGGCGAGACGCCGACGACGGGGGCGGTGGTGCCGCGCAGGGCGTCCCGCACACCGGGCACGCCGAGGACGATCCCGATGGACACCACGGGGTTGCTCGGTGGCAGGAGCACGACGTCGGCCTGCCGGATGGCGTCGAGGACCCCCGGTGCGGCCGCGGCGCGGTCCAGCCCCGCGACGACGAAGCGGCGCGCCGGCACCGACGCCTGGTGGCGGACCCACCACTCCTGGAAGTGGATCGCGCGCTCCCCGGCACCGTCGTCGACGACGACGTGCGTCTCCACCGGGGTGTCGGTCATCGGCAGGAGCGTGATGCGCTGCTCGGGCAGGCCCCAGCGGGTGGCGAGGCGCGCGGTGACCTCGGACAGGCTCAGGCCCTGGCCGAGCCACTGCGAGCGGACGACGTGCGTCCCGAAGTCGCGGTCGCCGAGCGCGAACCACTGTGGCTGCGCGCCGTAGGCGGCGAGCTCGGACTGGACGCGGTGGCTCTCGTCGGCCCGGCCCCATCCCTGCGCCTCGTCGATGCCGCCGCCGAGCGTGTAGAGGAGGGTGTCGACGTCGGGGGAGACCCGCAGCCCGAAGAGGGTGATGTCGTCCCCGGTGTTGGCGACGACGGTGACCTCGGTGTCCTCGAGGCCGGGGGTGGTGTCGAGGTGGTGCCGCAGGCCCCGGACGAACCGGGCCCCGCCGACGCCACCGGCGAGAGCCGTGATGCGCATGGGCGCCAGTCTCTCAGCCCGGCGCCGCCGGATCGGCGGCGGACCACGTCCGGTCGTGCCCTCGGGCGGGCGCGGTCGTCCCGCGGGCGTCACGTCGTCACTCCCGTACCACAGGCAGCGGATCGCGGGAAATCCACTCGATAACACCGTTTGGCTTGACGTGCGTGGCATGACACGCGTGTAATTCCATGCATGTACTCCGGGGTGACCGGCCGGGGTGCACGGGTCGAGGTCGAGGAGGAAGCATCATGCACGAGCTCTTTCTGGTCGAGGGGATGCTCGGCTCACCGGAGCCGGAGGAGGGGGCCCTGTCCTGGCAGGAGCGGTCGCTCTGCGCCCAGACCGACCCCGAGGCGTTCTTCCCCGAGAAGGGCGGCTCCACCCGCGAGGCCAAGAAGGTCTGTGTCTCGTGCGAGGTGCGCTCCGAGTGCCTCGAGTACGCGCTCGGCAACGACGAGCGCTTCGGCATCTGGGGCGGGCTGTCCGAGCGCGAGCGCCGCAAGCTGAAGAAGCGCGCCGTCTGACGAGGGGTCTCCCCTCGTCGCAGGCCCCGCTCGGATGACGCTCGCCCCACCCCGTCCCGTGGACACCGCCCCGGCCGCCGCCGGCGCGGTGCGCCCCGTCGTCACGGCCGTCGTCGTGACCCACCGGGACCCCTCCGGTCTCGCCCGCCTCCTCGACGCCGTCCTCGCGCAGACCCAGCGTCCGGACGACCTCCTCGTCGTCGACCGCACCGGTGGCGCGGCCGTCCCCGACCCGGACGGCGTCGGCGACGTCACCGTCTCCTCGCTCGTCGAGAAGCTGCGCGGGCGCCACGACGTCGCCGTGCGCGTCGTCGCGGCGGACGGCCGGGCGCCGGTCCGTCGGGCCGTGCACCGGGCCGTGCTCGACACGCTCGGCGACCACTCCCACCTGCTGTGGCTGCTGCCGGTGGGGTCCACGCCGGAGCCGGCCGCCCTCGTCCGCCTCGTCGACGCCTGGCGCCGCTCGCCGTCCACCGGCATCGTCGGGCCCAAGCACGTCGACGCCGAGGCGCCGCACCGCCTGCGCGCCCTGTCCATCCGCACGACCCGCGGCGGGCGGCTGCTGGCGCGCCCGCTGCCCGGCGAGCCCGACCAGGGCCAGTACGACACGACGAGCGACGTCCTCGCGGTCCCGTTCGCCGGCTCCCTCGTCGAGCGGGCCCTCCTCGTCGACCTGCGCGGGTGGGAGACCTCCTTCGGCGACGTCGGGGCCGACCTCGACCTCGGCTGGCGCGCCCAGCTGAGCGGGCGCCGCGTCGTCGTCGTCCCCTCCTCCCGGATGCGCTCCGCCCCGGGTGTCGCCGTCGCCACCGCCTCCACCGCGGCGCGGCGCCGGGCCGCGCGCCGCGTGGCGCTGGCCCGCGCGCCCTGGTGGTGGTCGCCGGTCCTCGTCGTCTGGGTGGCCCTCACCTCCGTCGTCGCGGCGCTCGGGCTGCTCCTCCTCAAGCGTCCGCGCAGCGCGTGGGCCGAGCTCGGGGCCCTCACCTCCCTCGACCCGGTGCGCGGCCTGCGCTCGAAGTGGCGCACCCGCCACCGCGCGGCCGTGCGGCGCCGTGACCTCACGGCGGTCTTCGAGCCGCGCCGGGCCGTCCTCACCTCGTGGGGCGACAGCGTGCACCACGCGCTCCTGCCCCCGCAGGCACCGATCGGCGACGCGGCGGCCGACCTCAACCCCCGCTCGTGGCTCGTCCGCGTCGTCCGCCACCCCGCGATCGTCGCCGTCCTCGCGGCGCTCGCCGTCACGGTCGCGGCCGGCCGCACCCTCGGCCTCGGTGTCGTCACCGGCCTCGGCTCCGGCCTCGCCGGCGGGGAGCTCGTCGGCGCCCGCGCGAGCGCCGCCGGCCTGTGGCACGCGTGGCGCGACGGCTGGAGCGGCAGCGGCCTCGGCGGCCCCGACCTGGCCGGCCCGGCCGCGGCGCTCCTCGCGGGGCCCGCGTGGCTCGTCGCGCACCTGCCGATGGTCCCCGTCCCCGCCTCGCCGGCCGGGCTCGTCGTCGGTCTCGTCCTGCTCCTCGCGATGCCCCTCGGGGCCCTGTCCGCCTACCTGATGCTGCGCCCGGTCACCTCCCGGCGCTGGCTGCGGACCCTCGGCGCGCTCGCCTGGGCCACGTCGGGTCCGGCCGCGGCGGGCGTGGCCCAGGGCCGGCTCGGCGCGGCGGTCGCCCTCGTCCTCCTCCCGGCGGTCGCCGGCGGGCTCGCCCTGCTCGGCGCGCGGCGCGCCACCGCCACGAGCGCCTTCGCGACGGCGCTCGCGCTCGTCGTCCTCGGCGCCTTCGCACCCGTGCTCGCCGCGCTCGGGGTGCTCGTCGCGCTCGTCCTCGCGCTCGTGCGCCGGGGGTCGCGCACCGCCTCCCTCGTCACGGCCCTCGTCCCCTCCGCGGTGCTCGCGCCGTGGCTGGCGCAGGCCGGCGCGGTGTCGTGGCCGGCCGTCGTCGCGGGCTCCGGCCTCGCGGCGTGGGGCGGCGAGCCGCTGCCCGCGTGGCGCACCGCCCTCCTCGACGCCGGTGGCGCCGGCGCACCCCTGTGGTGGACGGCCGCTCCCTTCGTCGCGGTCGCGGTGCTCGCGCTCGGGGCCGGACGCCGCCGCCGGGGCGGCGCCACGACGCTCGCGCTGCTCGTCCCGCTCCTGCTCGCCGCGGCGCTCGCCGCGCCGCGCGTCCGGCTGGGGACCGTGCCCGCCGGCCTGCCGGCCGCCGGCCAGCCCATCACGCCGTGGGCCGGGACGCTGCTGCTGCCCCTCGTGCTCGTCCTCGTCCTCGCGCTCGTCCGCGGCCTCGACGGCCTGCCCCTGCGCGGCCTGCGCGGGGCCCGCCGCGTCGGGTCCTGGACCGTCCTCGGCGCGGGCGTGGCGACCGTCGCGGTGCTCGCCGGCGGGGTCGTCGTCGGTGGCCTCGGGCGGCTCCTCGCGCCGTGGAGCGACCCGCGTCCCGCGGTGGCCGTCGACCAGTCCGAGGGAGCGTTCGCGACCCGGTCGCTCTTCGTCGTCCCGGGGGACCGCGGAGCCGGCTACCGCTTCGTCGGTCGGGAGGACGCCACGCTCGTGCGCGGCCTGCCCGTCCCCTCCTCCGCCGACGCCGCCGTCGCCGGCGACGTCACCGCCCTCCTCGGGGCCGTCCCCGGCAGCGAGGCCCTCGTTCGCGACACCGCGGCCGACCTCCTCGCCGTCCGGGGCGAGCAGGTCCCGGAGGTCGTGCGCCGCCTCGACGCCACCGACGGCCTGCAGCGGATCTCGCCGCGGGCGGGCTGGGAGCTGTGGCGGCTCAGCCCCTCCGGGGCCGACTCCGAGGCCCTCGTCGCCCCGCCGCGGCTGCGGATGGAGACCCCCGACGACGTCCGCCTCGTCGTCACCACGGGCGCCCACGGGGCGACCGTGACGACGCTCGACGCCCCGAAGGGCAGCCGCCTCGTCGTCGCCGAGCCGGCCGGATGGGCCGAGCACGCGGTCGTCGAGGTCGACGGTCGCGTCCTCGGCGCCGTCGACGGCGAGCCGACACCCACCTACGCCCTGCCGACCGGCCGGGGGGAGCTGACCATCACCCTCACCGACCCCCAGCGCTGGTGGCACCTCGGGCAGCTGCTCGCGGTCGCCGTGCTCGCCTTCCTCGCCGTGCCCTTCGGCCGCCGCGAGAGCCGGGTGGCGGAGCGATGAGCCGCCTGTCCGTCGTGCGCCCCGCTCTCCCGGGCGTCGCGCGCGTCCTCCTCGCCGCCGGCGTCGCGACCGGCGCCGTCTGGGCGGCCACCGCCCGACCGGACACGCTCGACCTCGCCGCGGCGACGGGGGTCACCGAGGCGCCGGTCGCCCCGACGAGCCTCGCCACGAGCACCGACGCGATGTGCCCCGGCCCCGAGCTGACCGGCGTCGCCGGGGTCGACGACGTCCGCACCGGTGGTCGGGTCACCGCGGTCGCCGGCCCGGCCGACCTCCTCCCGGTGCCGGCGACCGGCTCCGGGAACGCCCGTGCGAGCGCGGGGTCGGTCCCGCTGGTCACCCTGTCCGCCCGCCCCGCGACGGGCACCGGCGACCTGCCCCGGACGGGACCGGTCGCCCTGCGGGCGCAGGGCGCCCTCGCCCCGGCGGTCGCCGCGACCCAGGAGTGGTCGAGCGGGTCGGCCGACCTGCGGGGCCTCGTGACCACCCCGTGCCGGAGCGCCGCGACGGACCTGTGGCTGCTCGGCGGCGGCGACGGCCCCGGACGCCTCGAGCGGCTCGTCCTCGCCAACCCGGGGGGCAACCCCGTGACCGCCGACGTCACCGTCCACGGCGCCGACGGGCCGGTCGGCCCCGCCCGGACCGAGACGGTGCCGCCCGGCGGGCGGACGACGCTCCTGCTCGACGCGGTCGCGGCGGACGAGAAGACCCCCGCGGTGCACGTCGCCGCCGACGGCGGCGGCCTCACCGCCTTCCTCTCCGACACGTGGGTCGACGGCACGACGCCCCTCGGCGCCGAGACCACCGTCCCGGCGGCCGATCCCGCGACCGTGCAGGTCGTGCCCGCGGCGCTGCTCGGGGACCGGGCGACCCTGCGCGTCGTCGCCCCGGGCGGCGACGAGGCGGTCGCGAGCGTGACCCTCCTCGGACGCGACGGACCCGTGACGACGACCGCCGACACCGTCCTCACCGTGGGCGCCGAGGGTGTGGCCGAGCTGCCGCTGCCGTCGGTGCCGGCGGGCACCTACGCCGTCGTCGTCCGCGCGGACGTCCCCGTCGTGGCGGGCGTGATGAGCCGGGTCGGCGACCCGAAGGGCGCGGGCGACATCGGCTGGGCGGTGTCCGGCCCGGTCGTCGACGAGGTCGCCGGCCTGGCGCTGCCGCCGACGCCGGGCGTGGGCCGCACCCTGCACCTCGTGAGCACGGGCGGGGCGAGCACGGCCGAGGTGACCGTCGTCGTCGGCGGCGAGGCGCGGACCCGCACGGTCTCGCTGCTGTCCGACCGCTCGGCCGACGTCGATCTCGCCGGGGCCGAGTCGGTCTGGGTCGAGCGCACGGACGGGTCGGGCGCGCTGCGCGGCGGCGTCGTGTCCACCTCGGGCTCCGGGGCGCAGCAGCTCCTCTCCGAGGTGCCGCTCGCGCCGACGGCGGTCACCTCGCCGGTCAGCCGCGCCTTCCCGCTGCCCTGAGGACCGGCTCGACGCTCAGACGTCCGGGTCGACCTCCGGGTCGAGCTCGTGCGCCGGGACGCCGAGCAGGGCGGCGACCTGCTCGGTGACGACCTCTCGCACGATGTCGGCGAGGTCGAGGTCGTCGTGGGCGCGGGCCTCGACGGGGCGCCGGTAGACGACGACGCGGTCGGTGCGCGCGGCGGTGGCCCGCAGCAGCCGACCGAGCGGGGCGACCTGCTCGTCCCACGGTGCGGGGTCGGTCGGGGGGACCTCCTGCACCGCGAACTCCGTTCCCGCGTACCGGTTCCCCAGATGGGGTCGCAGCCGGTCCGCGGCGTCGAGGACGAGGTCGTCGAAGCGCTCGCGGCGGCTGGCCATCACGGGGACGGTCGGCCAGGCGAGGGGGCCTCGAGGTCCCCTCCCGTGGCGGTCGCGGCGGCGTGGGCTCACGGCGTCGATGCTACGGCGTGCCTCCGCGGGCGGGTGGCAGCCCCGGTTAGAGTCTCGGTGTGAACCTGTCGCGGAAGTGCACGAAGACCGGCTGTCGCCAGCCGGCGGTCGCGACGCTCACCTACGCCTACTCCGACCGTGCCGCGGTCCTCGGCCCGCTCGCCACCTACGCCGAGCCGCACACCTACGACCTGTGCGCCGAGCACGCGACCCGCCTCACCGCCCCGCGGGGCTGGGAGGTGCTGCGCCTGGCGACGGAGTACCCCGACCCCGAGCCGTCGTCGGACGACCTGCTCGCCCTCGCCGACGCGGTGCGCGAGGCCGGTCGCGCGCGGCCCGCCGCGACTCCCACGGCGCCGGACGCCCCGGTCGCCGGCGAGGTGGCCCGTCGCGGTCACCTGCGCATGCTCCGGGGCAACGCGGAAGCCTGAGCGCGCTCCGGCGTGCCGGAGCGCGCCGCGTCCTCACCCGGCCGGTCCGATCTCCTCGGCCGTTCGGCCCCTCCCGTGCCGGGAGCCGTTCCGGTCGCCGCCCGGCGCGCCTAGCGTCGGCAGCGCCCACACCGCTCGCAGGGAAAGGGGCCCTCTGTGGCACGCCCGCGCCTCCGCCTCGCTCGAGGCTGCCCCGGACCGGGCCCCGACGCCCGGGACGAGCGCGGTGCGGTGGCCCTCGAGGCCGCCATCGTCTTCCTCTTCCTCTTCGCCATCCTCGCCGGGGTCATCGACCTCTCGATGTACTTCAAGGACAGCTACTCCGTCTCGACGGCGGCCCGCGCCGGGGCACGGATGGCGTCCGCCGACCCCCTCGCCTCCCCCTTCACCCGGGCCGCCGCCACCCAGGCCGCCTCGGGTCTGACCGACCTGCGCTGGCAGGACGTCAAGGAGATCTGGGTCTACAAGGCCAACGTCGGCACGACGTCCGCGCTGTCGGTCCCGTCCACGTGCGCCGTCAACTGCGTCAAGTTCACCCTCACGGCCCCCGGCACCCCGAGTGCCGGGACGGGCACCTGGCCGACGCGCAACGCGTGCACCGGCTCGCTCATCGCCGTCGACAGCGTCGGCGTGCGGGTCGTCTACCAGCACAAGGCCGCGGTGATGTTCACCAACAACGCCCTCATCACCGAGGACGTCGTCATGCGCCTGGAGCAGATCCCGTCGACGCAGCCCTGCATCGGGACGGGGGCGTGACCCGCCGGCGGCCGCGCAGGGAGCGCGGCGCGGTGGCGGTCGAGGCGGCCCTCGTCCTGCCGATGTTCCTCCTGCTCGTGGTCGGCATCATCGAGTTCGGGATGTTCTTCAAGGACTACCTGTCCGTCGCCGACGCCGTGCGTGCCGGGGTGCGTACCGCCTCGGCCGAGCCGCGGATCAGCACCTACGCGCAGGACGCCGCCGACAGCGTCGCCACCGAGGGCACCGCGTTCAACCGCGGCCAGGTCCAGGAGCTGTGGGTCTACAAGGCCAACCTCACCGACCAGTACCCCACGGGGACGAGCAGCTTCGCCAGCTGCACGACCTGCGTGAAGTTCTCGTGGAACGGCACCCGCTTCGCCCCGACGTACTCGAACTGGAAGGCCATCGACCAGAAGGCCTGCTCGTACAGCCCGCCCGACCGCATCGGGGTCTACCTCAAGACGCGGCACAACGCGTTCACGAAGTTCGTCTTCAGCTCGATCACCATCCAGGAGTCGGCCGTGCTGCGCTTCGAGCCCATGCCCCAGACGCAGGGGTGCGCGTGATGTCCCGGCCGCTGCTCCGTCAGCGCGACGAGCGGGGCTACGTCGCCGTGGTCTCCGGGCTGCTGCTCATGGTCCTGCTCGGGTTCTCGGCGTTCGCCGTCGACGTCGGGCACTGGTACCTCGAGGGCCAGCGCGCCCAGCGGGCCGCCGACGCCGCGGCGCTCGCGGGCGTCACGAAGCTGCCGGACGACCGGTTCGGCGCCTACGCGGAGGCCCAGCGCTACGCCGCCACGAACGGCTTCACCAACGGTGCGAACCAGGCCGTCGTCGCGCCCTCGCTGGCCGGTGGCTCGACGCGCCTGCGGGTCGACGTCGACTCGACCGTCACGAACTTCTTCGGCGGGTTCCTCGGGCTGGGGACGACGAAGGTCTCGCGCCACGCGACCGCCGAGTTCGCCGGGCCGGTGCCGCTCGGCAGCCCCTGCAACCACTTCGGGGACGACCCGGAGATCGGCTCGACCGGCAGCAGCAACTGCAACGGCACAGGGGCCTTCTGGGCCAACGTCGGCACCATCCCCGCCAACAAACAGAGCGGCGACGCCTTCCAGAACGACTACTGCACGTCCGCGACCTCGGACGGGTGCACCAACGGCGACAACGCCGACTACGAGCAGAACGGGCACGTCTTCACCGTCACCGTCCGCCAGCCGGTCACCAACCTGACGATCGAGGCGTTCGACCCGGCCTTCGTCGCCGTCGGCGACTACTGCGACCTGTCGTCGGCGAAGCTGCCGCAGGCCGCGGCCCTGGCGCCGGCGGACACCTACGTCAGCAACCCCGCGCAGCGGTACGCGAAGGGCAACACCTCCCCCTGGTGCACCGGTGACCAGCCGTTCACCACCGGGGCCAAGCCCAGGACCGAGTTCGTCGTCAAGGGGCCCGCCGGCAACCCCTGGGAGCCGACGGCCTGGCCGACCCTCAACACCTCGACCTGCAAGCCGCGCACCTTCGGGGGCTACAACGAGGACCTCTCCCTGGCCCTGAAGAAGAACTCGGCGCAGAACCTCGCCAGCCCGGAGATCGCGGAGACCTTCCGCCGGTGGGTCACGATCTGCACCATCCCGGGGAACGTCGCGCCCGGCACGTACTCGATCCAGGTGCACACCAACGGGCTCGGCGCCGACAACCAGAGCGGCCACAACCGGTTCTCCCTGCGGGCCTACGGCGCCGGGAGCTCCGACAAGGACAGGATCGCCGTCGCCGGCTACTCGCAGATGGTCCTCTACGCCAACATCCCGAGCGTCACCACGAAGTTCTTCCTCGCCCGCGTGCCGAGCAACTCGAGCGGGCAGTTCTTCAACGTCAACCTCTTCGACATCGGCGACGGCGCCGTACCCCCGAGCACCGTCAAGGTCGTGCCGCCGACCGAGACCGGTAGCACCTTCAGCGGCTGCAGGGGCAAGGGCATCACCAACGGCAACCTCGTCGACTGCACCATCGCGGTGAGCAGCATCTACAACGGGCGGTGGCAGACGATCACCGTCCCGATCCCGTCGACCTACTCGTGCAACGACTCCTCGCCGAGCGGGTGCTGGGTGCGCCTCGAGTTCGACTACGGAGCCGGTTCGCAGCCCGCCGACACGACGTCGTGGAGCGCGTCCCTCGACGGCGACCCCATCCGCCTCGTCGAGTGACACCGGCCCCGGCCACCCGGAGGGGAGCGCTCGCGTAGGCTCGGGCGCCGTGACCACGCGATCCCTGAGCGACCTCGTCAAGGCCTACGACGTGCGCGGAACCGTCCCCGACCAGCTCGACCCGGAGGTCGCGCGCGCCCTCGGGGCCGCCTTCGCCGAGGTCGTCCTCGCCGCGGACGACGCGCCGGCCTGCGTCGTCGGTCACGACATGCGCGACAGCGGCCCCGCGCTCGTCACCGCCTTCGCCGAGGGAGTCCGCAGCCGGGGGCGCGACGTCGTCCTCATCGGGCTCTGCAGCACCGACGGCCTCTACTACGCGAGCGGGGCTCTCGACCGGCCGGGGGCCATGTTCACCGCCAGCCACAACCCGGCGCGCTACAACGGCATCAAGCTGTGCCGCAGCGGTGCTCGTCCCGTCGGGCAGGACTCCGGGCTCGCCGACGTCCGGGTGCTGGCCGAGCGCATCCTCGCCGGGGAGGTCGCGGACCCCGACGGGCCGCAGGGCACGCTGACCGAGCGCGACGTCCTCGCCGACTACGCCGGCTTCCTGCGCGGGCTCGTCGACCTCTCGGGCATCCGGCCGCTGAGCGTCGTCGTCGACGCCGGCAACGGGATGGGCGGGTTCACCGTGCCCGCCGTGCTGGGCACGCAGGCGGGCCTCCCGGCCCTGCCGGTCGAGGTCGAGCCGCTGTACTTCGAGCTCGACGGGACCTTCCCGAACCACGAGGCGAACCCCCTCGAGCCCGAGAACCTGCGCGACCTGCAGGCCGCCGTCGTGGCGCACGGCGCCGACCTCGGGCTCGCGTTCGACGGCGACGCCGACCGCTGCTTCGTCGTCGACGAGCGAGGAGAGCCGGTGAGCCCCAGCGCGATCACCGCCCTCATCGCCCGCCGCGAGGTGGCCCGCGCCGTCGCCGAGGGTGCCGACGCGGCCGACGTCGCGGTCGTGCACAACGTCATCACCTCGGCCCAGGTGCCCGAGGTCATCGCGGCCACCGGGGCCCGGGCCGTCCGCACCCGCGTCGGCCACTCGTTCATCAAGGCCGAGATGGCGCGGCACGGTGCCGTCTTCGGCGGCGAGCACAGCGCCCACTACTACTTCCGCGACTTCTGGTTCGCCGACACCGGGATGCTGGCCGCGATGCACACGCTGGCAGCCCTGGGGGAGCAGGACCAGCCGCTCAGCGTGCTCATGGCCGACCTGTCGCGCTACAGCGCGTCGGGAGAGGTCAACTCGACCGTCGACGATGCCGCGGCGGCCACCGAGCGGGTGCTCGCGTGGGGCGAGGCCGAGGGCGTCGAGGTCGACCGGCTCGACGGGCTGACGCTGACCCATCGCGGGGGCGACGCCGACCCGATGTGGTGGCTCAACCTCCGGGCGTCGAACACCGAGCCGCTGCTGCGGCTCAACGTCGAGGCGGCGGACCCCACGACGATGGCGCGGGTCCGGGACGCCGTGCTCGCGGTGGTCCGCGCCGGCTGACGGTGCGGGGCCGGCGCGACCGGCTCAGGCGGGGCCGGGGCTGCTCCGGCGGCGCGCCACGACCCGGGCCTGCGTGGCCCGCCTGATGGCCTGCTCCTCGAGCCGCAGCGCCTCGCCGGCCCCGACCCGGTCCCCGGTGCCGTCGAGCACCTCGGCGAGCACCTGGTAGGCGAACGCCACGCTGAGCGGTCGCTCGAGCGCCGTGAACTCCTCGACGACGGTGCGCAGGTCGGACTCCGCGCCGGCGAGGTCGCCGAGGGCGAGGCGTGCCCGGGCCCGGGTGCGGCGCGAGCGCGCTGCGAGGAAGGCGTCGTGCGAGGTCAGCGCCCGGTCCAGCGCGGTCTGCGCGTCGTCGAGCGCCTCCTGCGGGCGGCCGCTCGCGAGCGCCACCTCGGCGCGGGCGTCGAGCGCGTACGAGTACATGTGGACGGCCTCGATGCTCGCGAGCAGGTCGAGCGCCTCGTCGATGAGGAGCACCGCGGGGCCGAGCTCCCCGGTGCGCCGGTGGACCCGGGAGAGCTCGAGCGTCGCGAGCGCGTAGGCGACGGTGCGCGGCGAGCCCTCGAGGACCCGGCGGGCCCGGGTGAACTCGCGGGCGGCGGGGCCGAGCTCGTCGTAGTCGTTGTGCAGCGTCCCGCGGACGACGGCGGCCCAGCCCGCCAGCGTCGGGTCGCCGCCGCGACCGATCGAGGTCTCGGCGGCGTGGACGGCCCGCTCCGCGTCGGCCCGGTGCCCGAGGGAGACCGAGGCGAGCGCGGCGACGAGCGAGGCGGCCGCGGCCGCGTCGTGCTCCCCGAGCAGGTGCAGGCGCCGGCGGGCGGCCTCCGCGAGGTCCCGCGCCTGCGTCGAGGCCGACCACCGGTCCTGGAGCAGCCAGGCGCGGCAGAGGAGCAGGTGGGCGACCCCGAGGCGGCTGTCGTCGTCGGCCCCGACGAGCGCGCCGCGGACCTCGCGGTCGGCCTCGAACCACGCGTGGAGGTCGCTGGAGGCGTCCGTCCCCAGCGCGGTCTGGACGAGGAGGCGCCAGGCGAGGTCCGGCCGGACGGGCGCGAGGCGTCGCGAGAGCGCGACGAACAGCGGTGTCTCGGTGCGGAAGAAGCGGCGTGAGCGGCGGCGGACGACCGGCGCGGGGGAGGGCGGGGCGACCGCGGCGGGCAGCCGAGGCACCGGGAGCAGGCGGTAGGGGCGGTCGGTGAGGAAGGCGTCGGCCCGGGCCGCCGCCGCCCAGCCCAGCAGCTCGACCTCGGACGGGCTCGGCCCGGGGCCGCCCGGGCGCTCGCCCCGGGTCGCGTGGCGCACGTGGGCGCGGACGAGGTCGTGGAGCCGGTACTGGGTGTCGTGGTCCTGCCGGACGACGGGCTCGACGAGGCTCGCCTCCACGAGCGCGTCGAGGGCCGCCTCGCCGGCGGCCGGGTCGTCGAGCAGGCCGCCGACGACCCATCCGCTGAACGCGTCGACGGGCAGGTGGGCGAGCGCCTCGAGCGCCGAGCGCGACGCCGGCAGCAGGCCTCCGACCAGCCCCTCGAGGCTCTCGTGGACGACGGCGAGGTCGTGCGTCAACGACGCGGTCCCGCGCAGCCGGGCCGCCAGGTCGTCCAGGCCGAGGTCGGGCCGCTGCGCGAGCCGGCCGGCCGCGAGCCGGAGGGCGAGGGGGAGCCCCCCGGTCAGCCGGATGACCTCGTCGGTCGCCTCGGGTGCCTCCTCCGTCCGGCGCGTGCCGACCAGCTCCTCGAGCAGGCGGTGCGAGGCGGTGGGGTCGAGGCTGCCGAGCCGGACGTGGTGCCCGGCCACGAGCCCCGGCAGGGGGCGGCGCGAGGTGACCACCGCCATCGAGCCGGCGCCCGCCGGCAGCAGGTCCGCCAGCCGTGCGGCGTCGTCATCCGCGGCGACGTTGTCGAGCACGAGGAGGACCCGCCGGGCGTCGAGCAGCGACCGGAGCAGGCCGACCTGCGCCCGGGTCGAGGACGGGACGGCCTCCGGGTGCATCCCGAGCAGGGGCAGGAACGTCGTGACGAGGGTCCCGACGGGGGTGCCCCCGGGGAGGTTGCCGCCGTCGTGGTGGAGCGTGCCGCCGGGGAAGCGGTCGCGCAGGGCGTGGCCGGCCTCGAGGGCGAGGGTCGACTTGCCCGTCCCCGGCAGCCCGGTGACGGACACGACGACCGCCGCGTGCTCGAGGCCCTCGGCGGCGCGCAGGATCCCGTCGACCTCCCGGGCCCGGCCGACGACGACGTCGGGCCGCCGGGGGAGCGTGCGGGGGACCGGCAGGGGAGCGGCGGTCTCCGCCCCGGCCCCGCCCGTGGCGGGGTGCACGGGGGCCGCCTCCCGGCGCGACCCGGTGAGCACCGCCTGGAGCGCCCCGGCGAGGGCCTCCGAGGGCCGTACCCCGAGCTCGCGGTCGAGCCGCTCCCGGGCCGCGTGGAAGACCTGGAGGGCTCGCCGCTGCTGGCCGGTGGCGGCCAGCGCCTGGACGAGCAGCGCGGTGAAGCCCTCGTGGTACGGGTGCCGGGCGGAGAGGGCGTCGAGCTCGGCCACGAGCCCCTGGAGCACCCCGGCGCGCAGCGCGGTCGCGTGCCGCTCCTCGAGCACCGCGAGCCGCTCCTGGAGGAGCCGGCTGCGCTCGACCTCGACGGCGACCGTCGCCGGGGTCCCGAGCAGGGGGTCGTGCACGAAGATCCCCAGGGCCCGGTCGTAGTGGCGCAGCGCCGTCAGGGGATCGGTGTCGCGAACCCGGCGCGCGGCCGCGAGCCGCTCGCCCCAGACGGCGAGGTCACGCTCGACGCGGTCGGCCAGCCGGTAGCCCCGGCCGTCGGTGACGAGGACCTCGAGACCCTCGGCCTTGCGCCGGATCCCCGAGACGAGCGCCTGGACCCGGTTGCGGGCCGACGCCGGCGGCTCGCCGTCCCACAGCCACTCGCCGAGGGAGTCGACGCCGACGTGGTCGTGGAGGGCGGCGAGGGCGAGCAGGCCGGCCTCGAGCTCGGTGAGGCGCAGCGGGCCCGACGGCCCCGTGAGGCGCAGCCGCCCGAGGATCTCCAGGTACACGTCGCCTCCTCCCCGCGCGTCGTCTCCGCGTCGTCCTCGACCCTAGAGACCGTTCCCGCAGGTCACAACAGCGGACACGCCGTGGGACGGCCGCTCGCCCGTGCCCCGCGGCGCACCGCGGCCGGGCGGGGCGCGGGCCCGGTGTGGGAGGATCGGCGACGACGTCCAGACACCCCCGGAGAGGACCCCATGAGCGAGCCGGCCGCCACCAGCGCCCACCTCGAGCCCTGGCTGCGCGAGATCCTCCGCTGCCCGGCCTGCCGGGGCGAGCTGCGCGACGACACCGGCCCCGCCGGCCCCGAGCTCGTCTGCACGAACGGCGCCTGCGGTCTCGCCTACCGCATCGACGAGGGCGTCCCGGTGCTCCTCGTCGACGAGGCCCGGCACCCGGCCTGAGGCACGCCGTCATGGGCTGGCTCGACGAGGCACGGCTCGACGACGTCGAGGCGCTCGCGGCGCTCGACTCGCGGGACACGCTGCGCTCGCTCGCCCAGGCCGGAGCCCAGGTGCGGCGGTCCCTCGTGTCCGCCGAGGAGGCGGGCATCGCGCGCGTCGCCGGCGGCGAGCGACCCCGCTCGGTGCTCGTCGCCGCGCTCGGCGGCTCGGCCGTGGTCGGCGAGGTGCTCGACTGCCTGGCCGACCCCGGCTCGCCCGTCCCCGTGATGGTGCGTGGCGACGGACCGCTGCCGGGCTGGGTCGGGCCCCTCGACCTCGTCGTCGCCGTCTCGCAGTCCGGGCGCGCGAGGGGGCCGTTGGCGCTCGCCGCCGAGGCCGGTCGCCGGGGTGCCTCGCTGCTCACCGTCGGCGCGGCGGGGTCGCCCCTCGCCGACGTCACCGCCCGGGCCCGCGGGGTCCACGTCGACGTCGCGCTGCCCGCGCCGTCGTCGCGCACGGCGCTGTGGTCGCTGCTCGCGCCCGTCCTCGTCGCCGCCGACCGGCTCGGGCTCACCGACGCCCCGGAGGACGCGCTGCAGCGGGTCGCACGGGTGCTCGACGAGGTGGCCGAGGAGTGCCGGCCCTCGTCCGACGCCTTCGTCAACCCGGCCAAGGTGCTCGCGACCTCGCTCGACGGCACCGTGCCGGTGGTCCTCGGCGACGGGGCCCTCACCGGGGTCGCCGCCTCCCGCGCCGCGCAGATGCTGTCGCGCACGGCGCGCGTCCCGGCGACGCACGGCCGCCTCCCCGACGCCGCGAGCGCGGCGGTCGCCACCCTCGACGGTCCCTTCGCGGCCGGCCTCGGGGCGCGCGACGGCGAGGGAGCGGGCGGCGGGCGCGACATCTTCGCCGACCCCTACCTCGACGGGCCCGCCCTGCCGCGGCTCGGCCTGCTCGTCCTGCGTGACCCCATGCCGTCCGCCGGCGCGGCGGGCCTGGCCGACGCGGTCGCGGCGTCCGCGGAGGACGCCGGGGCCGTGGTCCTGCAGCAGGAGGCGCGGGCCGGTCATCCCCTCGAGCGGCTGGCCTCGCTCGTCGCGCTCACCGACTTCGCGGCCACCTACCTCGCGCTCGGGCTGGGCTTCGACCCGTCGGTGTCGCGGCACGTCACCGACCTGCGCGACCGGACGTCCTGAGGGCCGTCAGTCCCGGGGACGGGTGAGGGCGAGCCGCTGCGCCCCGGGCAGCGCGAGCAGGTCCACGCCGGTGACGAGCAGCTTGCCGCCGCGGGTCCCGCTGCCGATGACGACCTCACCGGCCTCGACGACCGCGTCGTCGACGAGCACCGGCCACCCGTCCGGCAGGCCGACCGGCGTGATCCCGCCGAACTCCATGCCCGTCAGGCCCACGGCGTCCTCCTGCGGCGCGAACGAGATCTTCCGGGCGTCGAGGTGACGGCGGACGACGCCGTTGACGTCGGCGCGGTCCGTCGCGAGCACCATCACCGCCGCGTGGCGGGTCTCACCGCCACGGCGGGCCGCGACGACGACGCAGTTGGCGCTCGCGGCGAGCGCGACGTCGTAGGCGTCGCAGAACGCCGCGGTGTCGGCGAGGTCGGCGTCGATGGCCGCGGCGAGGGCGCCGTCGATGCTCGCGACCGCCGCCGCGACCGGTGGCGCGAGCAGCTCCGGGTGGTCGGCGGCGGGCCGCCAGTCGAGGGTTCCACGTGCGCTGGGCATGCGACGACCGTACGACCCGTCGGTCCCTAGGATCGGCCCATGAGCGAGACGAAGAGCGGGGAGTCCTCCGGAGGGTCGTCCGGCGAGAGCTCGGCGGCGGTGCTCGCGGCGCTGCTCGCCAACCTCGGGGTCGCGGTGACCAAGTTCGTCGCCTTCCTCCTGACCGGCTTCTCATCCATGCTCGCCGAGTCCATCCACTCGGTGGCCGACACCGGCAACCAGGTGCTGCTGCTCGTCGGCAGCAAGCGTGCCGGTCGCGCCCCGGACCAGGAGCACCCCTTCGGCTTCGGGCAGCAGCGCTACGTGTACTCGTTCCTCGTCGCGATCATGCTCTTCGTCCTCGGTGGGCTGTTCGCGCTCTACGAGGCCTACGAGAAGATCCGCGAGTCGCTCGGGGAGGAGGACTACGACCCGTTCGAGTCCCGGTGGTGGTGGGTCCCGCTGGCCGTGCTCGTGGCGGCGATGGTCATGGAGGGGCTGAGCTTCCGGACCGCGATCCGCGAGTCGAACAAGGTCCGCCGGGGCCGCGGCTGGGTCCGGTTCATCCGCACGACGAAGTCGCCCGAGCTGCCCGTCGTGCTCCTCGAGGACTTCGGCGCGCTCATCGGCCTCGGGTTCGCGATGGCCGGCGTCGGGCTGACGCTCGTGACCGCCAACCCGGTCTGGGACGGCATCGGGTCGGGCGCCATCGGCGTCCTCCTCGTCGTCTTCGCGGCCGTGCTCGCGGTCGAGATGGGCTCGCTGCTCGTCGGCGAGGCCGCGTCGCCGCGGGCGCGCGAGCGCATCATCGCGGCGCTGGAGTCCCCGGAGGCCGTCGACCGGGTCATCAACAGCCGCACCCTGCACCTGGGACCGGACCAGGTGCTCGTCGCGGCCAAGCTCGCCGTCGGCGAGACCGACAGCGCGGCCGAGGTCATCGCGGCGATCAACGAGGCGGAGCGGGCCGCGCGCGAGAGCGTGCCCGAGGTGCGTCTCGTCCTCTACCTGGAGCCGGACGTCGACACCGCCCCCGGCAGCCCGAGCGTCGACGGCCCCGGAGAGGTCTCGGCCGACCCGCGGGAGTCCGTCGTGGAGGACGCCTCGCGCGGCTGAGTCCCGAGCCGTCCCCGACCGCGCCCGCCGGTCCTCCCCGACAGCGACGACCGCGCACGTGCGGGCTCTCCGTGCCGGCCGCTCCGGAGGTCGGTCGCGTCGAAGGCCGGGGCGACGGCTGGGAGGGCGCACACCCGCTGCGGTATCCTGAGAGGCGCCGCACCGGCCCGGGTGATGACCCTCGCAACGCGCGGCCCAGATGGGCGATGCCGGTCAACCGAATCGCAACGACCTCCTGAGGAGCTCACGCATGCCCGTTGACCACAAGGTCCGCGACCTCTCGCTCGCCGAGTCCGGTCGCCACCAGATCCGCCTCGCCGAGCACGAGATGCCCGGCCTGATGTCCCTGCGCGCCGAGTTCGGCGACAGCCAGCCGCTCAAGGGCGCCCGCATCGCCGGCTCGCTGCACATGACCGTGCAGACCGCGGTGCTCATCGAGACGCTCACCGCGCTCGGTGCCGAGGTCCGCTGGGCCTCCTGCAACATCTACTCGACCCAGGACGAGGCCGCCGCGGCCATCGTCGTCGGCCCGCACGGCACCCCCGAGGACCCCCAGGGCGTCCCGGTCTTCGCCTGGAAGGGCGAGACGCTCGAGGAGTACTGGGACTGCACCGAGCAGATCCTCACCTGGCCGGGCGGCCAGGGCGCCAACATGATCCTCGACGACGGCGGCGACGCCACGATGCTCGTCCACAAGGGCAAGGAGTGGGAGACCGCCGGCCAGGTGCCCCCCACGACCGAGGAGGACACCGAGGAGTTCGGCGTCTTCAAGGCGCTCGTGCGCCGCACGATGGGCCAGGACCCGCAGAAGTGGACGAAGGTCGCCGCCGAGATCAAGGGCGTCACCGAGGAGACCACGACCGGCGTCCACCGCCTCTACCAGCTGGCCGAGGCCGGCGAGCTGCTCTTCCCGGCGATCAACGTCAACGACTCGGTCACCAAGAGCAAGTTCGACAACAAGTACGGCTGCCGCCACTCGCTCATCGACGGCCTCAACCGCGCCACCGACGTCCTCATCGGCGGCAAGGTCGCCGTCGTCGCCGGCTACGGCGACGTGGGCAAGGGCTGCGCCGAGTCCCTCCGCGGCCAGGGCGCGCGCGTCATCGTCACCGAGATCGACCCGATCTGCGCGCTGCAGGCCGCGATGGACGGCTACCAGGTCGCGAAGCTCGAGAGCGTCGTCGACCAGGCCGACATCGTCGTCACCTCGACCGGCTGCTTCAACGTCGTCACCGCCGAGCACATGCAGCAGATGAAGAACAAGGCGATCCTCGCCAACATCGGCCACTTCGACAACGAGATCGACATGGCCGGCCTCGCGAAGGTCCCGGGCGTGCAGAAGCAGGAGATCAAGCCGCAGGTCCACGAGTGGACGTTCGACGACGGCGACTCGATCATCGTCCTGTCCGAGGGCCGCCTCATGAACCTCGGCAACGCGACCGGCCACCCGAGCTTCGTCATGTCGAACTCGTTCTCGAACCAGACCATCGCCCAGATCGAGCTGTTCGGCAAGACCGACGAGTACTACGACGAGGACGGCAAGCCGGAGGTCAAGACCCTCCCGAAGCACCTCGACGAGAAGGTCGCCGAGCTGCACCTCGAGGCGCTCGGGGTCGAGCTCACCGAGCTGACCAAGGAGCAGGCCGAGTACCTCGGCGTCGACGTCGCCGGCCCGTACAAGCCGGAGCACTACCGCTACTGACCGTACGCCGCACCGCCTCCCTCAGGGCGCCGCCGGGACCTCCCGGCGGCGCCCTCGGTCGTCCGCCCGGCGCGGGGTCGTCCGAACGTCCAGATGTGTCGCCCGCGGGCGACCGCCGGTGAGAGGCCCTCGTACGGTCGGACCCACGAGATCGGTGCGGTGCTGGGTGGAGGTGGCGAGGTGTCGGTGGACGAGGCCGGCGGGCGAGGTGCGGTGGACGTCCGCACGCGTGCCGGTGGGCTGTCCGTCGTCGTCCCCTGCTACCGGTCGCAGGACACCGTGGGAGACCTCGTCCGGTCCCTCGTGCCCGTGCTCGCCGACCTGACGCCGCACCACGAGGTGATCCTCGTCGTCGACGGCTCGCCCGACGACACCGCCGCCGCGGCGCGCCGTGCCGCCGCGGAGCACCCGGGGCACGCGGTCCGGGTGGTCGAGCTGCGCCGCAACTACGGCCAGCACAACGCGCTGCTCGCCGGTGTCGCGCGCGCCCGGTACGCGGTCACCGTGACGATGGACGACGACCTCCAGCACCGTCCCGACCAGCTGTCCGCCCTCCTCGCCCCTCTCGCCGACGCCCGGACCGACCTCGTCTACGGGGTCCCGGTGGGCGAGGAGCACGGAGCCGCGCGCTCGCTCGCCTCCCGCCTCGTCAAGTCGGCGCTCGCCGTCGCCGGTGTCCCCAACGCCCGTGACGTCAGTGCCTTCCGGGCCTTCCGCACCGACCTGCGCGAGGCCTTCGGCCACGTCACCGACCCGTTCGTCTCGCTCGACGTCGTGCTCTCCTGGGCGACGACGGCGGTCCGCCGCGTCCCCGTCCGGATGGACCACCGGCTGGTCGGTGCCTCGAACTACACCGTGCGCGGTCTGCTCGCGCACGCCGCGAACATGGTCACGGGCTACAGCGTCCTGCCGCTGCGTCTCGTGACGGTGCTCGGCCTCGCCGTGTCCGTCCTCGGCGCCGCGGCGTTGGTCGCGGTGCTCGGGATGTACTGGACCGGCCGGATCCGGGTGGCCGGCTTCACGACGGTCGTCGCGATGCTCGGCATCCTCTCGGGGGCGCTCATGCTCTCCCTCGGCATCGTCGGCGAGTACCTCGGACGCCTCCACGTCCGGTCGATGCAGCGTCCCGCCTACGTCGTGCGCCCCGAGCCGATGCCCTCGCTCGGCGAGCTCGAGCGCCCGACCGAGCCCACCGTCGTCGAGCTCCGGGAGACGGCGTGACGCCGCGGGCGCTGCCCGCCCTCGCCGGCCGCGGCGCCGTGCTGCCGGTCTCGGCCCCGGTGGCCCCGGTGCGGTTCACCGCGCCGTACCGGACCGGGCGCGAGGCCGAGCTGCTGGCCGAGGTGCTCGCCTCACCGATGTGGCACGGCGACGGGGTGTTCACCCGGGCCGCCGAGGAGCTGCTGCGCGGACGGGTCGGGGGCGGCTCGGTCCACCTCACCCCGTCGTGCACGCACGCGCTGGAGCTCGCGGCGGTCCTGCTGGACCTCGGGCCGGGTGACGAGGTCGTCTGCCCGAGCTTCACCTTCACGTCGACCGCGACGGCCATCGCCATCCGGGGTGCCACTCCGGTCTTCGTCGACGTCCGCCCCGACACCCTCAACCTCGACGTGGACGCGGTGGAGGCAGCGCTCACGGCCCGCACCCGCGCCGTCTTCGTCGTGCACTACGGCGGCGTGGCGGCCGACGTGGACCGGCTCCGGGCGCTGTGCGACACGCGCGGTCTCGCGCTCGTCGAGGACAACGCCCACGGCCTCGGCGGCGCTTGGCAGGGGCGCCCGCTCGGTTCCTTCGGCACCTTCGCCACGCAGAGCTTCCACGACACCAAGAACGTCACGAGCGGCGAGGGCGGCGCCCTGGTCGTCAACGACCCCGTGTTCCGTGCGCGGGCGGAGGTGGTCCGGGAGAAGGGCACCGACCGCTCCCGGTTCCTCCGCGGGGAGGTCGACCGGTACACCTGGCAGGACCAGGGGTCCTCGTACCTGCCGAGCGAGCTCCAGGCGGCCGTGCTCGTCGCCCAGCTCGAGGCGTTCGACGAGATCCAGGCCCGGCGTCACCGGGTGTGGGGCCGCTACGCCGCCGAGCTCGCGCCGTGGGCCGACGAGCACGGCGTCCGGCAGATGCTCGTGCCCGACGGCGCGTCGCACCCGGCGCACCTCTACCACCTGGTCCTGCCCTCGCCCGCCGACCAGGCAGGCCTCATCCGACACCTCGGGCGTCGCGAGGTGTCGGCCGTCTTCCACTACCAGCCGCTGGACTCCTCACCGGCCGGACGACGTCTCGGCCGCACGCCGTCGCCCTGCACGGTGACGGCGGACGTCGCGGCGCGCCTCGTGCGACTCCCGCTGCACGCCGGTCTCACGGAGACGGACGTCGACCGGGTGGTGGACGCGGTGCTCGCGTACCGTCCGACGGCATGAGCTGGGACGACCTCCAGGGTGAAGGGGTCGTCGCCGCGCGGAGCGAGGTCGACACCGCGCGGTTCGGTGTCGTCGTGGCCCGGGTCCGGGTGGGGAGTGGCACGACCGACGAGCAGGCCGCGCGTCGGGTCGCCGACGAGATGGAGCGGATCGCCCCGACGGTGGCCGTCACGCGCTGGCCGGCCGAGCGCATCGGACTGGCGACCGAGATGCGACGCCGGGGCCTGCAGGTGCAGCCCGCCGACACCCTCGTGTACTGGGCCGCCGACGCGGACGGCCCGGCGACCCCGTCGGCGGACGGCCCGGTCCGGCTGGGCACCTCGCCGGACCTCGAGGCCGAGGTGCTCGACCTCGTCGCCTCCGTCTTCGCCGGGTACCCGACGCACTACCTCGCGAGCCCCGTCTTCACGCCGGCGCTGGTGACGGAGGGCTACGTCGACTGGGCCCGGCGAACGGTGCGGGAGGATCCCGACGCGGTGCTCGTCCAGCTCGTCGAGGGCCACGCGGCGGCGCTCGCCACCACCGCGCGCGTCGACGCGGGGCGAGCCACCGAGGTGCTGCTCGCCGGCACCCGCCGCGACCACCGGCGTCGCGGCGTCTACTGCGCCCTGCTCTCCGGCGTGCTGGCCACGGCCTCCACCGAGGGGGTCGAGAGGGTCCTCATCTCGACCCAGGCCTCGAACGTCGCCGCCCAGAGGGCGTGGTGCGCCCTCGGGCTCCGGCCCGTGGCGGCCTGGACCACCGTGCACCTGTCCCGTGCCTGAGCCCGTGGTCACGTCTCGCGGGACGGGGCGCGCCCGGGGTCCTCTCGTGCTGTCCGTAGCGCTGCTCGCCCCGCTCGGCCTGCTCCTCCTGGCGTGGTCGTGGAGGGGTCTGGACCCGATCGACGAGAGCTACGTCCTGCGGCTCGTCCGCCACCCCGAGGCGAGCCTGGCGGCCGGTGAGGTCTACCTCTTCCCGTTCGTCCTCCACCCCCTGCTCGAGCTGTGCGGCAACGACGTCGGCCTCTTCCGGCTCGTCGGGAACCTGCTGGTCGCCGGCATCGCCGTCGGCCTCGTCCTGGAGGCGGCGCCGCTCGTCGCCGAGCGGCGGTCACGGCTGGCCGTGTGCGCGGCAGCCGTCACCACCGCGGTGGCAGCCCAGCTCGTCTTCCTCCTCGAGGTGCGGGTCCTCAGCTACCGGTCCCTGGCGTTCGCGGGGCTGCTGGTGCTCGCCTGGGGCGTCGCGCGGGTCCAGCGCGGCCGCCCCGGAGGGGGCGGGGCGCTCGTGGGGCTCGGGACCTGGACGGTCTTCGTCGCCAAGCCCACGTCGGCCGTCGCGGCAGCCGTGGTGCTCCTCGTGCTCCTGGCGTGGGTCCGCCCACCCGGCCGGACTCTGGTGACGGCGACGGCTGCCCTGGTCTCCTCGGCCGCGCTGACCCTCGCCGTCGCGGGCCTCGGTCCGGTCGGTGCGGTGAGGTACCTCGCGGGCGGTCTGGACGTCGTCTCGCGGCTCGGCGCCTACCCCGGCCTGGCCGGCATGCTGGGGATCTCCCCGGTGCACCCCGTCTTCTTCCTGCTGACGCTCCCGCCCATCGTCGTCCTCGCGGCCTGGGTCGTGGCGCGGCGCCGGGTGACGGACGTCGCGGCCCTCGACCTGGCGACCAGCGCGGTCCTCGTGACGACGGCCGTCTGCCTGGCCGCGGTCGCGGTCGTGCTGCTCTCCCCGGCGACGCTGGGGTACGGCGGGTTCTCCCTCGGCGTCGTCGTCCTCGGCGCGGCGCTGGGTGCCGTGCGGTTGGTCCCCGAGCCACGACGCAGCGCGGCTCGACCGGTGCTCGTGCTCCTCGGTCTCGTCCCCTACCTCTACGCCGTCGGCTCGAACCGGGACCTCGTGACGACGACGGGCCAGACGAGCGCGGCCTGGGTGGCCCTCGTCGGTCTCGCAGCCGTGGCGACGGTGCCGACCGGGAGGCAGCCCGGGCCGCCGTGCGGCGACGACGTCGCCCGCGGTCGGATCCACGCCGGCCCACCGGCTGCTCCCGTGCTGCTCCTCACCTCGGCAGCCTGCGTCGTCGTCATGGCCGCCACGCTGCTCTGGGACGGTCCGGCGGGGCCGGGCATCGCTCGAGCGACCGAGCCGGTCCGCGTGCTGGGGGGATCCCTCCTCGTCCCGGCGGACCAGGCCGCCGTCCTCGGCCGGCTCCGCGATCTCTCCCGGAGGGACGGCGTCCTCGACGACACCCCGGTCGTCGACCTCACCGGGAGCGGTGCCGCCTACGCGCTCGCCCTGGGCGGGCGCCCGCTCGGTCGGGCGCACTTCTACACGGCGTGGAGCGGCGGGGTGGACTCGGCGAGGACGGCGCTCGCACGGGTGCCGTGCGACGACCGGGCCCGTGCGTGGCTCGTCGTCCCGGCCGGCGACCCGCCGCCGCTGGCGGCCGCCTGGACCGACGACTGGTCGGCGACCCGGCGTGGCTACGGCACCGCGGACACCTTCACCGGCTACGCCCGCGGCGCCGGCCGGCGCTTCGCGATCCTGCGACCGGGGCCTGCGGTGGCGGGCCTCCTCGGGTGTTCCCGGACCCCGCCGGTCACCGGGGCGCGCGCTGCGGGACCCACCGGGCGTCCTGCGTCGACGCCGCCCGGTGACGCCCCCTGAGCGGGCCGACCGTCGGAGGGCCCCGACGCACGGTCCGGCGCGGCGCACGCCCGGGACGGAGCGCGACCGCGAGGCACGCCTCACCCGCCGCGGTTGGCGTTCGTGGAGTCCTGGATGTCGAGCAGCATCGCGAACAGCAGCATGTGGATGCCCGAGAGCAGCGGGGCGACGCAGAGCACGACGGAGCCGGCGGAGGCGACCGGCGGCCCGAGGGTGTGGACGAGCACCCAGACGCCCACCAGCAGACCGAAACCCGTGAGCGCCAGCCCTGCGAACAGCAGGAGCGCGACGGCCGAGAAGGACTGGAGCACGTACTTCCACCAGATGCGCGTCCAGAAACCGCGGACCAGCCGGGCCGCGATGCGGGGGCCGACGGTCGCGAGGTTCATCCCGGAGACCTCGGTGCCGTAGCGCGCCGGGACGGCGACGTCGACCGCACGGACGTGCGCGATGTTCAGCTGGATGAGGAGGTCGTTCTCGAAGTCGTAGCGCTTGGCGACGAGGTCGAAGGGCACGAGCCGCAACGCGTCGCGGTGGATCGCGGTGTAGCCGTTCTGAGGGTCGAAGAGGTTCCAGTAGCCGGAGGCGGCCTTCGTGAGGAACGAGAGGGCGATGTTGCCGAGCACGCGCATCCGCGGCATCCCCGCGAAGCTGCCCCGGCCGTAGAAGCGGTTGGCCTTGGTGAACTGGGCCCGGCCGCTCGCGATGGGCTCGAGGAGCGCCGGCAGGTGGTCGGGGTCCATCTGGCCGTCGCCGGCCATGACGACGCTGACGTCGGCGCCGAGCTCGAGGGCGCGGCGGTGGCCGGTGAGGACGGCGCCGCCCACGCCCTGGTTCTCGGGGAGGCGGATCACCTCGGTGCGGGCGTCGGCCGCGGCCAGAGCCTTCTCGCCCGTGGCGTCCGGGCTGCAGTCGTCGACGACGAGGACGTGGTCGACGAGGTCCGGCATCGTCGCGATGGTGGAGGCGATGTGCGCCTCCTCCTTGTAGGCGGGGACGACGACGGCGACGCGAAGCCCCTCGTACACGGTTCCCTCCTGGTGGGCGCGACGGCGTGACGGCCCCTGCGCAGCGAAGATATCCGAGCCTCGCCGCCGGCGCCGGTCCGGCGGATCGGCCGTTCGGGCCTTTCGCCCCGCGGCCGACGCGACCGTCGGCGACCCCTCGCGTATCGTCCACGGACGGGTCCGCCCGGGCCCCCGGCGCGTCGGTCGACCGTCGGCGAGCCGTGGAGGCGAGATGACCGTGACCGTCCACCCGGGCGCCGACGTCGCCGCGGACGCCGAGCTCGGCGAGGGGACCGTCGTGTGGCACCTCGCGCAGGTGCGCGAGGGGGCACGGCTCGGCCGGGAGTGCGTCGTCGGTCGCGGCGCCTACGTGGGCACCGGTGTCCGGGTGGGGGACCGGTGCAAGATCCAGAACCACGCGCTCGTCTACGAGCCGGCCGTCCTCGGTGACGGGGTGTTCGTCGGTCCCGCCGCCGTCCTCACCAACGACCGGCACCCGCGCGCGGTGCGGCCCGACGGCGGGCTGAAGGCGGCCGCCGACTGGGACGCGGTCGGGGTGGTCTGCGCCGAGGGGGCGTCGGTCGGGGCGGGCGCCGTGTGCGTCGCCCCCGTCCGGGTGGGCCGCTGGGCCCTCGTGGCCGCCGGGTCGGTCGTGACGCGCGACGTCCCCGACCACGCGCTGGTCGCCGGCTCGCCGGCCCGCCGCATCGGCTGGGTCGGACGCGCGGGCGTGCCGCTCGAGGAGCGGGACGGGGCGTGGTGGTGCCCGAGCACCGGCGCGCGCCACGTCGTGGACGGCGAGGTCCTGCGCGAGGAGGAGCCGGCGTGACCGACGTCGTCCCGCACGCCCGCCCGATCATCGGCGAGGCCGAGGAGGCCGCCGTGCTCCGCGTCCTGCGCTCCGGCCGGCTCGCGCAGGGCGAGGAGGTCGAGGCCTTCGAGACCGAGTTCTCCGCGCACTTCGGCCTCGACCGCGCCTGCGTGGCCGTCAGCTCCGGCACGGCCGGCCTGCACCTCTCGATGCTCGCGCTCGGCATCGGCCCGGGCGACGAGGTCGTCGTGCCCTCCTTCACCTTCGCCGCGACGGCCAACGCCGTCGCCCTCACCGGCGCCACCCCGGTGTTCGCCGACGTCGACGACACGTTCTGCCTCGACCCCGACGCCGTCGAGGCCGTCGTCGGGCCGCGGACCGTGGCGGTCGTCCCCGTGCACCTCTACGGACAGCCCGCGGCGATGGACCGGCTCCTGCCGCTCGCCCGCCGGCACGGCCTCGCCGTCGTCGAGGACGCCGCCCAGGCGCACGGCGCCTCCCTCGACGGGGTGCCGGTGGGTGCGTTCGGGGACCTCGGCGTCTTCTCGCTCTACCCCACGAAGAACATGACGGCCGGCGAGGGCGGGATGGTCACCGTGGCCGCCGCCTCCCACGAGCGGCTCCTGCGCCTGCTGCGCAACCAGGGGATGCTCGAGCGGTACCGCAACGAGGTCGTGGGCCTCAACACGCGGATGACCGACCTCCACGCCGCGATCGGCCGGGTCCAGCTGACCCGCGTCGACGCCTGGACGCGGCGCCGGCAGGACGTCGCGCGACGCTACGACGCCGAGCTGCGCGGGGTCACCGTGCCCGTGGTCCGTCCCGGCGCGAGGCACGTCTACCACCAGTACACCGTCCGGGTCGCCGAGGACCGCGACGGGTTCGCCGCGGCCCTCCTGCGGGAGCACGGGATCAGCAGCGGGGTGTTCTATCCCGTTCCCGTGCACCGGCTCCCGTCGTTCGACCGTGTGCTCGACCTCCCCGCGACGGAGAGAGCGGCCCGTGAGTGCCTGTCGCTGCCCGTCCACCCGGCGCTCTCCGACGACGTCGTCGACCGCGTCGTCGAGGCCGTCGCCCGCGTCGCGGGGGCGGGCTCGTGACGGCGACGCTGCGGGCCGGCCTCGTCGGCCTCGGGATGATGGGCCGCCACCACGCGCGCGTCCTCGACGCGCTGCCGGGCGTCGAGCTCGTCGCGCTCGCCGACCCCGGCGGTGACCCCCACGGCGTCGCGGGCGGCCGGCCCGTCGGCCGCGACGTGCAGCACGTGCTCGACATCGGGGTGGACTGCTGTGTCGTCTCGGTGCCGACGGCGCACCACGAGCCGGTCGCCGTGGCGCTCGCGGAGGCGGGGGTCGCGACCCTCGTCGAGAAGCCCCTGGCGCTCGACGTCGCCGCCGCCGAACGCGTCGTCGAGGCCTTCCGCTCGCGCGGGGTGCTCGGCGCCGTGGGGCACGTGGAGCGCTACAACCCGGCGCTGCAGCAGGCCAGGCGCCGGCTCGAGCACGGCCAGCTCGGGGAGCTCTACCAGGTGGCCACGCGTCGACAGGGGCCCTTCCCCCGGCGGATCGGCGACGTCGGGGTCGTCATGGACCTCGGGACGCACGACATCGACATCACGGAGTGGGTCACCCAGCAGCCCCTCGTGTCGGTCTCGGCGCGCACGACCCACCGCTCCGGGCGCGCGCACGAGGACCTCGTCGCGGTCGTCGGGCAGCTCGCCGACGGCGGCATCACCAACCACCTCGTCAACTGGCTCTCACCCTTCAAGGAGCGGCTCGTCGTCCTCACGGGCACCGAGGGTTCCTTCGTCGTCGACACCCTCGCCGCGGACCTCACGTTCCACGCCAACGGCCCCGGTGAGCTTCCCTGGGACGCCATCGCGCAGTTCCGGGGGGTGAGCGAGGGGGACGTCGTGCGCTACTCGTTCGCCAAGCCAGAGCCCCTCCGCACGGAGCTCGAGGCGTTCCGGGACGCGGTCCTCGGGGTCGGCAGCGACGTCGTGACGCTCGAGAGCGCCCTGCGGACCATCCGCGTCGCCGCCGCCTGCCTCGACTCCGCCCGGACCGGGACGACGGTCGGGGTCTGATGCCCGCCGCGGGCACGGAGCCGCCTTCGCACCGGGAGGACCCGCTCGGGTCCGTGGGCGGGGCCGCGTCGGCCGCGCTCGTCGGTCTCGGCGCGCTCGTCGCCGCGGCGGTGCTCGCCGACGCCCTCGGGGTCCGGCCGCTGCACTCCCGAGGTGGGTCCGCGGTGCTGCTGGCCGGCGCCGTGGCGGTCGCGGTGGCCGTCGGGCGGTGGGGGCACGCGTCGCGCGCAGCCGGGAACCGACGCCGTCCGCTCGCGGCTCTCGTCGCGGCCGCCCCGGCCCTCGTCGTCCTCCTCGACGCCGCCCTCGCGAGGGCGCTCCCGCTCGGGCAGCGGGTCGAGTGGTACCTCGGCGGCGACCACGTCCGGCACCTCGTGATGACGGCGCAGGAGCAGGCCGAGGGCACCCTGTCCTACGACCTGGCGACGTACCCACGGGGCTGGCACACCCTGAACGCCGCGGTCTGGGGGACGCTCGGGATCGACCCCGCCTCGTCGATCGCGCAGGCCGTGGACGTGTCCGCGCTGCTCACGTGGTCGCTGTCCGCCGCCCTCGCCCTGGCGACCGCCGCCCTCGCGACGTCGCTGGGGTCGCGGGCCGGTCTGTCGGGGCGCGCCGCCGCCGGTGCCGGGTTCCTCGCGGGCTGCGCGACGCTCTGGCCGGTCTTCCAGGCCAACTACCAGGCCCTCGGGCTCGAGGCGTCGCTCCTCGCGGCCTGCGTCCTCGCCGTCGTGCTCCGCGGGGTGCTCGACGACGCCACCGGGGTCCGCGGGCTCCTCGGCGCGGCCGCGGGCGTCGTCGTCGTCGCGCACACGTGGCAGCTGCTCCTGCCGGTCGTGGGGCTCGCGCTGCTGTGGTCGGGGTGGTCGGTCGCCCGACGGGGTGGCCGGCCGGCGGTGGGGACGGCCGTCGTCCTCCTCGCCACGGCGCTCGCGTCCGCCCCCGCGCTGGCCGCGGTCGTCTCGCGCGTCGGCGTGGGGCACGCCCGCGACGCGGACGTCGTCTCACCGGTCCCGTGGGTGCTGCTCGCCGTCGGTGTCGCCGCCGGCGTCCTGCTCGCCGTGCGCCACGGGGGCGGGGCGCGTCGGCTCCTCGCGCTGACCGCTCTCCCGGCCGTCACGGGGCTGTGCCTCGCGGCCTGGGTCGGGGTGACCCCCGGGACGTACTACCCGAGCAAGCTGATGTGGCACACGGCGGTCCTCGGGCTCGCGCCGGCGGCGGTCGTCGCCGTCGGCGCGCTGCGGGCGGTGGACCGCGCGGCGTTCGCCGGGTCGTCCGTGGTGCGGGTCGTCGGTGGCGCGGGCGTGCTGGTCGCCGTCCTCTACGCCCTCGTGGGCCCGGGGGCCGCCTTCGTCGGGGCCTGGTCGACGGCCGACGGCCCGACGGTCCTGCGGGTCGTCTCGACGCCCGGAGCGGCACGCGCGCAGCTGGTGGTCACCGACGGCCCGCTCATCACCGACACCGTCGCCCGCATCCTCCTCGACGCGGTGGACCCGCGACCCGGGGCGACACCCCGTCCGCAGGAGCCCCTCTCGCTCGACGAGGAGTGCCGACTGCTCCGCGGGGTCGCCCTGCCGACGGTCGTGACGGACCGCCCGGCGGACCAGGTGCGGGCCCGCTTCCGGTGCATCGCCCCGCAGACCCCGGTGGTCGTGCCCGTTCGTCCCGAGTAGGTCGGCCGAACGGTCGCCGGCCCGTCCCGGGGGCGGGTGCCCCGGGCCGGCCGCCGTAGCGTCCGGACGACCGACCGACCGAGAGCGAGGACCCGCATGGCCCAGCCCGCACTGGCCCCGTCGACGGCGAGGGCGTCCGGCGCGCTCCTGCGACGGTCGTGGGCCGAGCTGCCGGTCGTCGTCCGCTACGCCGTCGTGGGCGGTGTCACGCAGGCGGTGTACCTGTCGACCCTGGCGGGCGGGCTCGCCGTCGGGGCCCACTACCTCGTGGCGCTCGTCGTCGCCCAGCTGGTGGCGATGGCCTTCGCGTTCCCGGCCTACCGGGGCCAGGTCTTCCGGGCCGACGGTCCGCTCCGGCGCCAGCTCGTCGCGTTCGTCGGGGTGTGGTGGACCGGCGCAGCCCTGAGCCTCGGCGGGGTGCCCGCCCTCGTCGAGCTGGGCCACCTGCCGCCCCTCCCGGCCCAGCTCCTCGTCCTCGTCCTCGTCGTCGGGCTCAGCTTCGTCGGGCACCTGCGGGTGACCTTCCGGCGACGCCCGACCTCCTGAGCCACCGGCTCAGCGCTCGCGCACCCAGACGCGCAGGCCGGACACCTCGCCGGCCGGGCGCCACCCGGGGTCGGCGTCCAGCGCCGCCGCGAGCCGCGCCGTCGGCAGGTCCGACGTCGAGAGCAGCGCGCACGTCGCCCCCGTCACCGCGCGGGCCGACGTGTCGGCCCCGGTGAGGACGGCCAGGGCCTCGCGGTTGCGCTCCCGTCCCCAGTAGTCGGCGCGGGTGTCGACCCAGACCCGCACGTCGGGCCGCAGCAGGAGCACCGGACCGGCCGAGCCCGGGTCCGACACGAGCCGGCAGCCGCGCGGCAGCAGGGGGAGGGCCGCCGCCTCGGGGGGCCGGGCGAGCGTCGCGCCGGCGAGGAGGACCAGCGGCGAGAGCAGGACGAGCACCGCCGTGAGGACGACGCGCCAGGGCCGAGGGGCGGACCACCGGCGCACGACCGCGTGGCGGAAGACGCCCTCCGGCTGCGCGGCTCCGGCCCGCGCGACGACCCGGGCGGCGAGCCGCGTCGCGAGCAGGGCGGCGACGGGGGCGAGGGTGAGCAGCGCGACGCCGACGAACCGCACGCCGCCGAGCCCGCCGAGGGCCGCCGGGGCCCCGAGCACCGAGAGCGCGCCGAGCAGCCCGACGCGGTCGTCCGTGGCCCGGGCACGCCAGCGCCGCAGGACGAGCAGCACCGACGCGACCGCCAGCGCGAGCGCGGCGACGGCGGTCGGGACCCAGCGCGGCGCGAGCCCGTCGGCCGTGGGGGGCAGCCACTCGAGGATGGAGCCGTCGGCCGCCGCCTGGACGGTGCGGGTGACCGACCACGCGTCGAGGCCGTAGGGGCCGGCGAGGACCCCCGCGCCGAGGCCGGCACCGGCGCCGACGACGACGGCGACGCGCCGGGCGCGGTCCACCGCCGGGGCGCCGAGGCAGAGGATCGTCACGGCGAGCCAGGCGGCCGGGGCGAGCAGGAGCCACGACAGGTGCAGCCAGGAGCCCGCCCACGCGACGACGAGGCCGGCGAGCCCCGCCGCGACCGCCACGAGCGCCGGGGGACAGGTCGCCGAGGACCTCACCCCGCGGTCGGCGAGGAGCACCCACGCCAGCCACAGCGACTGGGCGACGAGCGTCGCGCGGGGCGAGACCATGGGGAGGGCGAGGAGGAGGACGACGAGCACGCCGGCGAGGGCGGGGAGCGGCCGCGCCCCGACCCGCCGCGCGAGCGCCAGGGTGAGGGTCGTGAACGTGAGCATCGAGGCGAGGCCCACGAGGAAGAGACCGGGCAGCCCGACGGCGCGCCAGGCCAGGCCGAGGGTGTCGTTCCACGCCGGTGAGGTCTGGGTGAAGAGGGCGTCGACCGGGTCCCAGCTCCACGAGTCCGGGCGGCGGAGCGGGGCTCCGGCCAGGTTCTCGACGCCGGCCCGGGCCTGCCAGTAGGGGTCGCGCTCGTCGACGACGCCGGCCCGCACGACGGCCAGCGCGGCGAGGGCCAGCCAGGGCAGCAGCCAGCCGCGCCCGGCCGGCCGGGTCACGGCAGGACCCAGCCGGTCGCCGTCCGGTCGGTCAGCGCGACGGCGCGGCGCCCGCCGGGTGCCGTCACGGCGAGGTCGCTGACGAACGCGGCGGTGACGCGCTCGGTCTCGACGTCCTTGTCGGTCGGTCCCGTGACCCTGACCGATAGGTCGGTCGCGCCCCGGACGGCCTCGACGTCGAAGGACAGGCGGGTGGGGGCGGCGTCGGTCACGTCGACGCGGGCGACCTCCCGGGAGCCGTCGGTGACGACGACCTCCCGCCGTTCCGCGCCGACGCCACGCACGGCCATCGAGACGGTGACCGGGGTGGTCTCGCCCGGGTTGGCCAGCGACACAACGGCGTACGGGCCGACGTACTGGCCGTACGTGCCGTCCACGGTCTCGGGCTCGTAGCCGCTCACCGACCCGAGCACCGGCGCGAGGACCTGGGCGCGCAGCGCGAGGTCGCCCTCCCCGGCGCCGCCGACCCGGCGCAGGTCCCAGGCGACGAAGGTGCCGTCGGCCGTCTCGGCCACCGGCTCGCCCCAGGCCGCGGTGAGGCGGGCCGACGGGTCCTGCGCCGCGGAGAAGCCCTGCGTGTCGACCTCGAGCGCGCAGAACCCGGCCGAGCGCAGGTCGGCGGCCAGGGCCGTGAGGTCGGACGGGTCGACCGCCGACTGCCAGGTCGCGGCCTCGGTGCCCCGCATCGCGGCCGCGCTGAAGCGGAGGTCGTCCGAGGCGAGGTAGGGCTTCAGCTGGTCGTAGCCCTGCATCGTGCCCGGGCCGAGCGTCTCGGGGTAGGGGAGCACGGGCACCTGGAAGACGCCGCAGCCGGCGCCGACCCGCTCCTGGAGGGTCGAGGTGTAGGCCCGCAGGCCGGCCATCTCGCGGGCGATGCCCCGGTGGTCGGGTGCGACCGCCGGGTTGGTCTGGTCGAGGCTGCCGACGACGACGAGCGCGCCGGCGACGAGGCCGGCGGTGAGCAGCCCCCGACGCCGTTCGAGCCGCGTCAGCCAGGCGCCGACCGCGAGCAGGGCGAGCGTGAGGATGTACAGGGACATGCGCGACCACGTCCGGACCTGTGGGGTCGCGAACACGGCGATGAACGAGCCGAGGCCGCCGACCGTGAAGAGGAGGAACGACACGAGCATCAGCCCGGACCAGCGCGCGTGCTCCGGGTCCGGCCGACGGCCGGCGAGCAGGGCCAGCAGCCCGATGACGGCGAGGCCCGTCATCCCCGCGACCCCCACCACGCCGAGCGCCGAGGTCTCGACGGTGGCCCGGGTCGCCGACCGGTAGGCGAACGTCAGGTACTGGAGCGCACCGACCCGGTGGTCCGGCCACGGCAGGACCAGGTCCATGAGCTTGCCGGCGAACAGCTCCGACTCGGCGGGGTTGCGCCCGGCGGGGACACGGCCCGTCACGAGGACGCCCCGCATCCCCAGCCGCGCCACCGCCAGCGGCACGGCGATGACCAGGCCGATGCCGCCCATCACCGCGAGGCCGCGCAGCAGGTCGGCCGGCACCCCGGCGACCCGCCGGGCCAGGGCCGCGACCGCCAGCAGGACGAGGGTGAAGGCCACGTAGTAGACCCCGCTGCCGCCGACGACGACGACCGCCGCGACGGTGACGAGCGTCCGGCCGCCCCGCCACCACGGCACCGGCCCGCCCCGGGGGGAGAGCAGGGCCCGGCCGCGGGCCACCTCGAGCACGAGCCACAGCGCGACGGGGACCACCCAGTACTGCGCGAGGTAGAGGTGCCCGAAGCGCTCGGCGTGGCCCGGCGCGTTGGCGAGGAGCACCCCGAGGACGAAGCCGGCGGGCCGTCCGAGCCCCTGGCTGCGCGCCAGGAGGTACCCCGTCGCGCCGGTCAGCGGGAAGGACAGGACGAAGTACACGCCGCCGGCCGTGTAGACGCCCGGCACCACGAGGTCCACGGCCTTGATGGCCAGGAGGTGCAGGACGTTGAGCTCGGGGAAGAACGAGCCGTCCTGACCGAAGGGGAAGCCGAGGTCGGGGTTGCGCCAGTACCAGCCGTGGTCGTGCACGTCCCTGAGCATCGAGAGCACCTGCGTGTGGTCCCACCCGAGGTCGATCGGGTTCGCGGGGTCCCACTGCCACAGGCGGAGCGACCACGCACCCACGGCGAGGGCGACGAGCACCGTGGCGGCCATCCAGGAGGCCTCACGGGCGCGTCGGGGTCGTGTCGTGCTCCCGGTGGCCATGAGCGTCGATTATGGTCGAGCCCCCGCTCCGACCCCGGCAGCTCGAGGAATCCCGTCATGTCGCAGGCCGATCCCGCCCCGGTGGCCGCCGGCCGCCGTGGTGTCCCGGTCGCCTCGCTCGCCGTCGCGGCGTGGGTCGTCGCGCTGTCCTTCTTCGTGCTCCTCGGGTCCGACCTCCTGTGGGTCGTCGCGCTCGGCGACACCGTGCGCGCGACCGGCGGCGTGCCCGAGGGCATCCCCTTCGCCACCGCCCCCCAGGACGGCTGGCACAACCCGGTCGTCCTGGCCGAGCTGCTCCTGTCCGTCGTGGCCGGGCTGGGCACCCCCGCCCTGGCGGCGCTCCAGCTCGTGCTCGTCGCCGGCACGCTGCTCGTCGTCCTCGCCGACGGTCGACGGGCGGGTGGCTCCGAGCTGCGCGGAGCCCTCGTCGTGTCGCTCGTCGTGGTCGGTGCGGCCGCGCCGTTCGCGGTGACGCGGCTCCCGTCGCTCTCGCTCGTCCCCTTCGTGCTGGCCGTGGCGTTGATGCGCCGGCAGCACGAGCGTCCGGACCGCGGCCTGTGGTGGATGGTGCCGCTCGTCGCGCTCTGGGGGAACCTCCACGGGGCGGTCCTCGTCGGGCTCGCCGTCCTCGGGGTGTTCCTCGTCCTCTCACCCGGCGGCGGCCCGTGGACCCGCCGGGTCGGCGTCGGCGCCGGGTCCGCGGTGGCCGCCCTCCTCACCCCCGCCGGGCTCTCGACGCCGGCCTACTACGCGCAGGCCCTGGGCAACGAGGCCGCCGTCCGCGGCACGGACCTCTGGGCCCGACCGAGCCTCGGGCACCCCCTCGACGTGGCGATGCTCGCCGCGGCCGCGGTCCTCCTGGCGCTCGCGGCGCGGGCCCGGATGCCCCTCTGGGAGTGGGCGGCCGCCGTCGGCCTGGCGCTCGGCACGGCGTCGGCCGCCCGCAACGGCGTGTGGCTCCTGCTCTTCCTCGCGGCCGCGGCGATGCGTCCGCGCGCAGCCGCGGAGCCGGCGCCGTCGCCTGCCGCACGACGGTCCGCCGTGCCACCGGTGGCCCTGGGCGCGGCCGCCGTCGTCGCCGGCGTCGTCCTCGCCGGACGCGGCCCGGCGGTCGGGCCCCCCGGGCAGGCGGCCGTCGGCGCCGTGCGCGAGGTCGCGGCGGGCCGGCCCGTCCTGGCGGTCGAGCCGTTCGCCGAGACCCTGGCGCGCGAGGGGGTGCGCGTCTGGGCGGCCAACCCCGTCGACGCCTTCCCGCAGGCGGTCCAGGCGGCCTACCTCGACTTCCTCCACGACGGCACGGTGCCCGTCGGAGCGGACGTCGGTGTCGTCGTCGTCGAGCAGGACGAGACCGCACCCGTGGTCGCCGACGGCTGGCGCGTCGTGCGCGAGGTCGGTGGCTACGCCGTGCTCGAGCGCGACGGCTGAGTCACCCGCGCCGCCAGAGCACCCACCGGCCCTCGGCGGCGGTCCGTGACCAGCCGGCCGCACCGGAGAGGCCCCGGTCGAGGGGCTCCCCGACCCGCGTGAGGACCGCGCGGACCCCGTGCTCGTCGGCGTACGCCTCCCAGCCGGGACGGGTCGCCGAGAACGCCTCGTACGCGGCGGCCGTCGCGGGGGAGTAGACCTCGGCCCGCAGGTCGCGGAGCAGCCGGACCTGCGGGTGGGCCCAGAGCACCCACCCCGAGGCGTACGCGTCGACGACGGTCGGCGTCCCGGCCGGCAGCCGCTCCACCGCCGCGTCGACGGCCCGCGGCAGCGGCCCGGCCTCCGGCCCGCCGAGGACCACGCCGGGGACGAGGAGGAACACGGCGGCCACGGCGAGCCCGGGCCACCGTTCCCGCCGTGCCGGAGGGCCCCCGGCGTGGAGCGTGCGGGCCAGGGCGGGCGCCACGAGGAGGGCTCCGACCGCGATGGTGCGGACGGAGGAGGCCGCGAGGACGACGCCCGCGCCGGCGAGGAGCAGCGCCGGGAGGTCGAGCCGCCGGGCGCGCACCAGCCGCACGAGCACGACGAGGGCGAGCACCAGGACGAGCACGAGGAGGGGGTTGGTCGGGGCCGGTGGCTTCCACTCGTTGACCGTGGTCCGGGCGGCCACCCCGACCGCGAAGGGCTCGACGAGCGCCCGCGGACCGAAGGGCCCGAGCACCGGGACGAGGGCCGTGCCCGCGAGCAGGGCCGCGAGCCGGCCCCACGGGACCGGTCCGGGGCGCCGCCCCAGGGCCAGCGCGACGAGGACGAGCAGCCCGAACCCGACGCCGAGCGGCCAGGACCCGTGCATCGCGGACCAGAGCCAGGCGACGGCGAGCAGCGACCACCGGGGGCGCCCGTCCACGAGCGTCCCGGTCCACAGGTGCAGGGACACGGCCGCGAGGACGAGGCCGAGCAGCTGCGGGCGCTCGCCCCATGCCGCCGACGTCGCGACGAGGGCAGCGGTCGCGACCACGACCGAGGCGAGCGGGCCGGCCCACCGGCGCGCGGTCGCGGCGAGGAGCGCCGCGAGGGCGACGAGGAGCAGCGCCCGGACGGCGTGGATCCCGGGGACACCGGCGACGTCGTCGACGACACTCATCCCGACCTGCGCGAGCCACTGGGTCGGCACGTACGGACGGTCCGCGAGAACCGTGAGGGGGTCCGGGAGCGCGCCGAACCACTCACCGTCGCGCAGCGACCGTCCGATCCGCAGGTGCAGCCACAGGTCCACGTCCGGGCCCGCGCGCAGCCGCAGGAGGAGTGCTGCGAGCACTGCACAGACGGCCCAAGCGATCACCAAAGGCGTTCTGGCGCTTCGGTCTTCGCGATGCGGGTCGGGTGTCGTGGACATCTCGCTGGCCTCGGGGCGGTGGGTGGTCGTGGACGAGCATGTCACGACCGGCGCGCGGCCCCGGGGAGCGATCGGCCGAACGGTTGACCCGGTCGCACCGTACGGGCGGGCGCGTTCGGGCCCATCGGTCCATGCCGCTCGCGGGCCGGACCTGACAGCGTGGTGACTGCTCGACAGCACCCCTCCGTACCGAAAGGCAACACCCGTCATGACCAAGGCCCTCGTCAAGCTCCAGATGAAGTTCAACGACCTCCGCTCCGAGAAGGGTGCGACCGCCGTCGAGTACGGCCTCATGGTCGCCCTCATCGCGGTCGTCATCATCGTCGCCGTCGCGCTGCTCGGCACCCGCCTGAGCACCATGTTCAACAACGTGGCCGGCAGCATCTGATCTCCGGATCACCACTGCTCGGGGCGTCGGTCGCGGTCGGGGGACCGACGGGACCGACGCCCCGAGCCACATCCGACAGGAGCAGGTGACACCCATGACCCAGCACGTCATCCGACGGACGGCGGCGGCGCGGTCGCGCCTGGCGC
The DNA here is from genome assembly GCF_018729305.1 of Phycicoccus mangrovi. NCBI lineage: Bacteria > Bacillati > Actinomycetota > Actinomycetes > Micrococcales > Intrasporangiaceae > Phycicoccus > Phycicoccus mangrovi. The sequence continues at coordinate 273,666 of NZ_JAHHWP010000011.1, read as the reverse complement.
CCCTCCTGGCCACACGCCGCGAGCGCGGGGCCACCGCGGTCGAGTACGCGCTGATGATCGGCCTCGTCGCCATCGTCATCATCGCGTCGGTGACCATCCTCGGCCGCAACCTCACCACCTTCTTCCAGAACGCCGCCGCCAGCATCTGACGGCACCGGCGCCGGCGGACCGAGTGGTCGCCGCGGCCGGCTCCACCGCAGGACCCCCGCCACCCGGTGGGGCAGCACACGCAGCTGAACTCACCTCTGTAAGGACACCGTTCCCATGGGTCGTCGTATCCTCGCCATCCTCACGGCCGCCGTGATCGCGCTCGTCGGGGCCGTCCTCGTCCTCGTGTACGCGCGGGGTGCGGACGCCCGCGCCGTGGCCGCCGCCAGCCCGACGAAGGTCTACGTGTCCAACACGGTGGTCCCGGCCGGCACCTCCCTGCGGGACGCGGTCCGCCTCGGCCAGGTCGTCCAGACCGACGTCGCCGCCCGGGCCAAGCCGCTCGGCGCGCTCGAGAAGGTCGACGAGGACAACAGCGACCTCGTCGCGCTCACCGACGTCCAGCCCGGCCAGTACGTGCTCGCGGCAGCGTTCGGGGACACCCCGGTCGGCGAGAAGAAGCTCCAGATCGACCCCGGCAAGCTCGCCGTCTCGGTGCAGCTCCAGGACCCGGCGCGGGTCGGCAACTTCGTCACCCCGGGCTCCTACCTGACGATCTTCATGACCTACCAGGAGACTCCATCGGGCGGGGCCGGTGACGGCGCGGACGCCTCGACCGGCATCCAGAAGACCTCGGTCCTCCTCGACAACGTCAAGGTCATCGCGATGGGTGACGCGTCGCTCACCCCGGTGCAGACGACCGACGGCGACGGCGCCGAGGCCCAGAGCGCGAGCTTCCTCGTGACGCTCCAGGTCACTCCCGAGGACGCCGTGCGCCTCGTCCACGCGATCAACGGACGGACCCTGTACGCCGCCCTGCGCGGCTCGGAGCTGAAGATCAGCCCGACCCTCGAGGCCGACGACCTCAACATCTCGAAGGTCGCGGCGCAGTGATCATCCTCTGGGACCCCGACCCCACCGCGGTGGAGCGCTACCGCTTCGCCCTCGGACCGGACACCACGGCCCTCGACTCCTCGATCGTCGTGGGGCGCACGCTCCACGACGACCCCAAGGTCGACCAGGTCGTCATCGGCCAGGACGTCTCCCTCGACGACGCGTGCGCCCTCGCGGAGGGCGCCCGCCTCGACCGCCCCGAGCTCGGCGTCATCCTCCTGCGCTCGCGCATCGACGTCACGACCCTCTCGCAGGCGCTGCGCTCCGGCATCCGCGAGGTCGTGGGCGCCGACGACCACACCGGGCTCGCGGACGCCCTGCGGCGCAGCCGGGAGCTCACCGCCCGGCTCGTCGGGCACGCCGGCGGCGGCACCTCCAAGGACGGCAAGATCATCACGGTCTTCTCGGCCAAGGGCGGCGTCGGCAAGACGACCGTCTCGACGAACACCGCCTGCCAGCTGGCCCGGCTCGGGCACAAGACCCTGCTCATCGACCTCGACCTCTCCTTCGGCGACGTCGCGATCAGCCTCCAGCTCGTGCCGGACCGCTCGGTCTTCGACGCCGTCGCCATGGCCGGCACGATCGACGACGAGGGGGTGCGCAGCCTCGTGACGACCCACGAGACGAGCGGTCTCGACGTCATCTGCGCCCCGAACGACCCGGGCGACGCCGACCGCATCCCCGTCTCGACCGTCGCCGAGCTGATCAAGGTCGCCCGCCGGACCTACGACTTCGTCGTCGTCGACACCCCGCCGAGCTTCACCGAGCACGTGCTCGCGTCGGTCGACCTCTCCGACATCCTCGTGCTCATCGCGACCCTCGACATCCCGGCCGTCAAGAACCTCCGCGTCGCCATCGACACGCTGGACATGATCGGCAGCCCGAAGGACTCGCGCGTCATCGTCCTCAACCGCGCGGACGCCAAGGTCGGCCTGCGCCCGGAGGACGTCGAGTCCGCCATCAAGACCGCGATCGCCGTCAACATCCCGAGCTCGCTGACCGTCCCCGCGTCGGTCAACCGGGGTGTGCCGATCGTCCTCGACGAGCCGAAGCTGCCGGTCAGCGTCGCCATCCGCGACCTCGTCGACCACCACATCCGCCCCCGCTCCGCGGGCGAGGACGTCGAGCCCGTCGACGCCCACGCACGCCGAGGTCTCTTCAGGAGCCGTCGATGAGCCTCGCCGACCGTCTCGACAGCGTCCGCCGCGCCCAGGCCGCGGTCTCCCAGGCGCAGCAGCCGACCACCGCCGGCGGCGCAGGCCCCCGGCCGGGTGCGGTGCCGCGGCGCCGGGTGCTCGACCCGTTCGGCGAGGTGAAGGGCCGGGTCCACCAGGCCCTCATCGAGAGCCTCGGGCCGCGCCTGTACGACCCGCACCTGCCGGAGGCCGAGCTGGCCCAGCAGGTCCGCACCACGCTCCAGCAGACGATCGACGCCGAGCAGAGCCCGCTCTCGCACGCGGACCGCACCCGGATCGCGCAGGAGGTCTCCGACGAGATCCTCGGGCACGGCCCGCTCGAGCCGCTGCTGCGCGACCCCGAGATCTCCGAGATCATGGTCAACGGCCCGGACAGCATCTACGTCGAGCGCAGCGGCAAGCTGTACTCGGTCGAGACGCACTTCTCGAACGAGGCGCACCTGCGGCGCGTCATCGACAAGATCGTCGGCCGCGTCGGCCGGCGCGTCGACGAGGCGAGCCCCCTCTGCGACGCCCGCCTGCCCGACGGCTCGCGCGTCAACGCGGTGATCTCCCCGATCGCCCTCGACGGCGCGATGCTGACCATCCGCAAGTTCTCGCAGGACCCCTACACCGACGCCGACCTCATCGCGTTCGGGACCATCACTCCGAGCGTGCGCGACTTCCTCAAGGCGTGCGTCATGGGTCGGCGCAACATCGTCATCTCCGGCGGTACGGGCTCGGGCAAGACGACGACGCTCAACGTCATCTCCTCGTTCATCCCCGAGGACGAGCGGATCGTGACGATCGAGGACGCCGCCGAGCTCCAGCTGCACCAGGACCACGTCCTGCGCCTGGAGTCGCGACCGGCGAACATCGAGGGCAAGGGCGCCATCGCGATCCGTGACCTCGTGAAGAACTCGCTGCGCATGCGGCCCGACCGCATCGTCGTCGGCGAGGTCCGCGACGGCGCCGCCCTCGACATGCTCCAGGCGATGAACACCGGCCACGACGGGTCGATCACGACCGTGCACGCCAACACCCCGCGCGACTCGCTCGCCCGCCTCGAGACGATGGTGCTCATGGCCGGTGTCGACCTGCCGGTCCGGGCCATCCGCGAGCAGGTGGCGGGTGCGGTCCAGCTCATCGTCCAGCAGTCCCGCCTCAAGGACGGCTCACGGCGCATCGTCGCCATCACCGAGGTCGTCGGGATGGAGGGTGACGTCGTGACGCTCCAGGACATCTTCACCTTCGACTGGGCCGCCGGCCGCGACGAGAACGGCCGCTTCCGGGGCACCCTCGTCTCGACCGGCCTGCGGCCGAAGTTCCTCACCGAGCTGCACGACCTCGGCATCGAGGTCTCCCCGCAGCTGTTCATCAACGGGGCCCGGCTGACGTGAGCCCCCACCTGCTCCCGCCACGCCACCGGGCGGCCGTCCTCCCGGTGGCGGTCGTGGCGCTCGTCGTGCTCCTGGCGCTCCTCGTGCCGGTGCTCGCGGCGTCCCGGGCGCACGCCGCCGACAGCATCCCCTCGACCCTCAGCGACGTGCGCGTCAAGGGCGACGAGGTCACCGCGACCCTCGTCCTGCGGCCGGGCAGCAAGGTCGACGTGGACTGGAAGAGCGTCAGCGCCACCTTCGGCTCGCGGATCGTGCCGGTCGCCGTCTCCGCGCCGACCAAGCAGCCCCGCTCGACCATGCTCGTCATCGACACGAGCGGCTCGATGGGGGCCGCCGGCATGGCCGTCGTCCGCGACGGCGTCGACCGCTTCCTCGCGGCCGTGCCGCCGGACGTGAAGGTCGGTGTGGTCTCGTTCGCGTCCACCTCCGGCATCGACGTGGCGCCGACCACCGACCGCGCCGCCGTGCGCAAGGCCGTCGGCGCGCTGCGCGCCGGTGGTGAGACCGCCCTCTACAAGTCCGTGCAGGACGCGGTCCGTGGCCTCGGCACCGAGGGCGAGCGCAGCCTGCTCCTCCTCAGCGACGGTGGCGACACCGTCGCCGGCCTCGACGGCGGGAGCGCCGCGGAGTCCGCGGAGCAGTCGAAGGCGCTGCGCGCCCTCGAGCGGGCGAAGGTCCGGGCGGAGGTCGTCTCGTTCAACTCGGGTGAGGCGAACGTCCAGGTCCTGCGCCAGTTCGCCGCTGCCGGAGGCGGTTCGGTGGCCGACGCCGCCGACCGCGCCGCCGTCGCCGCGGCCTTCGACGCCGCCGCCGTCGCCCTCGACTCGCAGGTCGTGCTGACGATCAGCAAGCCCGCCGACGTCGGGGGCGACCAGCTGCTGACGGTCGACGGCACCGCGTCCGGGCGCTCCTTCATCAACAGCTCGCGGCTCGACCTCGGCGACGTCGCCCCGGTCGAGGTGCCCGAGGACGACGGCCCGGTGATCGCCCCCGTCGCGCAGACCGACCCCGCGGCGCTGGCGACCATCACCGCGGTCGCGCCCGCCTTCCTCGTGCCCGCCGTCGCCGTCGTCTTCCTCGGCGTCTTCGGCCTCGCCGTCGCCTTCGCCGCCCCGGCCTTCCGCAGCCGGCGCGCGGAGCGCCTCGAGGCCATCGAGGGGTACGGCATCGGCCGGGCGCGGGCCCAGGCGCGGCAGGCACCGACCGCCGCGGCCATCAGCGAGTCCATCGTCTCGATGGGCGAGTCGTTCATGGAGGGACGCGACTCGACGACCCGCACGATGGAGCTGCTCGTGCGCGCCGACCTGCCGTGGCGCGCGGGGGAGTGGCTCGTGCTGCGCCTCGTCGCCGTCGTCATCGGCATCGCCGGCGGCATCCTCCTCGTCGGCTCGGTCCCGCTCCTCGGAGGCGTGCTCGGCGCGTTCGTCGGGCTGGTCCTGCCGCCGGTCTTCCTGCGGACCCTCGCCAAGCGGCGGGCGCGCAAGTTCGAGACGCTCCTGCCGGACGTCATGATGCTCGTGGCGACGTCGCTCGCCTCCGGCTTCAGCCTCCTCCAGGCGCTCGACTCGGTCGCGCAGGACGCCGGCGAGCCCGCGGCCAAGGAGTTCAGCCGCGCCCTCGCCGAGGCCCGCATCGGCTCGGACGTCAGCGACGCGCTCGACAAGATGGCCGTGCGGATGGACAGCCCGAACATGCGCTGGACGACGATGGCCATCCGGATCCAGCGCGAGGTCGGCGGCAACCTCGCCGAGACCCTCCGCACGACGGCCGCGACACTGCGCGAGCGCGAGATGTTGCGCCGCCAGGTCAAGGCGCTCTCGGCCGAGGGCCGCCTCTCGGCCTACGCCCTCATCGGGCTGCCCATCGGCCTGTTCCTGTACAGCACGGTCGCCAACCGCGCCTACGTCAGCCTCCTCTGGACCCGGCCGCTCGGATGGCTGATGCTCGGCGCGGGGATCGTGGCGATGGGGCTCGGCGTCGTGTGGATGCGCAAGATCGTCAAGATCGAGGTGTGACGTGATCCTCCTGCTCACCGCCGCCGGCTTCGTCGCCCTGGCGATCGTCCTGCTCGTCCTCGCCGTGGGGATGGGCGCCGGCTCCGCGACCGGCGTCGCCCGCTCGCTCGAGCTCCTCCAGCAGAAGCCGACGACCCGCGACGTCGCGACCAACGAGCTCGGCGTCCAGGAGCGGCTCCTCGCGCCGACGCTGGACCGACTGCGCGGCTTCGCGGACCGGCTCTCGCCGGCCGGCACCGGCGGGCGGATCGCCCGCAACCTCGAGCGGGCCGGCAACCCGTCGATGTGGACCGTCGAGCGCGTCATGGGGGCCAAGGGGCTCGGGCTCATCCTCGGTGTCGTCGTCACCCTGCTCGTCATGGGGCTGTCCGTCACGGGGATGCTCGCGGCCGTCGCGGCCGGCGTCCTCGCCTTCTTCCTGCCCGACCTGCTCGTCTACAACGCCGGCATCAAGCGCCAGCAGGACCTGCGCAAGGGCCTCGCCGACTCGCTCGACATGCTCACCGTCTGCGTCGAGGCGGGGCAGGGCTTCGACGCCGCCATCCTCCAGGTGGCCCGGACCGTCCACGGCCCGATCGCCGGCGAGTTCGCCCGCGTGCTGTCCGAGATGCAGATCGGCAAGTCGCGCGGCGAGGCGTTCTCGTCGCTCGGCGAGCGCACGACGGCGCCCGAGATGAAGAACTTCGTCAGCACCCTCGTCCAGGCCGACCGGCTCGGTCTGCCCATCGCCGCCGTGCTGCGCGAGCAGACGAAGGAGATGCGCGTCGTGCGCCGTCAGCGCGCCGAGGAGCAGGCCCAGAAGGTCACGGTGAAGATCCTCTTCCCGCTGCTGCTGTGCATCTTCCCGGCGCTCTTCATCGTCATCATCGGCCCCGGCGTCATCACGATCATCGACTCGTTCAGCTCGATGTGACCCGCGCCCCGCGCGAGCCCGCACGTGCGGGCTTCTCGTGGTGGGGCGGTGCGCCCGGACCTCCTCGGAACATCCGCGACGTCACGGTGACGACCCGGATGTTCTCTCGTGACGGGGATGCATCCCCGTCACGGCGGAGGTTCCGCGTCCTCGCTGTGAACGCGGCGGCCGGCGGGAGTCGTTCTCCCGCAGCGGGTCAGGTGCGGTCGACGTCGGCGACGAGGCCGAGGCGCACGGCCGCGATGACCGCGCTCGCCCGGTTGTGGGCGCCGAGCTTCTCGTAGATCTTGCCGATGTGCGTCTTGACGGTCGACGGGCTCATGAAGAGCTGTCGCCCGACCTGCGCCACCGACGCACCCTCGACGAGGAGCTTGAGCACCTCGGTCTCGCGGCTCGTGAGCGTCGTCTGGGGGGCCTCGTGCTGGCGGCGCATCGCCTCGGCGAGACCGCTCGCGGAGAACTCGAGAGGGAAGTCCGCGGCCCGGCGCACCGCCGAGAGCACCTGGTCCGCCGGTGCGCTCTTGCGCACGAGCGCGGAGGCCCCCGCGTCGAGCGCCTCGAGCAGGGTGGAGTCGTCGTTGAGCATCGTGAGGACGACGAGCCCGATGTCCTTGGAGCGCTCGCGGACGGCCCGCACGAGCGAGAGGCCGCTGCCGTCGGGCATCGTCACGTCGATGACGGCCACGACCCGTCCGGGGGGCGGGGTCCGGAGCAGGCGGTCGAAGAGGGCCCGACCCTCGGCGAGCGAGCCCGCCTGACCGACGACGCTCACCTCGTCCTGGGCGTTGAGCATCCCCGCCACGGCCTCGCGGACCACCGCGTGGTCGTCGACGAGCACCACGCTGATCGTCACGGTCTCTCCCTCGGTTGGTTCAGCTCGCAGGATGGAGCGTCCCGGCAGGCGACGGCTCCTCGACGGTCAGGTTAACGGTGGTGCGGCCGTTCGGCTCGTTGCGCACGACGAGTGTCCCGGTCAGCTCGTCGAGCGTGGTGTTGCGGTAGGAGCGCCGCGCGCGTCGCGGGTCGCCGTCGTGCGACACCTCGACGACGGCCGGGCCGACGACGGAGGTGCTCAGGCTGACCCACGCGTTGCGGGCCCCGGAGGCCTGTGCGTCGGCGAGGACGTCCATGACGAGGCGGTGGACGAACATCTCGACGCGCGGGTCGAGCCGGCGCCGGCCCTCGCTGACCGTGACCGTCGTGCGGACGCCGGTCATGCTGCCGAAGCTCTGGACCGCGGCACCGAGCACCGCGCCGAGACCGCTGCCCGGTCGCTCGGCCACGCGCAGGTCGGTGATGTGGGTGCGCAGGTCGGCCATGGCCTCGCTCAGCTGCTCGCGCAGCCCGTCGAGGGCGTCGCGCATCCCCTGACCGGGCGGGCCCGCCTGCATCCGCAGCGCGTCGACGGCGTACCCGAGCGCGGCGAGCTCCTGGGCGATGCCGTCGTGGATGTCGCGCGCGATGCGGTTGCGCTCCTCGAGGCTGGCGTACTGCCGCAGGTTGCCGAAGAGGAGGCCGGCCTGGACGGTCGGGGCGAGGCGGCGCGTCACCTCGGAGACGGCGCGCCGCTCCTCGTGGCTGAAGGGGTGGTCGACCCCGCGCTCGACGACGACGACGGTCGTGGGGCCGACGCCGTAGGCGAAGGGGACCACGAGCGCGCTGCGCTCGCCGAGCTCGTCGGCGAAGGGGATCTGGGTGGGGCGCCAGCTCGCCGGGTTCTGCGCCAGCAGGTCCGACAGCGCGTCGGCGAGGTACCAGGGCGCCCGCGTCGAGCCGCGCAGCGCGACCGGGACGAGGTGCTCGGAGTCGGAGGCCACGAGGACGGCGCTGCGGGAGGAGGGGACCTCGGCGGAGAGCAGGTCGAGCGCGAGCGTCGCCCCTGCCGGCGCGTCGAGCCCGGTGGCCATCTCCTCGGAGAGGTCGTGGAGCCGCTGGATCAGCTGGATGGCCTCGCGCGCAGCAGGATCCGCGCTCTCGGAGTCGCTCTCGACGGCGAGCCGCTGGTTCCACGCGCCGAGCGCCCCGAGGACGAGGGCCGCGGCGACCCACGCGACGAGCCCGATGCGGAACCCCTGGTCGGTGTTGTGGCCCACCGAGGTCAGGAGGTAGACGGCGCTGCCGACGACGCAGGTGCCGAGGTAGCCGACCCGGCCGAAGCGGGAGCCGGCGTGGTACGCGGGGACGAGGAGGAGGAGCGAACCGGACTGCGCGGCAGCGTCGTAGCCCGCCCCCGCCGCGCCCGCCGAGAGGCAGAGGAGGGTGAGGACGACGGTGTCGAGGAGCCCCTGCCGCGAGATCGGGAGGCGGTCGAGGGCCGTGACCACGAGGTCGAGCGCGAGCACCGCCAGGAGCCACGGCGCGAGCTCGACGATCTTCCCCGCCAGCACGGCGAGGAAGATGCTCAGCACCGCGAACGCGAGGCGGATGGTGGCGGACGCGTCCATGCGCGCCAGCCGGAACAGGCGGACCACGGTTCACAGGGTACGGGCGCGACGCCGATCCCTCCTGTCATTCGGAGTTCTCACAGGCCCCTGTGTGATCATGGAGGCGGAGTCAACGCTCGGGGAAGGACGGGGACGTCTGGTGAAGGGTCGTGTGCTCGTCGTCGACGACGACCTGGCGCTCGCGGAGATGCTCGGCATCGTCCTGCGTGCCGAGGGTCTCGAGGTGGAGCACGTCGCGGAGGGCGGAGGTGCCCTGGAGCTGTTCCGGCAGTACCGGCCCGACCTCGTCCTGCTCGACGTCATGCTGCCCGGCACCGACGGCCTCGAGGTCTGTCGCCAGATCCGCGGCGAGTCGGGCGTGCCGATCGTCATGCTCACCGCGAAGACCGACACCGTCGACGTCGTCCTCGGGCTGGAGTCCGGGGCCGACGACTACGTCGTCAAGCCGTTCAAGCCCCAGGAGCTCATCGCCCGCATCAAGGCGCGGCTGCGGCGCGGCGACGAGCCGGCGCCCGAGCGCCTGACCATCGGCGACCTCGTCATCGACGTCGCCGGCCACACGGTCGCGCGCGACGGCCGGCCGCTCGGCCTGACCCCCCTCGAGTTCGACCTCCTCGTCGCGCTGGCGCGCAAGCCCTGGCAGGTGTTCACCCGCGAGGTCCTCCTCGAGCAGGTGTGGGGCTACCGGCACGCCGGCGACACCCGGCTCGTCAACGTGCACGTGCAGCGCCTGCGCAGCAAGATCGAGCACGACCCCGAGCACCCCGAGATCGTCGTGACGGTCCGCGGCGTCGGCTACAAGGCCGGCCGGGCCTGACGGTGCCCGGGGCCGCCGACGTCGGCGTGGGTCGGGACACGTCGGCCCGCGAGCCGGTCCGTGGGGTCGTCGTCGGCCCGACCGCACCGCCCGCACCGCGGCGCGAGCGGCCGGCCGTCGTCCTGCTGCACCGGGTCTCGGCCGGCGGGGGGCGTCGCCTGCGCGGGCTGCGCCGACGCTGGCGGCAGTCCCTGCGCCTGCGGGTCGTCGCGACGACGATGCTGCTCGGCCTCGCCGTGGTCAGCGTCCTCGGCTCGGTGCTGCACGAGCAGATCGCGACCGGGCTCGAGCGCAGCCGGATCACCAACTCGCAGTACGAGGCCCTGTCGCTGACGTCGCGGGCGCAGGTGCAGTGGAACGCGTCGACGTCGGCGTCGGTCGACGAGCTCAACCGGTCGGCGACGGACATCATGACGCGCATCCTCAGCGCCCCCGGGCCGGACCCCAGCCGCTACGTCGTGATGAACCGGTCGACGAACAACGACAGCGACATCGTGCTCGTCGAGGCGCGCAGCAACCGGGCGGTGGGCATCGACGCCGTGAGCCCGCAGCTGCGGACCGCCGTCGCCGCCGACCCTGGCCGGCAGCACACGCAGGTGAGCACGCTGCGGCTCGGTGGGCGCGAGGTCCCGGCCGTCGTCGTCGGCAGCGTCGTGACGATCCAGAACGCCGGCCTCTACGACCTCTACTTCATCTTCCCGATGGAGCAGGAGGTCGCGACGATGGACCTCATCGGCAACGCGTTCCTCGTCGCCGGCGTCATCCTCACCCTCCTCGTCGGGGCGGTCGCCTGGGTCGTCACCCGCCAGGTCGTCACCCCCGTGCGGCGCGCCGGGCAGGTCGCCCAGCGGCTCTCCGCCGGACGGCTCAACGAGCGGATGCCGGCGCGCGGCGAGGACGACCTCGCGCTGCTCGCGACCTCCTTCAACAACATGGCCGACAGCCTCCAGAGCCAGATCCGCCAGCTCGAGGGGCTCTCCGCGGTCCAGCAGCGGTTCGTCTCCGACGTCTCGCACGAGCTGCGCACGCCGTTGACGACGATCCGGATGGCCGTCGACGTCCTCCACGGTTCGCGCGACGAGTTCGAGCCCCCGGTCGCGCGCTCCGCCGAGCTGCTCGCAGGCGAGCTCGACCGCTTCGAGGCGCTGCTCGCCGACCTGCTCGAGATCAGCCGGTTCGACGCCGGCGGGGCCGTGCTCGATCTCGAGCCGGTCGACCTGCGGGGCACCGTCGCGAAGGTCGTCGAGGCGGCGCGCCCGCTCGCCGAGCGCCGCGGGAGCGTCGTCACCGTCGTCACCCCGGACGGCCCGGCCGAGGCCGAGGTCGACGAGCGCCGTGTCGAGCGCATCCTGCGCAACCTCGTCGTCAACGCGGTCGAGCACGGCGAGGGCCGGCCCGTCGAGGTGCGCGTCGGGGTCGACGAGCACGCCGTCGCCGTCGTCGTCGAGGACCACGGGGTGGGCCTGCGCCCCGGCGACGCGGCCAACGTGTTCACGCGCTTCTGGCGTGCCGACCCCGCCCGCGCCCGCACGACCGGTGGCACCGGCCTCGGGCTCTCGATTTCCCTCGAGGACGCCCGCCTGCACAACGGCTGGCTCCAGGCGTGGGGCGAGCCGGGGGAGGGGTCGCGCTTCCGCCTCACGCTGCCCGCCCAGGCCGGCACCAGCCTTCACTCCTCCCCGCTGCCGCTCAGCCCCCGGGACGAGCAGCCGTGAGGTCCACCCGCCTGCTCGCGGTGCTCGTCGCCGCGCTGCTCCTCGCCGGGTGCAGCGGGCTGAGCGGCGGGGGCCCGGTGCAGCCGGGGCTCGACGTCTCGGCGCCCATCGCCCCCCAGATCGGGCTGGTCTACCCGGGCCCGGACGCCAGGGCGGACCAGGACCGGGAGGCCATCGTCAGCGGCTTCCTGCGGGCCGGGGCCTCGAGCGACGGCAAGTACGACAACGCCCGCAAGTTCCTCACCTCCCGGATGGCCGAGCGGTGGCAGCCGGACGAGACCCTCGTCCTGCTCTCCGGGAGCGAGTCGCCGACGACCCGCCTGCTCGACCCGGCCACCGTCCAGGTCACCGCCCCGGTGGCCGGGACCGTCGACGCCGACGGGCGCTACACCGCGGCCGAGCCGGGCAGCTCCACCTCGGCCCGCTTCTCGCTCACCTCCGTCGGCGGGCGGTGGCGCATCGACGGCATGCCGGAGGGCTTCGGGCGGTGGATCGCCGACGACGACGTCCCCCGCCTCGTGCAGCCCTTCGCGGTCCACTACGTCTCGACGAGCCACCGGGCCACCGTCCCCGACGTCCGGTGGTTCCCGCTGGACCGGCTGCTGACCCGGCTGGCCAACGCGCAGCTGGCCCCCGTCCCCGACCACCTCCTCGGGGCGGCGACGACCGCCGTACCGGCCGGCGCACGGCTCCTCGGCGACGCCGTGTCCGTGGACGCCTCGGGGGTGGTGTCGGTCAACCTCATCGCGAGCCGCCTCGCGCCGGGTGAGACGACCCGCGAGAACATCTGGGCCCAGTTCCTCACGACCCTCACGCAGGACCCGACCGTCACCGCCGTGACGCTGCAGATCGACGGGGTGCCCGTCGACCTCGACGGCGTCGAGGGTCCGGTCTCCTCGCTCGAGCGCATCGGCTTCCCCCTCGAGTCCGAGACCGCCGCGGTCCCGCCCGTCGTGCGCCGCGGGGCGACGGTGGCGGTCTTCGACCCCACCGGCAGCGTCCGCGAGAAGGGGGCCACGGGCGGCGCGCGCACCTACCCGGACGTCCCGGCCGACTTCACCCACCTCGCCCTCTCCGCCGACGGTGCCGAGACCGCGGCGGTCGACCCGTCGGGCGACGGGCTCTCGCGCTGGCGCGGGACCAACCGGTACGAGGTGCCGCCCTTCGGCACGGACGTCGGGGCCCCCGCCTACGACCGCCGCGGGTTCCTCTGGGCCGGGGCCGTGGGCTCCGACGGTGCCCGCCTGTTCACGGTCGACACACGGGTGTCCCCGGCGGACCTCGTCGCCGCCCGCGCCCAGCCGGTCCAGGCCCCCTGGCTCGCCGGCCGTCGCGTCCTCGAGGCGCGGGTGGCCACCGACGGTGACCGGGTCGTCGTCCTGTCCTCGCGCCCCGACGGGAGCGCGGTCCGGCTCGACCTCGCCGGTGTCGTGCGCGGCGGGGGCCAGCGGCCGGAGCGGCTCTCCGCCCCGCTGCGGCTGGGGGCCTGGATCACCCGGGCGACCGGGCTGACGTGGGTCGACGCGCAGCAGGTCGCGACGATCGCCTCGGTCGACGGGGCGCCGGCCCGCCCCGTCCTCGTCTCCGTCGACGCGGCGGTGTCCACGCTGCCCGAGGCCGGCGGCGCGAGGGCCGTCGCCGCGACCGCGGGCGAGCGGGGTCTCTACCTCGTGACCCGGGAGGACCGGCTGCTGTCCCGCTCGGGCCTGCGCTGGGTCGACAGCGGGGAGGCCACCGACCTCGCCACACCCGCCGGCTGACCACCTGGCAGTCGTCCACAGGGACGGCCGCCGTCGGTCACCGTCCACAGGGGCCACCGCGCCGGCGGCCACGCCCGTCGCGGCACCGACCCGGTGCGCCAGGCTGGACCCGGACCGAGCGGGAGGTGGCGGCGGGTGGACGAGCGGCGCGGGCGGCGGGGCGGCCGGTGGACGGCGCCGGCGGAGGTGCCCGGTGCCGTGCGCGCAGGACTCAGGGACGCGGTCGGCCTCGTGCTGCCGGTGCGCTGCGGCGGCTGCGCGGCACCCGGCGCCGCCTGGTGTCCCGGCTGCCGCCGGGCGGCGGGCGTCCCGCTCCCCGGGAGCGGCCCGGTCCCGGGGGCGGACCCGCAGGTGTGGGCCGCGACGGCCTGCGCCGGCCCCGTCCGGCTCGCCGTGACCGCCCACAAGGACGCGGGGCGCGCCGACCTGCGCCCGGAGCTCGCCGGGCTCCTCGCCACGGCGATGCACCGGGCCCTCGTCACGGATCCCGGCCTGCGGGCCGCGCGCCCGGACGGCACGGTGCTCGTCGTGCCCGTCCCGACCTCCCGTCGGGCCGGACGGCGCCGGGGAGAGGACGCGGTGGCGGCACTCACGGCCACCGCCACCCGGCGGCTCGGGGACCCCTCGCTGACGTGCCGACCGGTACTGCGGCACACCCGGCCGGTGGCCGACCAGACCGCTCTCGGACGAGCGGCACGGGCGGCGAACCTCGCGGGGTCGATGGCCGTCCGGGCCGCTGACCTGCGGCTCCTCGACCACGCCGTCTGCCTGCTCGTCGACGACGTCGTGACGACCGGGGCGACGCTGGCCGAGGCCGCCCGGGCGCTGCAGGCGGCGGGCGCGGTCCACGTGGTGGCGGCGGTCGTCGGGGCGACGCCCCCGACGACGTCCCGGGCGAGGGTGTCCGCGTGACGAGCACGACGAGACCGGTTCTCCCGTCGTGGTTGTGAGGCCCCTCAGGTGGGGCTAGCGTCTGTGCATGGACCCCGTGTTCCGGAGGTGGTGCCCCTGTCGCTGAGTGTTCGGCCCCCACACCATCGAGCACGAGGAGGACCACGTGGACATCGTCGTCACCGGACGGCACCTGACCGTCTCCGACCGATTCCGGGACCACATCGAGGAGAAGCTGGCCAAGATCACCCAGCTCGCCCCACGCACCCGGCGGGTCGAGGTCATGGTCAGTCATGAGGCCAACCGCTCCCAGGCCAAGGCCTGCGACCGGGTGGAGGTCACCTGCTACGCGAAGGGCCCCGTCGTGCGCGCCGAGGCGTGCGCCGACGACAAGTACGCGGCCCTCGACGTGGTGATCGACCGGCTCATGGAGCGCCTGAGGCGTCAGAGCGACCGCAAGCGGGTGCACCGCGGCCGTCGCACGCCCGAGTCCGTGGCGATGGCCACCTCCCGGATCCAGGCCCCGGACGCCCCGGCGGCCGAGAGTGAGGACGTGCCCGACGACCCGTTCGGCGACTCCCCGATCGAGGTGCGCGAGAAGGTGCACCGCTCGACACCGATGACCCTGACCGACGCCCTGGCCCAGATGGAGGCGGTCGGCCACGACTTCTACCTCTTCCACGACGTCGACACCGACCGCGCGAGCGTCGTGTACCGGCGCCGCGGGTGGTCCTACGGCGTGCTCCACCTCGATCTCGAGGAGGGCGGAGACGTCCAGGAGGCCGCGTCGTAGCGCCTTCCCGGGCGTGGGGGCCGCACGGCGGCCCGCGGACCTGACACGATGACGACGTGACGGACGAGGTGAGTGGGGTGGCGGAGGCGCACGGGACCGACGAGGTCTCCGGGCTGCCCTCCGGCCCCGTCCGCGTCGTCATCGCCGACGACCACGCGCTCTACCGGCAGGGCATGGCGATCGTCGTCGAGCTCGACGGGGCGGCCACCGTGGTCGGCCAGGCGAGCAACGGCAGCGAGGTCGTCGAGCTCTGCGCCCGGCTGCACCCCGACGTCGTCCTCATGGACGTGCGGATGCCCGTGGTCGGCGGCATCGAGGCGACGGCTCGCCTCCACGCCGCCGACCCGCGCATCCGCATCCTCATGCTCACCATGAGCGACGACGAGGACGACCTCTTCGAGGCGATCAAGGCCGGGGCGAGCGGCTACCTGCTCAAGGACCTGCCGGGCGAGGAGGTCGCCGACGCCATCCGCCGGGTCCACGACGGGCAGGCGATCATCCCGCCGGGGATGGCCGCCACGCTGCTCCAGGAGTTCAGCCGGCTCAGCCAGAACGACGCGCCGCCGGAGGGCCCCGAGCCGACCACCCTGACCGACCGCGAGGTCGAGGTCCTGCGCCACGTGGCGCGGGGGATGGTCAACCGCGAGGTCGCCGAGGCGCTGGGCATCGCCGAGAACACCGTGAAGAACCACGTCCGGAGCATCCTCGAGAAGCTGCACCTGCACTCGCGGGTCGAGGCAGCCGTCTACGCGCACCAGCAGCGGCTCGTCCCCCCGGATGCCTGAGCCGGCTCCGGTCCGGCTCACCCGCCCCGCCGCGCGCCGCATCGCGCTCGCGGCGCAGGGCTTCGCCCGGCCCCGTCCTCCTGCGCCCGGGGTGCGCGACCTCCAGCGCGTCGTCGACACCGTCGGCGTCGTCCAGATCGACAGTGTCAACGTCGTGGTCCGCAGCCAGTACCTGCCCTTCTTCTCGCGGCTCGGCCCGTACGACACCGGCCTGCTCGACCGCGCCCGCGACCGCGCGCCGCGGCGGCTCGTCGAGTACTGGGCCCACGAGGCGTCCCTCGTCCCGCCCTCGACCTGGCCGCTCCTGGACTTCCGGATGCGCCGCGCCCGCGACGAGTCGTGGGGCGGCATGCAGCGCGTGGCCCGCGACCACCCGGGCCTGGTCGAGACCGTGCTGGCCGAGGTGACCGCCCACGGGCCGATGACGAGCCGCGAGGTGGAGGCGGCGCTGGCGCACGACCTGCCGCGCGAGCGGGAGCACTGGGGCTGGAACTGGTCGCTCGTCAAGAACGCCCTCGAGCACCTGTTCTGGGCCGGGCGGCTGAGCAGCGCGGGGCGCACACCGCAGTTCGAGCGGCGTTACGCGCATCCCGCGCGGGTGCTGCCCCCGGCCCTGCGCGAGGCCGCGCTCGACCCCGCCGCGCGACCCACCGACGAGGAGGCCTTCCGGCGGCTGGTCGAGATCGCCGCCCGGGCGCACGGCGTCGGCAGCGAGCAGTGCCTGCGCGACTACTTCCGGCTGCGGCCCGAGCAGGCCCGACCGGCCATCGCCGCCCTCGTCGCCGACGGCGTCCTCGTGCCCGGCGTCGTCGAGGGGTGGAGGCGACCGGTCTACCTCCACCGGGACGCGCGGCGGCCGCGACGGGTCCACGCCCGGGCCCTGCTCTCGCCGTTCGACTCGCTCGTCTGGCAGCGGGACCGGGTCGCCGCCCTCTTCGGGTTCGACTACCGCCTCGAGATCTACGTGCCCGAGGAGCTGCGGGTGCACGGCTACTACGTGCTGCCGTTCCTCCTCGGGGACGAGCTCGTCGCGCGGGTCGACCTCAAGAGCGACCGCGCCGCCGGCCTGCTGCGGGTGCGGCGGACGACGTGGGAGCCGGGGCGCGGCGGCGAGGCCGACCGCGCCGAGCTCGACGCGGAGCTGCTGCTCCTCGCCGGGTGGCTCGGCCTGGCCGGGGTCGCCGTCGACCCTCGCTGAGTCGCCCTGTGCGACAGCGCCGTCCGAGGGGCGCCGGCGGACGCCGGACCGCGGCGGCGCCCTCAGGGCGTCCAGGGGCGCAGCCGCTCCCAGTGCAGGGACTCGACCGTCCGACCGCCCGGCAGCAGGTCGGCCTCGGTCTCGCGGCCCCAGATCTCGAAGCCGGCCGCGTCGAGCACGGCGTTGCTCCCGACATTGTCCTCGGCCGTCTGCGCGACGAGCCGGCGCAGACCCATCCCGCCGTCGGCCCGCGGCGCGAGGGCGTGCTGCGCGACGAGCCGCGCCGCGGCCGTGGCGACGCCGCGCCGTCGGGCGCTCGGCAGGACCTGGTAGCCGAGCTCGGCGGTGTCGTCGTCGAGCGTGCCCTCGTGGACGAAGACGAGCGCCTCACCGAGCGCCCGGCCGGTCGCCGCGTCGGCGACGCACCAGCTGAGCGTCGTCCCGAGGGCCATCTTCTCGCGCCGGGTCAGCAGCCACGCGGGGAAGGTGTCCGGCTCGAGGATGCCGCGCGCCGGCATGTGGTGGGCGGGCTGGTCGCGGGGCTCGAGCGCGTCGACGTCCTCGTCGAGCCACGGGCGCAGGACGAGCCCGCCCGCCTCGTCGGTGCGCAGGACTGGGGGCTCGGGCCACGGGGTGCGGGCCTCGAGGACGTCCTCCGGGCCCACGCTGGCCTGCCACGCGTCGAGCGGCGGCCCGCCGCCGACCGCCTCCAGCGAGCCCGGGAGGGTGCCGTGGTGGGTGAACCCGCACGCCCACGCGACGCGCCAGGACGCGAAGTTGCCGCGCTCGGCCCTCCAGTGCACCCGGTGGCCGCCCTGCTCGAGGAACCACGCGACGACGAGCCGGACGGCGGCGGCCATGTAGCCCCGGCCCCGCGCGTCCGGGTGCAGGAGGTAACCGAGCTCGGCGACCGCGCCGCCGAGGCGCGGGCGCAGGTCGACGGTGCCGAGGTAGCCGCGGCCGGGGTCGGCGGCGTCCTCGAGGGCCCAGAGCCGGTCGCCCCCCTCGTCGTTCCACCCCGCCTCGACGAGCGCGAGGAAGTGGGCGGCGTCGGCCTCGGCGTAGGGGCGGGGCACGGTCGTCCAGCGGACCGCCTGCGGGTCGCGGCACTGCTCGACGAGCCGGGGCAGGTCCTCGGGGCGGTGGGCGCGCAGGCGCACGTGCCCGTCGGTGAGCACCGGCACGCGGTCGGGGAAGACGGCCTCGGTCATGGGCCCCACCCAACCACCGGGACCCGCCGACCGGGAACCGGGACGCGCCGACCGCCCGTTGGACCCTCGGGTGCGCCGCCGCGGGACGGCCGCGGGGGCCTCGACTACCCTAGGCGGGTCCGGCGCTCGGGCACCGCCTCGTCCGACCGCCGCCGTCCGTCTACCAGGGAGTCCCACTCGTGAAGATCGTCGAGAAGCTGCTGCGTGCCGGTGAGGGACGCATCCTCAAGAAGCTCGACAGCATCGCCGCGCAGGTCAACGCGATCGAGGAGGACTTCGCCAAGCTCACCGACGCCGAGCTGCGCGGCGAGACCGACACCTTCCGCCGGCGCCTGGCCGACGGCGAGACGCTCGACGACATCCTGCCCGAGGCGTTCGCCGCGGTCCGCGAGGCCGGCAAGCGCACCATCGGCAAGCGGCACTTCGACGTGCAGATCATGGGTGGCGCCGCGCTGCACATGGGCAACGTCGCCGAGATGCGCACCGGTGAGGGCAAGACCCTCGTCGCGACGCTGCCCAGCTACCTCAACGCCCTGAGCGGCAAGGGCGTCCACGTCATCACGGTCAACGACTACCTCGCCGAGTACCAGTCCGAGCTGATGGGCCGCGTCCACCGCTTCCTCGGCCTCGAGACCGGCTGCATCCTCTCGTCGATGACGCCCGAGCAGCGCCGCGTCGAGTACGCGAAGGACATCACGTACGGCACCAACAACGAGTTCGGGTTCGACTACCTGCGCGACAACATGGCGTGGTCGACCGAGGAGCTCGTCCAGCGCGGCCACAACTTCTGCATCGTCGACGAGGTCGACTCGATCCTCATCGACGAGGCGCGCACGCCGCTCATCATCTCGGGCCCGGCCGACGCGCCGACCAAGTGGTACACCGAGTTCGCCCGCATCGCCCAGCGCCTGGAGCGTGGCGAGCTGGAGTCCGGTCGGGGCGACTACGAGGTCGACGAGAAGAAGAAGACCGTCGGCGTCCTCGAGCGCGGCATCGACAAGGTCGAGGACCACCTCGGCATCGACAACCTCTACGAGTCGGCCAACACCCCGCTCATCGGCTACCTCAACAACGCGATCAAGGCCAAGGAGCTCTTCCAGCGCGACAAGGACTACGTCGTGATGAACGGCGAGGTCCTCATCGTCGACGAGCACACCGGGCGCATGCTCGCCGGCCGTCGCTACAACGAGGGCATGCACCAGGCCATCGAGGCCAAGGAGGGGGTGGAGATCAAGAACGAGAACCAGACCCTCGCGACGATCACCCTCCAGAACTACTTCCGCATGTACGACAAGCTCTCGGGCATGACCGGGACGGCGATGACCGAGGCCGCCGAGCTCAACTCGATCTACAAGCTCGGCGTCGTCCCGATCCCGACCAACCGCCCGATGGTCCGCCAGGACCAGGCCGACCTCGTCTACCGGACCGAGGAGGCCAAGTACAAGGCCGTCGTCGACGACATCGCCGAGAAGCACGAGGCCGGCCAGCCGGTCCTCGTCGGCACCGTGTCGGTCGAGAAGTCGGAGTACCTCTCCGAGCAGCTGCGCCGCCGGGGCATCCGCCACGAGGTCCTCAACGCCAAGCACCACGAGCGCGAGGCCTCGATCGTCGCCGACGCGGGCCGCAAGGGCGCCGTGACCGTCGCGACGAACATGGCCGGTCGAGGCACCGACATCATGCTCGGCGGCAACCCCGAGTTCCGCGCCGTCGCCGCGCTCAAGGACCGCGGCCTCGACCCGCACGAGACGCCCGAGGAGTACGAGGCCGCCTGGGACGCGGCGCTCGAGCAGGCCGAGGCGCAGGTCAAGACCGAGCACGAGGAGGTCACCGAGCTCGGCGGCCTCTACGTCCTCGGGACCGAGCGGCACGAGTCGCGCCGCATCGACAACCAGCTGCGCGGCCGCTCCGGCCGCCAGGGCGACCCGGGCGAGTCGCGGTTCTACCTCTCGCTCGAGGACCACCTCATGCGGCTGTTCAACGCCGGGCTCGTCGACCGGGTGATGACGACCGCGAAGCTCGACGACGACCAGCCGATCGAGTCCAAGCTCGTCTCGCGCTCGATCCAGTCGGCGCAGGCGCAGGTGGAGGCGCAGAACTTCGAGATCCGCAAGAACGTCCTCAAGTACGACGACGTCCTCAACCGCCAGCGCACCGTCATCTACGAGGAGCGCCGCCGCGTCCTCGAGGGCGAGGACCTGCACGAGCAGCTGCGCTTCTTCGTCAACGACGTCGTCGAGGGCTACATCGACGCCGAGACGGCCGAGGGCTTCGCCGAGGACTGGAACCTCGAGCGTCTGTGGACCGCGCTGCGTGCGCTCTACCCGATCTCGGTGACGCCCGAGCAGCTCGAGGAGGCCGCCGGTGGCCGCTCCGGGCTGACGACGGAGATCCTCAAGGAGGAGCTGCTCTCGGACGCCCACCGCGCCTACGACGAGCGCGAGGCGGCGCTCGGGTCCGAGGTCATGCGTGAGGTCGAGCGGCGCGTCATGCTCTCGGTGCTGGACCGCAAGTGGCGCGAGCACCTGTACGAGATGGACTACCTCCAGGAGGGCATCGGCCTGCGGGCCATGGCCCAGCGCGACCCGCTCGTCGAGTACCAGCGCGAGGGCTTCCAGCTCTGGCAGGCGATGAACGAGGCCGTCAAGGAGGAGTCCGTCGGGCTGCTCTTCCACGTGGACGTCCACGTCGACGAGCCCGAGCAGGCGCCGGCCGTCCAGCCGGTCCACGTCTCGCAGATGCTCGGCGCGATGGCCGGGGGCGGCGGCGCCGCGACCGAGGAGGCTCCGGCCGAGGCGGCCGAGGAGCGCGACCCGTCGGTCGAGGACGCCCCGCACGTCGAGGTCTCCGGGGTCGGCGTCGGCCGCCCGCGCACCGGTGCGCTGCACTACTCGGCGCCGACCGAGACCGGCGAGGTCGAGGTGCGGGACGACCGCGCCGGCACCGGCGCCACCCTCACCGAGGAGCAGCTCGCGACGACCCGCAAGAACGACCCGTGCCCCTGCGGCTCGGGCAAGAAGTTCAAGATGTGCCACGGTCGCCGCTGAGCGACACGCACGACGAAGGCCGGGCCGGTTCCCCTCGGGGGAGCCGGCCCGCTCGTCGTCCGGGGTCTCGAGGCCGGCGGGCCTGCGGTGGGCCGGCACCCTCCGGCCCACGCGCCCCTCGCGCCTCGACATTTCGGGGTCACCCCGAAATGTCCGCGAGACCCCGGTTCGGAGCCGGGGTCTCGTGGACGAACCGGGGTCTCGAGGCTGGCGGGCTCTGGCGCGGGTGATGGCGCACCCGGTGGCGCGACACCGGGGGTGATCACCCCCGTTCCTGCGCCTCGAGCCGCACCACGCGCCGGCTTACGAGCCCCGGCCGAGCACGACCACCGCGTCGGCGCCACCGTCGTCCGGACGAACGTCGTGAGGACGCCCCTCCTCCGGACGAACGTCGTGAGGACGACCCTCGTCCGGACGCCCTCGTCCGGACGAACGTCGTGAGGACGACCCCTCCTCCCGACGTCC
This sequence comes from Phycicoccus mangrovi, assembly GCF_018729305.1. NCBI lineage: Bacteria > Bacillati > Actinomycetota > Actinomycetes > Micrococcales > Intrasporangiaceae > Phycicoccus > Phycicoccus mangrovi. The sequence continues at coordinate 251,999 of NZ_JAHHWP010000011.1, read as the reverse complement.
CCTCGTCCGGACGCCCTCGTCCGGGGCGGCTCGTGGCCGGTCAGCCCACCTGGAGGGCGGCGACCCGCCACTTGCCGTCCTGGCCGACGAGCCGCAGCGCGACCGCCCGCACCCGCGGCCCGTGCTGGACGACGGCGGCGACCTCGGCGACCCCGTCCGCGGGTTCGCAGACCCGCACCCTCAGCACGTGCGTCCGGTGCACGGGGGAGCGGCGCCCGTCGGCCGACCGGCGCGCCACCCGCGCGCCGCGGCGGGCCAGCACCGCGTAGACCTCCGGGGTCGTCCAGCGCAGGACCTGGGGCGCGGGCCGCTGCCCACCCATGACCTCGAGGAGCGCCTGGACGATGTAGGTGCCCCAGGCCGCGGGGTCGGGCAGCGCGGCGCGCGCGGTGCGCTGCGGACCGAACACCTGCTCGTCGGTCGCGCAGGAGAGGTCGACGGCGAGGGCGTCCTGGACGTACCCCGGTACCCGGGGCGGGGTGGGCCGGGCGGCCCGGGCCCGGCGCAGGGCCTCGCCGAGGGGCAGGGCGGGCGGCAGCGGGCGCACGGGGAGCAGGCTCGGGGGCGTCGCCCGGCTCACGACGCGTCCACCGCCGGCACCCGCAGCACCTGGCCGGGCAGCAGCAGGTCGGGGTCGGCACCGATGACCGCTCGGTTCGCGGCGTACCACCGGGGCCAGGCCCGGGCGACCTCGGCGTCGGTCGCGCCCGGTCCGAGGTGGTGGGCGGCGAGCGTCCAGAGCGAGTCACCGCGGTGCACGACGACTGCGTCGGCGTCGGTCACGGAGAACCGTCCGCTGACGACCCCCACGTCGGGCTGGGGGCGCACGCGCGGGGCGTCCGGGGTCCAGCCGGGGTCCGGGGCGGGCCCCGGGGACGCCGGGTCCGTGGAGCCCGCGACCGCGGGGGCCCCGACGACCGCCGTGGCGCTCCATCCGGGGTCGGGGAGCCCCGGGCCGCCGGACGCGGCGCTCGCGGTCCCCGCCCCCGCGGTGACGACCCCGGCACCGAGGAGGAGCGCGGCCAGCTGCCGGGCGGCCCGCGGCGTCACCGCCGCCGCGAGCCGCGCCGCCCCACGCCCGACCGCACCCGGCGCGCCGGCGAGCGCCGCCAGCACGAGGGTGAGGACGAGCCAGCCGAGCCCCAGGACGGCGAGCGCGGCGGCCGCCGCCACGAGCGCGTCGTCGACCGCCACCGGCACGCCCGCCAGGCCGGCGCGGGCCGTGCCCAGGGCGAGCCGACCGAGGGCGCCGGCGCCCAGCGTGGCGGTCGCCCCCGCGGTGACGGCGATGATCGGGCCCGTTCGGTGTCGTTTGACGTCGTTTGGTGTTCCCTGCATGAGGTGGACCGTAGACCGTGCGGCCGACAGCGGCAAGCGGTGATCGCTAGCCTGTGGACATCACGGGTGACGGACCAGCGCCGGGTGGATCTCCACGGGAGGTCGTCCGGCCCGGAGGGGGACCATGAGGTGGGAGGGGCTGTTCGCGGACCTCGAGGGCCAGCTGGCCGCCGAGGAGCGGCGCGAGCTCGACAGCGAGGTGGCCGAGCGAACCCGGCGGGAGCGGGCGCTCGTCGACCTCACCGCCCGGCTCCTCGCCGGCGTGGGGACGCAGGTGTCGCTCCTCGTCGAGGGGGGCCGGGAGGTCAGCGGCACCCTGAGCGACGTGGGTGACGGCTGGCTGCTGCTCGGCGACGGCACGCGGGAGCGGCTCCTCCCGGTGCACGCGGTGCTCGCCCTCGGTGGCCTGCCGCCGCACGCCGACCCGGGGCGCAGCGCGCGGCGCTTCGGCCTCGGGCACGCCCTCCGGGTCCTCGCGCGCGACCGCGCGACCGTCGCGCTCGCACTGGCCGGCGGGACCTCGCTGGTCGGCACCATCGACGTCGTCGGCTCCGACCACCTCGTGCTCGCCGAGCACCCCGAGGGCGAGCCCCGCCGCCGCGGGAACGTTCGCGCCGTGAGCGTCGTCCCGTTCGCCGCACTGCGCGTCGTCGGGTCGCGCCGGTGAGCCGCTCAGCCCTCCGGGGCGGCTCCCTCGCCGGCCTCCGCGCGCGTGGCGACGAAGTCACGCGTCTGGGCGTACATCCGCTCGATGTAGGCCTCGAGCTCGCTCGTCTCGACCCGCCACTGGCCGCGCCCGCCCACCTTGATGGCCGGCAGGTCACCGCTGCGCACGAGGGCGTAGGCCTGGGCCGCGGAGACGTCGAGGATCTCCGACACCTCGGTCAACGGGATGAAACGCTTCGGCACGCCGCCAGTCTGCCACCGGCCGGCCCGGCGCCGGCAGCGTCCTCCACAGCGCCCCGTCCGGCGGTCCGTCGTCCACAGGCCGGTGCGACGGACCTGCGCGTCGGGCGCGGCTCGGGCAGGATCCCGGCATGACCGATCTCCCCGCGCCCACGGCCTCCCGCCTGCGGGCCCCGTCGTGGCGCGACTCCCGGCTGCTGATCGGCGTCCTGCTCGTCCTCGTCTCCACGGTCGCGGGCTCGCTCGTCGTGGCCCGCGCGGACGACCGCGTCCCGGTCTGGGCGGCGGCCCGCGCGATCACGCCCGGGCAGCGGCTCGCCGCGTCCGACCTCACGGCCGTGCAGGTGCAGCTCGGCGACGCCGCCGCGGGCTACGTCGCCGCCGACCGGCCGCTCGCGGCCGACGCCTACGCGCTGCGCGAGCTGCGGGCGGGCGAGCTCCTGCCCCGCAGCGCCGTCGGCGCCGCGTCCGCCGTCGGCGTGCAGCAGGTCGCGCTCCGGGTCGACGGCACGTCGGCGGCCGCCCTGCGCCGCGGCTCGCTCGTCGACGTCTACGTCAACCGCCCCGAGGACGGCTCGGGCGGGGTGGGGGTCACCCGGTACGCCGGGCCCGAGCGCGTCCTCGAGCGCGTCTCGGTCGCCGCGGTCGCCGAGGACGACGGCGTGCTCGCCGGCGCCGAGCAGACCCGTCCGGTGCAGGTCATGGTGCCGAGCGGCGACGTCCGCGACCTCGTGGCCGCCGTCGACGACGGCGCACGCATCACCCTCGTGCCGGTCCCGGGGGGCGTGCCGTGACCACGCTGCTCACCGCCCTCACCCACCGTCACGAGGCCCAGTTCGTCGAGGTGCTCGGGGCTGCCCGCGGGCTGACGCTCGTCCGGCGCTGCGCCGACCTCGCCGAGCTGCTGTCCGTGGGGGCGGCCGGCGTCGCGCGGGTCGCCGTGGTCTCGCCGGACCTGCGCGGGCTCGACCGCGACGCGCTGCGGCACCTCGCCGGCCACGGGGTGCGGGTCGCGGGGCTCGTCGCCGCCGACGACGAGGAGGGGGAGCGCCGCCTGCGGCAGCTGGGGGTCGCCACGCTGCTGCACCCCGACGACGCCCCCGACGCCGTCGACGCCGCGCTGTCGGCCCTGGCGGACGCCACGACCTCGCGCCGGCCGGACGACGAGGAGCCGGTGGAGGAGAGCGGGGTCCCCGAACCGCCGGGACGCCCGACCCCGGTGACCGTGGTCTGGGGTCCGACGGGCGCACCCGGGCGCACGACCGTCGCCGTCACCGTCGCGGCGGCCCTCGCGGCCGACGGTGTCCGCACCCTGCTCGTCGACCTCGACACGTGGGGGGCGTCGGTGGCCCAGGTGCTCGGCCTCGTCGACGAGGCTCCCGGCGTCGCGGCCGCGGCCCGGGCCTCCGAGCAGGGCACCCTCGACGTCCCGGCCCTCGCCCGCCTGGCGCCCGAGGCGCTCCCGCGGTTGCGGGTGCTCACCGGGCTGCCCCGTGCCGACCGGTGGCCGGAGCTGCGGACGGCGGCCGTCGAGGACCTCCTGCGGCTGGCCCGCGGGATCGTCGACCACGTCGTCGTCGACGCCGGCTTCGCGATCGAGGACGACGAGGAGCTGAGCTACGACACGGCCGCCCCGCGCCGCAACGCCGCGACGCTGGCCGCCCTCGAGGCCGCTGACGCCCTCGTCGTCGTCGGCGCCGCGGATCCCGTCGGGCTCCAGCGGCTCGTCCGCGCCGTGCAGGAGGTGGCGCTCGTCGCCGCGCCACCTCCCCTCGTCGTCGTCAACAAGGTCAGGGCCTCGGCGGCCGGGCCCCGGCCCGAGCGCACCATCCGCGACGTGCTCGGGCGCTTCGCCGGCCTCGAGGAGGTGCGGATGCTGCCCTGGGCGCCCGACGACTGCGACGAGGCGGTGCTGACCGGCCGGACGCTCACCGAGGTCCGGCCGCGCGGAACGCTGACCCTCGCCCTCACGGCGCTCGCCGCCGCCCTCGACCCCCGCTGCGCCGACACGTCGACCACCGCCCGTCACGGCCGACGGCGCCGGGCGGCGGTCTGACACCATAGGGCCGTGGCCGACCGACTCAGCGCGCTCGACGCGTCCTTCCTGCGCCTGGAGGACGCGACCACCCCGATGCACGTCGGCTCGGTCATGGTCTTCGACGTGCCGGCCGAGGGCTTCGACTACGCGACGCTCGTCGACCTCATCAGCGAGCGCATCGCCCACGTCCCGCGCTACCGCCAGCGCATCAAGACCGTGCCCGCCGGGCTCGGCAACCCGGTGTGGGTCGACGACCGCTCCTTCGACCTCAGCTACCACGTGCGCCGCAGCGCCCTGCCCCGTCCCGGCTCCGACGAGCAGCTCGAGGAGCTCGTCGCCCGCATCCTGCCGCGCCCCCTGGACCGCTCGCGCCCGCTCTGGGAGGTCTACCTCGTCGAGGGCCTCGCCGACGGCCGCTTCGCGATCATCACCAAGAGCCACCACAGCCTCGTCGACGGCGTGCACGGCGTCGACATCGGTGGCGTGCTCGTCGACGGCCGCCCGGGCGGTGGCGACGGCGTCCTCGCGACGTGGCGGCCGCGGCCCGAGCCCACGTCGGCCGAGCTCCTCGTCGGCGCCCTCGCCGAGGTCGTGCGCACCCCGGGCCAGCTCGTCGACACCCTCCGCAGCGGCGCCGTCGACGTCGCCCGCACCGCCGGCAAGGTCGCGTCGGTCGCCGGTGAGGTCGTCTCGACCCTCGCCCGCGTCTCCGCCCGCCCGGCGCCCGACTCGCCGCTCAACGCCTCGGTCGGCCGCGCCCGCCGCTACGTCATGGTCGGGACCGACCTCGAGGACTACCGCACGGTGCGCACCCGGCTCGGACAGGGATCGTTCGCCGACGAGGTGACGGTCAACGACGTCGTCCTCGCCACCGTCGCGGGCGCGTTCCGCTCGTGGCTGCTGACCCGTGGCGAGCCCGTCTACCCGGGCACCACCGTCCGGGCGCTCGTGCCGGTCTCGGTGCGCCCCGCGGACGACGCCCCCGCCGACGTCGGCGCCGAGGTCACCGCGTGCTTCGTCGACCTGCCCGTCGGCGAGCCCAAGGCGTCGATGCGCCTGCACCAGATCGCCTTCTCGATGCGCCAGCAGACCGAGGGCGGGGGACGCCGCGCGGTCTCGGCCGAGGCGCTCGCCGGGGTGGGCGGCTTCGCGCCGCCGACGCTGCACGCGCTCGGCGCGCGGCTCGGCGGGATGGTCTCGCGGCGGCTGCACAATGTCGTCATCACCAACGTCCCCGGCCCGCAGACACCCCTGTACGCCGACGGCGCGCAGATGGTCGCGACCTACCCCGTGACGCCGCTCGGCGCCGGGCAGGCGCTCTCCATCGGGCTGACCTCGTACGACGGCGGCGTCTACTACGGCCTGTACGCCGACCGCGACGCGATGCCGGACGCCGATGTGCTCGGCCGCGGCATCGTCGACTCGCTCCAGGAGCTGCTCGACGCCCCCCGCCCGCGCGGCCGCCGGCGCGCGTGAGCGACCCCACGAGGAGGACCCGATGGCCCTGACCCGCGTCTACCTGCCGCTCACCGCGGCCGACCTCGAGGCGCTCGCCGACGGCCGGGACCTCGGCACGCCCCCGGTCCCCGCGCACGGCGTGACACCCGCGCTCGGCACACCCGGCCTCGTCACCGACGAGGAGGAGCTCGAGCACCTCGCCTGGGAGGCCGCGGCCGACGAGGCCGACGCGCTGCGCGACGGCGACGAGCGCCGCGTCGTCGCGTCGGCCGACCTCGACGCCGGCGTCGTGTCCGTCCCGGCCGACGGCGACGTGCCCTCGCGCGTGGAGCTGCTCGCCGTCGTGCCGCGATCGCGGATCGTCTCCTTCCACGTCGACGAGTCCGCCGGCGACACCGGCACCGCCGACCTGCTGTGGTTCGACGTCACCGAGCTCGGCGACGTCCTCGACCTCCTCGCCCGCGACTGAGGTCGGGTCCCGGCCCACCCCGGGGCGAGTTGCGTCCGGCCGAGGCCGGGCGCGAGAGTGGGGCGTCCCGACATCGTGACCCGAACGAGGTGCCCCACCCCATGGACGCTGTGACCCAGGTCCCCGCCCCCACCAACGAGCCCGTCCGCGACTACGCGCCGGGCAGCCCCGAGCGCGCGGCCGTCGAACAGGCCCTCGTCGAGCTCGCCGCCGAGCGGCACGAGCTGCCGCACACGATCGGCGGCAAGCGCGTCATGGGCGGGGGGAGGAAGTTCGAGGTCCGCCAGCCGCACAACCGTCGTCACGTCCTCGGTGTCTCGAAGGGCGCCACGAAGGCCGACGCCGTCGCCGCCGTGGACGCCGCCCGCGCGGCCGCCCCCGGCTGGCGCGACCTCTCCTTCGACGACCGCGCCGCCATCCTCCTCAAGGCCGCCGACCTGCTCGCCGGCCCGTGGCGCGCACGGCTCAACGCCGCGACGATGCTCGGCCAGAGCAAGACCGCCTACCAGGCCGAGATCGACGCCGCCTGCGAGCTCATCGACTTCTGGCGCTTCAACGTGCACTTCGCCCGCCAGATCATGGCCGAGCAGCCGCCGGCCAACAGCGCCGGCGTGTGGAACCGCAGCGACCACCGCTCGCTCGAGGGCTTCGTCTACGCGGTGACCCCGTTCAACTTCACCGCCATCGCCGGCAACCTCCCGACCGCGCCGGCGCTCATGGGCAACACGGTCGTCTGGAAGCCGTCGCCGACGCAGCAGCTCGCCGCGCAGCTGACGATGGAGCTGCTCGAGGAGGCGGGGATGCCCCCGGGCGTCATCAACCTCGTGACCGGCGACGGCGTCGCGGTCTCGGACGTCGTCCTGTCGCACCCCGACTTCGCCGGGCTGCACTTCACCGGCTCGACGGCCACGTTCCAGTCGCTGTGGCGCACCATCGGCGAGAACCTCACGGGCTACCGCCACTACCCGCGCATCGTCGGCGAGACCGGCGGCAAGGACTTCGTGCTGGCGCACCCGAGCGCCGACGTCGACGTCCTGCGCACCGCCCTCATCCGCGGCGCGTTCGAGTTCCAGGGCCAGAAGTGCTCGGCCGCGTCGCGCGCCTACGTGCCGCGCTCGCTGTGGAAGAAGATGCGCGACGACCTCGTCCAGCTGACGGACGGCATCCCGATGGGCGACGTCACCGACCTGTCGAACTTCATGGGCGCGGTCATCGACGAGCGGGCCTACGCCAAGCACGTCGCGGCCATCGACCGCGCGCACGCGACGAGCCACCTCGACGTCGTCGCCGGTGGCACGTACGACGACTCGCAGGGCTGGTTCGTCCGCCCGACGATCGTCGAGAGCAGCGACCCGACCGACGAGATGTTCACGACCGAGTACTTCGGCCCGATCCTCGCGGTCCACGTCTACCCGGACCGCCAGTACGACAAGGTCCTCGACCAGATGGAGTCCGCGGCGCCCTACGCGCTGACCGGCGCCGTCATCGCCCAGGACCGCGCGGCCGTCGCCGACGCGATGCACCGCCTGCGCTTCGCCGCCGGGAACTTCTACGTCAACGACAAGCCGACCGGCGCCGTCGTCGGCCAGCAGCCGTTCGGCGGCGGGCGCGCCTCCGGCACGAACGACAAGGCGGGCTCGGCGGCCAACCTCATGCGCTGGACCTCGACGCGCTCGATCAAGGAGACGTTCGTCCCGCCGACCGACCACCGCTACCCGCACATGGGCTGACCCCCGGTCCCAGCTTTTCGGGGTCACCCCGAAATGTCCACGAGACCCCGGCTCCGAGCCGGGGTCTCGTCGACGTCCCGGGGTCCAGCGCCGCCCCAACACCTCTGCATCGCGTGCTACACCGCAGTAAGGGTCGTGATGACGACAGATACTGCGGTGTAGCCCGCGACGTCAGCGGCCGAGGCGCTCGCGCAGCAGGCCGACCTCGACGTCGACCGCCGCGTTGATGGGGTCCGCCGCCGCCTTCTCGATCCTGCCGCCGACGAATGGCACGTTGGCCTTGAGCTCGGTGTCGAGGACCTCGGCCGAGCCGTTGCCGTCCGGCTCGAGGCGCAGCGTGCCCTTGAGCGTCAGCGGTGCGCCCTTGACGTGCAGGTCGACGACGGCCTCGCGGGAGCCGTCGGGGGCCGGGGCGCCCCAGTCGTAGCTCTCGATGACGGTGAGCGTCGCGCCGACGAAGGACCGGGCGACGTCCGGCAGACCGTCGGCCGGCAGCTCACGCGTCGTCGCGACCCGGTGCCCGACGGCGCTCTGCGTGACGTCGGCGCTCCACGCACCGCCGCCGGTCGTCGCCTCGCACTTGGCCTCCTGGAAGCCACGGTCGGTGAGCAGGGCGTAGACCTCGTCGGGGGTCGCGTCCAGCCGCTCTCGCCTCGTCAGTCGCACTCGGTCCGTCCTCGCAGGTCGCAGGAGGGCGGGCCGCACCGGGCCCGCCTCGGGTCCGGCGATCCTCTCACCCGCGCCGCATGGTGTGGGAGAGCGCGGCGAGGCGCTCGGTCGAGGCACGCAGGTCGGCGAGGAGCAGGTCGCGCCGTCGTCGGTGCTGGTGCAGGACGAGGGTGAGCTCGGCCGCGATGCGCTCGGCCGCCGCGTCACCGTCGGCGACCGCCTCCGCGTCGGCCTCGCCGCGCACGCCCCACGCCGGCACGACGCGTCCGTCGCGCACGACGAGCCCGGCGGCCTCCGCGCGTTCCTCGACCCTGCGCCCCCGCGCGACCAGGTCGGCCAGGTCGGTCGCCCGGTCCTGCAGCTCGCGCCCCATCCGCTCGAGCTCCTCGGCCGCGGTGACGGCCGCCGCGGCGACCTCGGCACCGCGTCGCCGAGTGGCCACCGACGCACGACCGGGCCAGCCGTCGCCGAGCTCCTCGACCGCCGGGCCGAGCGCACGGCCCGATGCCGCGAGCCGCCGCGCGACGTCGGCGACCGCCGCGGCGCAGGCCGAGAGCGAGGCCGGGTCGCCGGGGACGACGCTCATCGCCGGGCCTCGTCGTCGCGCCGCGTGGTCAGCGGGATGACGGGTGCGGTCGCGCCGGGCGCCTCGGCCCGGGGCGGGGCCGCGTGCGGCGCCAGCACGGCGGCCACCTCGTCGGCGGCCTCGCCGAGCGCGCGCAGGGTGTCGGCGGCCTGGTCGAGCCAGTCGTCCAGGACCCGCTGGGGGCGGGGCTCTCCCGTGACGACGAGGCAGGCGAGCAGGTCGTCCTCGGCCGCGGGCAGGAGGTCGCGCAGCGCGTCGAGCCGGTCGAGCGCGGTCCGAGCGAGCGAGGGGTCGGGACCGAGGGGCACGACGCCACGGTAGCCACATCGGTCACACCGGCCGCGCGGTTGCCCACAGGCCGCCCGCGCCGCGTAGCGTCGCCGCGTGAGCACTCCCGACCTCGGCGCCGACGCCGTGGCCCTGACCGCCGAGCTCGTCGCCACCGACTCGGTCAACCCCGGGCTGGTGCCGGGCGCCGCCGGGGAGGCCGCGGTCGTCGACCTCCTGGACCGGCGGCTGGCGGCATCCGGCTTCGACACCCACCGCGTCACGCCGTCCGGCCACCCCGACCGGCCGAGCCTGCTCGCCGTCGGCCCGGGCGAGCCCGGGATGCCGTGCCTCGTCCTCACCGGCCACGTCGACACGGTCGGCACCGACGGGATGGACGCGCCGTTCACCCCCGTCGTCGAGGGCGACCGCCTCGCCGGCCGTGGTGCGTGCGACATGAAGGGCGGCGTCGCCGCCGTCGTCGTCGCCGCCGAGGAGCTCGTGCGCCGCACCGCGCGGGTGCGCGTCGTCCTCGCGCTCGTCGCCGACGAGGAGGACCTCAGCCTCGGCACCGAGGCCGTCCTCGCGGCCCTCCCGCGCCTCGGCCTCGCCCCGGACGCCGCGCTCGTCGCCGAGCCGACGTGGCTCGCCCGTACCGCCTCCCTGCGTGGCTACGCGGTCGCCGAGGTCACGCTGACCGGCCGGGCCGCGCACTCGTCGCAGCCGCAGGAGGGCGTCAACGCGGTCGCCCACCTCGGTCGCCTCCTCACCGCGGTCGAGGGGCGCGGCCACCACGTCGCGGCGTCCGGCGGCTCGCTCATGGTCACCGTGGCCTCCGGCGGCGAGTCGCCCTTCGTCCTCGGCCGCTCGGCCCGCGCGGTCGTCGAGCGACGCACGGTGGCGGGCGAGGCCGCCGACTGCGTGCTCGCCGAGCTCGACGAGCTCCTCGACGGGCTGCGCGCGGAGGACCCCACGGTCGACGCACGGGTCCGGCTCGTCGTCGCGCGCGAGGCCTGGCGGCTGGATGCTGCCGGGCCGGCCGCCGCCCTCGCCGACGCCCTCGACGCCGCGCTCGCCGCCGAGGGCGTCGAGCAGCCCCCGTCCCTCGACGCGCCCTACTGGATGGAGGCGCCGCTCTGGCAGGCGGCCGGTGTGCCGGCCCTCGTGTGCGGACCAGCCGGCGGGGGCCTCCACGCCGCCGACGAGTGGGTGGACCTCGGGCAGGTCCGCCGCTTAGCCGGCGCCCTCGTGGCCGCGGCCGAGTCGTGGGGGAGCGCCCGTGCCGTCTGACCCGCGCGGGCTGCGCGCGGACGCGCCCCTGCTCGACGCCTGGCTGCGCTTCCACGAGGACGCGCCCACGCCGTTCACCATCCCCGGGCACAAGCAGCGGCACGACCTCGTCGGTGACGTCGTCGCCGGCGACGTCCCGCTCTACGCCGGGCTCGACTCGATGAAGCTGTCGCGGGGCGTCCTCGCCGAGGCCGAGCGGCGGGCGGCGCGCGCCTGGGGTGTCGACCTCTGCCGCTTCTCGGTCGGCGGCTCGACGCACGGCAACCAGGCCGTCGCCCTCGCGCTCGGGCGCCCCGGCGACGAGGTCGTCGTCTCGCGGACGCTGCACCGCTCGATGCTCCTCGGGCTCGTCCTCGCCGGGCTCGTGCCGGTCTGGGTGCGTCCCGAGGTCGACCCGGCCCACGGGCTGCCGGTGGGGGTGGCCCCGACGGCGGTCGACGCCGCGCTGAGCGAGCACCCGCGCGCCGTGGCCGTGCTCGTCGGCGACCCCTCCTACGTCGGCACCGTCGGCGACGTCGCGCGCCTCGCCGACGTTGCTCACGCCCACGACGTGCCGCTCGTCGTCGACGCGGCGTGGGGCGCGCACCTCGGCTTCCACCCCGACCTGCCGCCGCACGCCCTCGCCCTCGGCGCCGACGTCGTCGTCACGAGCGCGCACAAGGCGCTGCCGGCGGTCTCGCAGGGCGCCCTCGTCCTGGCCCGGTCCGGCCGCATCGACCCGCGTCGCCTCGACGCCGGCGTGGAGGCGACGGCCACGACGAGCCCGGCGGGCGGCATCCTCGCCTCGGTCGACGCGGCGCGGGCCCTGCTGGAGCGCGACGGCGCGTCCCTGCTCGGGCCGGTCCTCGACGCGGTCGCCGCGGCTCGCGCGCGGCTGGCCGCGGTCGACGGGCTCGTCGTCCTCGACGGCCCGGGCGCCGACCCGCTGCGGCTGACCCTCGTCCTGCCCGGCACGGGTGCCGACGGCAACGCCGTCGAGGCCGACCTCCTGCGCCGCGGCCTGCCGCTCGAGATGGCCGACCGCGACACCCTCTGCGCGATGGTGACCCTCGCCGACACACCCGCCGGCGTCGCCGCGCTCGCCGACGCGCTGCTCGACTCCCTCGCGCGGCGGCGCGGCCCGGCCCGCGCCCTCGCCCCGAGCGGCGTCTGGGCGGTCGACCCGGAGGCCGCCAGCACGCCGCGCGAGACCGTGCCGCTGGAGGCCGCCGTCGGCCGGGTGAGCGCCGAGCTCGTGGCCCCCTACCCGCCCGGCGTCCCGGTGCTGGCGCCCGGCGAGCGCGTCACGGTCGCGGCCGTCGACGCCCTGCACGCCGCCCGCGCGGCAGGCAGCCGCATCGCCTACGCCGCCGACCCGACGCTGGCCAGGCTCGACGTCGTCGCCCACTGAGCCGGGGTCGGCGACCGCGCACGAACCGTCCCGCCGACGAGACACCCGCGCCGCAACCCCGGGCGGCCCCGGCGAGCACGGGTGGATAGGCTCGGTGGCACCCACGAGGACGTGGCCACCGCTCGTGCGGTGCCACCCGCGACGAAGGAGTGCCACCGCACCATGTCGACCGCCCCGGCCACCCACCGCGAGGAGATCCTCGCGCCGATCGCGGCAGCGTACGAGGAGCTGGCACCCGACGGCTGGGGGCGCGACTTCCTCGAGCGGTACTTCCGCCACACCCCCCTCGACGAGCTGACCTCGCGCACCCCCGACGTCTTCGCCGGGGTCGCCCACAGCCACCTGCGCCTGGCCCGGACCCGGCCTCCGGGCACCGCCAACGTCCGCGTCTACAACCCGAGCAGCGACACCGACGGCTGGTCCAACCCGCGCACCATCGTGCAGGTCGTCACCGACGACATGCCCTTCCTCGTCGACTCCGTCACCGGCGCCCTCGTCCAGGCCGGCATCGACATCCACCTCATCGTCCACCCGCAGCTCGTCGTCGTCCGCGACGCGGTCGGCGAGCTGACCTCGGTCGCCGACCGCGACATCACGAAGGGCTTCCGCAGCGGGGCCGTCGGCGAGCTCGCCGAGTCCTGGATGCTGCTCTCGATCGACCGCGAGAGCGACGAGGAGCGGCGTGCCGAGATCGAGCGCACCATCCGCGACGTGCTCGAGGACGTGCGGCAGTCGGTCGAGGACTGGCCGAAGATGCGCAGCCGCTGCCTCGTGCTCGCCGCCGAGCTCGAGGGCGGCCAGGCCGCCGGGGTCGACCCCGAGGAGGTCGCGCTCGCCGTCCGCTTCCTGCGCTGGATGGCCGACGACCACTTCACCTTCCTCGGCTACCGCGAGTACACGCTCGACGAGCGCGGCGGCGGCGAGGTCATCGCACCGGTCACCGGCACGGGTCTCGGTCTCCTGAGGGCCGATCCGCCGCTCGGCGCCGACCCGGACCTCCTCAGCCCCGAGGCGTCGCACATCGCGCACACCCGCGAGCTGCTCGTCCTCACGAAGGCCAACTCGAAGTCGACCGTCCACCGCGTCGCCCACCTCGACTACGTCGGCGTCAAGACGCTCGACGAGCGCGGCGAGGTCGTGGGGGAGCGCCGCTTCCTCGGCCTGTACGCGTCCACCGCGTACACCGAGTCGGTGATGCGCGTCCCGCTCGTCGCCGAGAAGGTCCAGGCGGTCATCGACCGCTCCGGGCTCGCGGCCGACAGCCACACCGGCAAGGACCTGCTCGAGGTCCTCGAGAACTACCCGCGCGACGAGCTCTTCCAGGCCGGGGTCGAGAACCTCTACGAGACGGCGCTCGCGGTCACGCAGCTGCAGGAGCGACGCCGGACCAAGCTCTTCATCCGCGAGGACGACTTCGGCCGCTACGCCTCGTGCCTCGTGTTCATCCCGCGCGACCGCTACAACACCGCCGTGCGCCTGCGGATGGCCGACATCCTCAAGGACACCTTCGGTGGCGTCGAGGTCGAGTTCTCGGCGCGGGTCAGCGAGTCCGCCCTCGCCCGACTGCAGTTCGTCGTCCGGGTCGCGAAGGGCCAGCGCATCCGCACCCTCGACCGCGCCGAGCGCGACGCGCTCGAGCAGCGCCTCGTCGAGACCAGCCGCACCTGGGCAGACCGCCTCGGCGACGCGCTCGTCACCAAGTACGGCGAGGAGGACGGCGACCGGCTGATGAGCCGCTTCGGCCGGGCGTTCCCCAACGCCTACGAGGAGTCGTTCTCGGTCGTCCAGGGCATCGCCGACATCAGCCACCTCGACCGGCTCGGCGCCGACCGTGGCACGAGCGTCGCGCTCTACCGGCCGCTCGGGGCGCCGGACGACATCCGCCGCTTCAAGCTCTTCCGCGTCGAGCCGCTGTCGCTCACCGACATCCTGCCGATCTTCACGCACATGGGCGTCGAGGTCGTCGATGAGCAGCCCTTCCAGGTCGAGCGCGGCGACGGCTCGTCCCTCCACGTGTACGACTTCGGCCTGCGCGTCCCCGACCACGAGATGTGGGACTCCTGCTCGCACGACCGGCTGCGCGACCTCTTCGAGGAGGCCGTCGCCGCCGTCTGGGACGGCCGGGCCGAGTCCGACGGCTTCAACAAGCTCGTCCTCGGCGCGCAGCTGACCTGGCGCCAGGTGGTCGTGCTGCGCACCGTGGCGAAGTACCTGCGCCAGACCCGGGCCACGTACTCGCAGGACTACCTCGAGGACGCGCTCGTCGCCCACCCCGGCATCGCGCGCGACCTCGTCGAGCTGTGGGAGACCCGCTTCGACCCCGACGCGTTCACCGCCGACGAGGTCGGGACGATGGCACGCGACGAGGCCGAGGAGGAGGTCGCCCGGCGCGTCACCGAGGCCCTCGACGACGTCTCGAGCCTCGACCACGACCGCATCGTCCGCGCCTTCCTCGGCGTCATCCGCGCCGGGCTGCGCACGAACTTCTACCAGCGCGGCCGCGACGGCTCCGACCATCACGGGTACGTGTCGGTCAAGCTCGACCCGCGCGCCGTGCCCGACCTGCCCGCTCCCCGACCGCAGTTCGAGATCTTCGTCTACAGCCCGCGGGTCGAGGGCGTGCACCTGCGCTTCGGCCCGGTCGCCCGCGGCGGCCTGCGCTGGTCGGACCGGCGCGAGGACTTCCGCACCGAGGTGCTGGGCCTGGTCAAGGCGCAGATGGTCAAGAACGCCGTCATCGTGCCGACCGGCTCCAAGGGCGGCTTCTACGCCAAGCAGCTGCCCGACCCCGCCGTCGACCGCGAGGCGTGGCTCGAGGAGGGCAAGGCGGCCTACCGCCTCTTCATCTCCGGCCTGCTCGACGTCACCGACAACCGCGTCGCCGGCGCCGCGGTCCCGCCCGAGCGGGTCGTGCGCCACGACGGCGACGACACCTACCTCGTCGTCGCGGCCGACAAGGGCACGGCGACCTTCTCCGACATCGCCAACGGCGTCGCGCAGTCGTACGGGTTCTGGCTCGACGACGCCTTCGCCTCCGGCGGCTCGGCCGGCTACGACCACAAGGCGATGGGCATCACCGCCCGCGGCGCGTGGGAGTCGGTCAAGCGGCACTTCCGCGAGATGGGGCACGACACCCAGACCGAGGACTTCACGGTCGTCGGCGTCGGCGACATGAGCGGCGACGTCTTCGGCAACGGGATGCTCCTGTCGGAGCACATCCGTCTCGTCGCGGCCTTCGACCACCGGCACGTCTTCGTCGACCCCAACCCCGACGCGGCCACCTCGTTCGCCGAGCGCCGGCGCCTGTTCGACCTGCCGCGCTCGTCGTGGGACGACTACGACCACACGCTCGTCTCCGAGGGCGGCGGCATCTTCCCGCGCACGCTCAAGTCGGTGCCGGTCTCGCCGCAGATGCGCGAGGCGCTCGGCCTCGCCGACGGCGTGCGGTCGATGACGCCGGCCGAGCTCATCCACGCGATCCTCCTCGCGCCGGTCGACCTGCTGTGGAACGGCGGCATCGGCACCTACGTCAAGGCCTCGACCGAGGACCACCTCGAGATCGGCGACCGCGCCAACGACGCGATCCGCGTCAACGGCGACGAGCTGCGGGTCAAGGTCGTCGGCGAGGGCGGCAACCTCGGTCTCTCGCAGCTGGGTCGGATCGAGGCGGCGTTCCACGGGGTGCGCGTCAACACCGACGCGATCGACAACTCCGCGGGCGTCGACACCTCCGACCACGAGGTGAACATCAAGATCCTCCTCGGCGAGGTCGTCCGCGACGGCGGGATGGACATCGCGCAGCGCAACGAGCTGCTCGCGTCGATGACGGACGACGTCGCCGATCACGTCCTGCGCGACAACTACGAGCAGAACGTCCTGCTCGGCAACGCCCGCGCGCAGGAGCACGGGATGGTCAGCGTCCACGAGCGGTTCATGCACTGGCTCGAGGACCGCGGGCTGCTGGACCGGGGGCTGGAGTTCCTCCCCGTCGACAGCGAGCTCGAGAAGCGGCAGAACGCCGGCCTCGGCCTCAAGAGCCCGGAGTTCTCGGTGCTCGTCGCCTACGCGAAGCTCGCGCTCAAGGAGGACATCCTCGCGAGCTCGATCCCCGACGACCCGTACTTCGAGGCGACGCTGGCGGAGTACTTCCCGCCGCCGATCCGCGAGCGCTTCTCGGGCCAGCTCGGCGAGCACCCGCTGCGCCGCGAGATCATCACGAACTCGGTCGTCAACTCGATGGTCAACCGCGGCGGCATCACCTTCGCCTACCGGGCGCAGGAGGAGGCCGGCGCGACGCCGGAGCAGGTGACGCGGGCCTTCGTCGTCGCGCGCGAGGTGTTCGGGCTGGCCGACTTCGTGCGGCGGGTCGAGGCGCTCGACAACGTCGTGCCGACCTCGGCGCAGACGGCGCTCTACCTCGAGTTCCGCCGGCTGCTCGACCGCACCGTGCGCTGGTTCCTCTCGGCGCGGCCCTCGCAGCTCGACATCGGCGCCGAGGTCGAGCGCTTCGCCGGCGTCGTCCAGGAGCTCGCGCCGACGGTGCCCGACCTCCTGCGCGGTGCCGAGCGGACCCGGTTGGACGAGAACGCCGCCCGCCTCCAGGAGGCCGGCGTGCCGGAGGACCTCGCGGTGCACGCGGCGTCGCTGCTCGACCAGTTCTCGCTGCTCGACATCACGGACATCGCCGCCGACACCGGCCGCGAGCCGACCGACGTCGCCCCGCTGTACTACCTCGTGTCCGAGAAGTTCGGCATCGACGGGATGCTCGGCAAGGTCACCCGCCTGCCGCGCGAGGACCGCTGGGACGCCCTGGCCCGTGGCGCGCTGCGCGACGACCTCTACGCCGTGCTCGAGTCGCTGACCCGCTCGGTCATCGAGACCTCGGGCACGACGGGTGTCGACGCGCACGACCCGGCGGCGCAGTACGCGGCGTGGCGTGAGGCCAACGGCGAGTCGGTCGACCGGGCGACGTCCGCGCTCGCGGGCATCGTGCGGCTCGAGCAGCCGAACATCGCGGCCCTCTCGGTCGCGCTGCGGACGCTGCGCTCCGTCATCCGGGTGGGCGCGTCGAGCTGACCGCGCGTGACCTAGGCTCGGCGGCGTGAGCACGCTCGCCGAGATGCTGCGGACGACGTCGGACCTCGAGCCGACGGAGTCCGAGTGGCTGCACCTCCTCGCGGGGGACTGGCAGCTCGTCGCCGACCTGTCGTTCGCCGACCTCGTCCTCTGGGTGCGCGGAGGTCTCGACGGCTGGCGGGCGGTCGCGCACGTGCGCCCGAACACCGGCCCGATGGTGTTCTACGACGACATCGTCGGGCGCGGCTCGACCCGCCAGCGGGCGGCGATGCTCGACAACGCCGCCCGCCAGCGCCGGATCGTCGCGGCGCCCGTGCCGACGGTCCGCGAGGACATGTCGATCCGCGAGGACGCCGTGCCGGTGCTGTGCGGCGAGCGGGTCATCGCGGTCGTCACGCGGCACACCAACCTCACCGGCGGGCGCACCCCGAGCCGCCTCGAGCTGACCTACCGCGACCTCGCGGACTCGATCCTGCGGATGGTCGCCACGGGCGAGTTCCCCTCGCCGTCGGCCCCGACCGGGCTGCGCCGCGGCGCCCCGCGGGTCGGCGACGGCGTCATCCACCTCGACCCCGACGGCGTCGTGCGCTACGCCAGCCCCAACGCGGTCTCGGCCGTGCACCGGATGGGCCACGTCGGCGACGTGATGGGCGAGACGCTCGCCAAGGTCGTCACCGACCTCGTCGCGGCGGGGGAGCGGGCGGTCGACGAGTCGCTGGCCGTCGTCGTCATGGGCCGCGCGTCCTGGCGCACCGAGGTCGAGACGGCGAGCGCGACGGTGACGATGCGCGCCATCCCGCTCACCCTCAACGGGGTGCGGACCGGCGCGATGATCCTCCTGCGCGACGTCTCGGAGCTGCGCCGGCGCGAGCAGGAGCTGCTGACCAAGGACGCGACGATCCGCGAGATCCATCACCGGGTCAAGAACAACCTCCAGACGGTGGCCGCGCTGCTGCGCCTCCAGGCGCGTCGGGTGCCCCAGGAGGACGCACGGGCCGCCCTCAACGAGGCGGTGCGCCGGGTGGCGGTCATCGCGACGGTGCACGAGACGCTGTCGTCGGGCTTCGACGAGACCGTGTCGTTCGACGAGATCGCCCTGCGCGGCCTGCGGGCGGTCGTCGAGGTCGCGGTGCGCGAGCACCACGTCGACAGCCGCTTCGAGGGCTCGTTCGGGCGGGTGCGCGCCGAGGACGCGACCGCGCTGGCGATGGTCATCTCCGAGCTCGTCCAGAACGCCATCGAGCACGGGCTCGAGGACCGCGACGGGTCGATCGTCGTCAAGGTCGACCGTCGGCCGGCCGACGGCGGCGACGAGCTGACCGTGTCGGTCACCGACGACGGCGCCGGCCTGCCCGCGGGCTTCCGGCCGGGGATGGCCGGGCTCGGCACGAAGATCGTCACCTCGTTCGTCCAGGACCTGCGCGGGCGCATCCGCTGGGAGAACACGCAGCCGCACGGGACGAAGGTGGAGTTCGTCGCAAAGCTGCGCCCGCTCGGCGGCCGCTGACTCGCGGCGCCGGGCGGGCGCAGGCGGTGGTGCTGGTGGGGGCTGTCGTCAGCCGGCGCGGCGGGCGCCGGTGTCGTGGGGGCGGTTGCGTCGCCCCTGCTCAGCCGGCGCGGCGGGCGCGGGCGTTGCGACGCTTGAGGGCGCGGCGCTCGTCCTCGGACATGCCGCCCCAGACGCCGGCGTCCTGGCCGGACTCGATCGCCCACTTGAGGCAGGTGTCGAGGACCTCGCACCGACGGCAGACAGCCTTGGCCTCCTCGATCTGAGCGATCGCCGGGCCGGTGTTCCCGATCGGGAAGAACAGCTCGGGGTCCTCGTCGAGGCAGGCAGCGCGGTCGCGCCAATCCATGGATGGAGCTCCTTGGTCGGGGTCACAGAAGTCGGTCGAGCACCGGCAGTGAGGGGTGGGCTGCAGGGTTCGTCATGCGGTGGGATGCGCCCTTGCAGCCCGGTGACGGACGTGTTTCGCACAGACGTCCGTGGCGTTACTCTACCGTGACGTACCCAATCGCGGCTAGGGGATACCCCCGGTCGTTCCGGGTGTCGGTGCTCACCACGGCTCAACGGGTGGACGGGGGCCACGTGTTCCCGAGGGGTGGGGTAGGACCACGCGACGCCCGAGCGTAGCGCTCGCCTAGGCTGCTGCGGTGCCTCCGCAACCGCCTTTCGACGCGGCCCCGGCGCCCACGCCCGGGCCCCGACGCGTCGCCGCCACCCTCTGTGGCGTGCAGTCGCTCGCGCTGCTCGGGTTCGCCGTGTTCTACGTCTACGAGCTCGCGATCGGCGAGGGCAGCGACGCCGGCCGGGTCGTGATGTCGGCCCTGCTCATCCTCCTCGGCGCCGTCGGCCTCGGGCTGCTCGCCAAGGGCTGGCTCGGCGAGCGCCGCTGGCCGAGGACGCCGACCGTCGTCTGGGACCTGCTGCTCCTGCCGGTCGGCGCGAGCATCCTCCAGGCCGGGCGCACCGGCCTCGGATGGGGCGTCCTGGCCCTCGCCCTGGCCACGCTCGGGGCGGCGCTGCTGGCGCGCGTGCCGGACGTGGAGTTCGACGACCCCGCCTGACGTCGTCCCCAGCGGACCGCGACCCAGTCGAAGGATGGTCGCCGCAGCACCGACCAAGTGGCCGCCTGGCCTTCTGCACCGACGGGCGGCACGTGGGATCAGGCGCTCCGGAGCGGCTGGATGAGGTCGAGCGCCTCGCCGAGGTGTTCCTTCTCGAGCTCGAGGTCGTACCGGGTCTGCAGGTTGAGCCAGAAGCGGTCGGTGGTGGCGAAGTAGCGAGCCAGGCGCAAGGCGGTGTCGGCGGTGATCCGGCGTTTGCCGTGGACGATCTCGTTGATCCGCCGCGGAGGGACGCCGATGGAGACCGCCAGCCGGTGCTGGGTGACCCCCAAGGGGGCGAGGAACTCGTCGAGGAGAACCTCTCCGGGGTGGATGGGCGCGATGGTCGCCATGGGTGCCTCCTTCGGGCTAGTGGTCGTCGACGATCTGGACCTCTTCGGGACCGGCGGGGGTCCACACGAAGCAGATGCGCCACTGCTGGTTGATGCGGATGCTGTGCTGACCCGCACGGTTGCCCTTGAGCGCTTCCAGCCGGTTGCCCGGTGGCACCGTGAGGTCGTCCAGGACCTCGGCCGCATCGAGCATGACGAGCTTGCGGAGCGCGACACGTTCGATGCGGGGATCCAGCGTCCTGGTGTGCTGTCGTGCCCAGAGCCGTTCGGTGGGCGTGTCCCCGAACGACCTGATCACTGGACGAGCATAACGCCACGCGTTATGCGCTGACCAGCCGCGAACAGCGGCTCCGAAGGTCGATGGACGCGGCCGCCGGCGTGCTCGTCCCACGGCACGGCAGACGGCGCCGACGTCATGCTGCGCCCGTAGCCCCACCGCCGAGGGCGGACGCCGCGCCGTCGGTGTGCCACGGGTCGTCCGTGAGGACCTGCAGCGGGGTGGCCGCACCCTCGACGACGAGGAGGCCACGACCCGGCGGTCCTCCCGCGGCCCGGGCCAGTGCCGGCCGCGGTATCCCGACGAGGGCGGCGTCGTCGGCGGTCGGCTGCAGGAGCAACGCGGCGCCGCGCCGGGCCACGGAGACGTCGAGCCCGCGCAGCCGGCTCGCGAGCGCCCGGGTCGGTGACGAGACGACCATCGCACCTCCGTCCCGGTCGAGGAGCGACGCGATTTCCTCGAGCACCGGCAGCACGGGAGCGTCGTCGAAGAGGTGGGCGTCGTCCACGAGCACGAGCAGGTCGGTGCTCTCCCGCCGGAGCGCGACGAGCCGGTCGGTGTCCAGCGGCCCGAGCACGGGACACCGGTCTGCAGCGACCGAGGACGTCGTGGCCGACGGTCGGGGAGTCAGGAGCACGAGGGGCCGGCCACCGTCGGCGGCGGAGGTGGCGAGCACGCGCACGGCCGTCGTCCGGCCGGACCGGGCGCGGCCCGTCACGAGGAGTGACCGGCCGTGGTCCGACGGGCGCCAGGCGCAGGGGGCGGACTGGGGCCCCGCCACCCCGATGAGCAGCTCGTCCCGCCCCGGTGGGGCCGACCCCGGGGCGACGGTGCGGCGGTCCACCCGCGCCGGGAGCGGCCTGTAGGTCCACGGCGGTGTCGCCGGCGTGGAGGCGGCCGACCCGCCGCGGCCGACGGCGGCGACGTCGGCCGGTCCGGCGAGGAGGACCTGGACCTCGCGCCGATCGCTGACCCGGCATCCGCGGCCGGGGGGTACGTCGGCAACCGTCGGCGGTGTGGCCGGCAGGCCGAGGAGGGCGGCATCGAGCGGGTCGGGTCGGCCCAGCAGGAGGGTCTCGCCGCCGAGCGCCGCCCAGGTCGGACGCAGCAGCTCCCGTCCTCCGGTCAGCAGGCCGTGCACGTCCGTGTCGCGCACGAGGCGCAGCACGCGCTCGCCGCCGGTCGCCACCTGGCCGGGGTCGCCGTCGAGGCGGTCGACCCCGTCGACCACGAGCAGCGTGGCGGTCCGCGCGTCGGCTCTCGACGTCTGCTCCAGACGGGACAGGAGCGCGTCGACGCCCACGTGGTCCGTCGGGTCGACCACCGAGCCGACCTGCGGGAGGGAGGACAGGTCGTCGAGGCCGGGCGGCGCGATGATCTGGAGCTCGAGCGGCCCGGGGTGCGCTGCGCTGGCCGCGAGGACGATCGCACGCAGTGTCGCGCTCCGCCCGCTGCGTGACGGGCCGACGACACGCCAGGTCGGTGTGCCGGGCGACCAGGCCCAGGTGGAGCGACGCTGGCGGTCGGGCTCGTCGACGAGGGCCACCGTGCCGGGCAGGTGCTCGGCGACGGGGACGACGGCGGGCAGCGGCGGCACCCACGGACGGCGTGGCGGGGGCGTCCCGAGCGCCTCCGCTGCTCGCCGGACGACGTCGACCACGGCGCGGACCTCCGCATCACGCTCCGGCGCGGCTCCCGTCCCCGACGGGGAGGTGGCCGGCGCGCTGCGCACTCGCGCCGGGTCCGGGTGGCCGGATGCGGCTCGGACCCGGACGTGCCGCCGGAGCGTGTCGGCCGGGGCCACGAGGGCGGCCTGGAACGGGTGCAGGACGCCGTCACCGCCCCGGCGCACGCCGCGGCCGGGCCGGTCGGCCGGGATGGCCGCGGCGTCGCCGGACTCGACGACGAGGCAGGAGTCGGCCGAGTCGCGCAGGCGGAAGGCGATCCGCAGGCTCACGTTGGCCTGGATCTCGGCCCCCAGGCTCCCCGTCGGACGCTGGGTCGCCAGCACGAGGTGGATGCCGAGCGAGCGCCCCTGGGCCGCCAGGCGCACGAGGGTGCGGATCGCGTCAGGGTGCTCGTCGACGAGGGCGCGCACCTCGTCGACGACCACGACGAGCCGGGGGAGGGGTTCGCCCGTGGGTCGGCGGAGCCGGCGTGCCGTGTCGAGGTCCGAGGCGCCGAGGTCCGCGAGCACCTGCTCGCGGCGGCGCAGCTCGGCGGCGAGGGAGTCGAGCACCCGGTCGACGAGATGCGTGTCGAGGTCGGTGACGAGGCCGACCACGTGGGGCAGGTCCACACAGGGGCCGAACGCCGCCCCGCCCTTGAAGTCGACGAGCAGGAGGGTCACGTCGTCGGGGGCCGAGTCGAGGGCCAGGCCGGTCACGAGGGCGCGCAGCAGCTCGGACTTCCCCGACCCGGTGGTGCCGCCGACGAGGACGTGAGGTCCGTCCGTCCGCAGGTCGAGGCGCCACGGGCCGTGCTCGTCGACACCGATGGTGGCGGTCGGTCCCGCCGAGGTGGCCCAGCGACACAGCACGGTTCCGGGGTCGGTGCCGAGCCCGAGGAGGTCGCCGGTTCTCGCCGTCGCGGGCAGGTCGGCGCGGCCCGGCTCGACCTCGCGCAGCGGCGCCAGCGCGCGGACCACCCGCTCGAGCCACCCGTCGGAGGTCCCGTCGGCGATGAGCTCGGTGACCGTCTCCGCGTGCTCGAGGAGGTACCGCCCACCACCACGATGACGCAGCACCGCGCCGCCGACCGTCGGCGGGGGCCCGGCGCCACCGGAGAGGACGAGGCCTCCGTCGTCGAGGACGCGGGCGACGCGGGCGGTGGCACCGGGTGCCGTGACGTCCGGGACGACGAGCAGGCGCCGTCCGGGGCTCGCGGCGTGCGGGAGCAGCCACAGGGTCGTCCAGGCGGATGGCTCGCCCGGCTCGAGCACCTCGACCGACAGGGACCGCGGTGGCTGGTCGACGAGCACCTGTCCGACGAGGGACCGCACCACGGCTGCGCCGACCTCGGGGGGAGCCTGCACGTGCAGCGACCCGACCCGACCGAGGTCGAGCGCCACCGGGGCGTCCTGCAGGAGGGGATGGTGCGCCTCGCCCGCGTCGTCGACGACCGTCAGCTCGGCCGTGACCTGACCGAGCCCCAGCCGCAGCACCGGCCCGTCCACGCCGTGCCAGAGTCCGCCACCGCCCCGCTCCGCGGTGATCAGCACCTGGTGCGCGTCGGGGAGGCCGGTGAGGAGCCGGAGTCGCTCGGCCGCGACGGCCGCTGCGACGGTGTCGTGATGACGGGCGAGCGCGAGGGCGTGCTCGGCGAGGGCCCGGCGGTGACGTCGCCGGCCACCGAGCCGGTCACCGACGCCGGTGCTCAGCAGGACGACGGGTCCGAGCAGCGCGAACGCGAGAACCTGGGCGCCGAGGAAGAACGCCAGCCCGACGACGACCGGCACGGGAGCCAGGGCCGCCACCCAGGGCAGCCGGGCACGGACCGGTGGCGTGGGGGCACGTGGAGCGGTGACGGTCGGGGCGGTCCGCGGGGCGATGGGTGACGGGGACACCGGGACTCGTGCGGTCCCGTCGCCGGGATGGTCCCGCGGGGGCCCCGGCGCCGCCGCCCGCCGCAGCCGCAGGGTGGTGGCGCCGACGCGGACCTCGGAGGAGGTGTCGATCTCGGTGTCGCCCTCCAGCGGGGCGCCGTCCACGATCACGCCGTTGGTCGAGTGGTCGTCGCGCACGCGGACGCCGGAGTGGTCGGCCTCGATGCGGCAGTGAAGTCGGCTGAGGGAGGGGTCCGCCAGGCACAGGTCGGCGAGCTCGGAGCGCCCGACGCTGAGGCCGGGTGGACGTAACGGCACCGCGCGCCCGGCGTCGGGGCCCCCCACCGTCGTGAGGAGAAGCAGCGCCGGGGGTGTTGCCCTCGTGAGCCGGCCGTCGGCCGCGGGCGCCGGGCCTGCCACGGTGTCGGGGACCACCAGCGAGACGCCGTGCAGCAGGGGCGGTGTGCCGACCCGGGCGGACGCGGGCACCCGTTCCCCGTCGTGGAGGAGTCCGGGGACGGGGACGCCGAGGTGCTCCGCCAAAGCCTGCTGGAGGTCGCCTGCCGTCGCGGCGCCGCTCCACGCGACCACGACCCCGATCGCCTCGTGGCGTCGCGGCAGGTGCACGGTGGCGGTGAGCTCCATGTCCGGGACGCTAGACGTGTCCTCCGACCCGGCCGTCGAGTTTTCCACAGGGTGCGGAACGGGGGTCGCGCTCCGGGCCCGCGCGGTGCTTGGGTGTACCCCAGAGCACGGGCCGGGGGCGGTCCGCGGGAAAGGGGGTGGGCCGGAGATGGATGCCGTGCGTGCGCTCGAGACGGAGGTCCGTGAGCTGATCCGGCGCTCCAACCTCGACCCCCTCCGCGACGAGCCGGCGGTGCGTCGGCTCGTGCAGGACGCCGTGAACGACTACGACGAACGCTCCATGCACGGGGGGATGGCCGTCATCCCCGACCTGGCCGCCGCGTCGAGAGCGGTGTGGGACAGCGTCGTCGGGTTCGGTCCCCTGCAGCAGTACTTCGACGACCCGCAGGTGGAGGAGATCTGGGTCAACGAGCCGTCACGCGTGTTCGTCGCGCGGGACGGCGTCGCGGAGCTGACGACCACGCTCCTCACCGCCGACGAGGTCCGTGACCTCGTCGAGCGGATGCTCAAGTCGTCCGGACGCCGGGTCGACCTCAGCTCACCGTTCGTCGACGCCGTGCTGCCGGACGGTAGCCGGCTGCACGTGGTCATCCCCGACATCACGCGCGAGCACTGGTACGTCAACGTCCGCAAGTTCGTCGTCAAGGCGGACTCGATGGACGACCTCGTGCGGCTCGGGAGCCTCGGCGCACAGGCGGCGCGCTTCCTCGAGGCCGCCGTCACGGCCGGTCTCAACATCCTCGTGTCCGGCGGGACGCAGGCGGGCAACCCCACAAACTCCTAATGCCTCCTCAGCCGACGAGCGCGCCGCAGGGTACTGTCAGCGCAAAGTAGGAGAGGGGTGGATTCGGTTGGTTCGCAAGGTCGCGTCAGAGTTCTTGGCTATTTTTCTCGCTATCGCCTCCATCGTTGGTTTGTATCTCGCTGCCGATCAAATTGACCGAGTCTGGATCTTTTGGGTAACCGTGCCGGCGGCGGCCGCGATCACGTTTGCCCGCGTCTACGGTAAGAAGTTTTTCGATTGGGCTAACCGAATCAAGAATTACAATCGCCTGTTGAAAGAGGCGACGGACGAAAAAGTACGGGCGGATGATGCCGAGAGCCGCGTGCGCACATTGCAGAAGGAGGCTGAGGCTGCGCATGCCAAAGGTGTGGAGGAGGGTGCGCGCGCGCTCTATGGATCAATACTGGCTACCGCCTGCGCTCTTAAATTGCAGTCGGTGGTTGTGACGGAGAAAGGTTTGAGTCTGGTGGCGACTTGGGCTGGTCCTCCGAAGGGCCCCGCGAGTGTGGGATCCCGATATCAGGTGGAAGCAAAATCGAGCAACACGGTGTTCGGAACGGTTGAGGTTGTCGAGGTTGATAGAGAGGGTCGCACAGCTCAACTTGCGGTCATCTCGCGGGCAGTGCCGGATTTCTGGTCCAAGTTGGAGGAGCGCGCAACCCTAGACGATTCGCCACCGAACACAGCCAGGCTTACGGCGGCGCCAACTCCTATACAGGTGCCGGGCACCAGGCCTCACAAACGTTCCCAAGGACATGACCAGACATTGGTGGAGGAAGCATGATGGATGAAAGGCTGAGCGGCACCCCAGTTCGCATTATTCGGGCGAAGGTTGCCCAAATAACCAGCGACTACGATATCGCGATCAATGCAGGGAGCAATCAGGGGGTGACCAGAAACTCTCTTGCTCGACTTTTTCGAGATGTAGATATCAAAGACCCCGATACCAATGAACACCTAGGCTCCGTCCGCTATGTGCGCGTCATGTTGAAGGTGTCCAGCGTGGCCGACAAATACTCCATTGCGCGGCTGCATGATCCCGAGGCTGCCCCGGCGTGGGGTGCCCCTCCGGAAAAGAAGCGTTTCACTGATGACGAGTTCGCCGATGAGATCGATTTCGTCTTCATTAACCGTGGGGAAGCGTGTGAGATCGTCGTGCGGACGGATGGCAAGGAGGAGCCGCCGTTCTGACGTGAAGTGCGCGGCGCAGCCGCGCACTTGACTTGAACTAGCAACACAACTCGTTCCCGGGACCACAGGGAGGCTGGCGACCCATAGCGGCTGTCGTTGAGCGGCGGTGGAGCCTGTCAAGGGCGCGCAGCGGCGTAGCGGACCCTTGACGGGCGGGGGAGCCGTCAGAGACTGGCGCGGCGGGTCGGCGGCCGCAAAGGTGAGCCGAACGGCTGAGGTGACACGTGTGTAGTTCCCGTGCTCTGATGTGTGTGCGGCGCCTCTGACCGGGGGCGAACTAACTACTACACATGAATTCCCCAGCCGCGGGGTGCAAAGCGAGTCACAACCGGACGCATACGCAGACGTCCACGACACGAACTCGCAGGGTGACGGGAGCACGGCAGCAGGCCCATCCGCAGGGGTCTGAGGTCGCCCGTGATGACGACAAACGAGACCGGTCGAGCCCATGGCTCCCGGTCTTTCGCATGTCCTGGGGGCTTCGCCTTCGTCTTGTGGAGCGATTTGTCGTGTCGTCGTCATTGCTGCGTGAGCCACCGACCTTCAAGGGGTGGCAGTTGTCCTTGTGTGCTGCGGCGGGGGAGGCGGGGGGCTCTTTCGTGTCCTCGCGTCCGCGTCCGCCGGGTGTGCGGGTTGGTCCGGCTGCGGACCCTGAGCGGGCGCGGGAGGAGGCGGGGCGGCGTGCTCGCTCGCGGATGCGCCGCTACTGCGCCGCGAACCGGTTGAACCGGTTGGGGACGCTGACGTATGCGGGGGCTGGGGTGCATGACCCTCGGCAGGCGCGGGCGGACGTGGGGGTGTTCTTCCGGAGGCTGCGTGCGGAGACCGGTGGGAAGCCGTTCCCGTATGTGTGGGTGCCGGAGTGGCACAAGTCCGGCCACGGGCTGCACCTGCACTTCGCTGTGGGTGACTTCATCGCTCGGGGCAAGATCGACCGTGCCTGGGGTCGCGGCTTCGTCCACATCAAACTGCTGGGGGACCTGCCGGTCGGGTCGGGCTCGTTCGCGCAGTCGCGCAAGGCGGCGGGCTACCTGTCGAAGTACGTGGGCAAGTCCTTCGATGACGACGCGGCCGGGGTGAAGCGACCCAAGGGGCTGCACCGGTTCGACGTCGCGCAGGGATACACGCCCAAGCGGGTGCTGCTGCAGGGTGCCTCGCGGGATGAGGTGCTCGAGGCGGCGGCCGGTGCGATGGGTGGCCCCCCGGATGTGTTCTGGTCCTCGGATGAGGCCGAGGGGTGGCAGGGCCCTCCGACGGTGTGGGTCCAGTGGCGCGGCTAGAGCGGGAGGCGCTGGCGGCGTGGGTGGCTGCCACGTGTGAGGCCTCGGGGGTGCCGGTGTTCGTGTCCGATCCCGTCGTGCTGCGTCAGGTGGCCTCGTTGTCGGCGGAAGCGGGAGGGGAGGGGCCCAAGCGCGGCAGCGCGGCCGCTCCCCACCCGCTGCGCTTACACGCGCCAGGTGATGCCCACCCGGGCCGGGTCGATGGTCCGCACTCCTGGGGTGCCGGGGTGGATGGTGATGTGGCTGATGAGGGCGCGCACGATGGGGACCTGTCGGCTGAGGTTGGTCTGCGGCCACTCACGGCGTAGGGCGCTGGCGTTGCCGATGTGGCCGGCCAACGCGGTCGAGCCGGCTTGGCTGGCCTGCCGGGCACGGTTGGCCTTCAGCCGGGCGTCGATGGCGGTGCGGGCGGTGACCCACTCCGGGCCGGTGATGGCCTTGGCGGCGTAGAGCCCGGCGAGTTCTTCCAGCTGCGCCGCGTCGGCGGCGATGGACTCCGACAGGGCGGCGCTGTTCTCGTCCTTCCGCTGCTGGCCGTCGATGGCTGCCGCGAGTTCGGGGGTGTCGAGCCGGTAGAGCACGGCCTCGGCCACCAGTTCTTCGACGCTGGCGCTGATCATCGTCCCGCCGCAGCCTCCGAAGTCCGGTCCGGTCCTGCACATGTAGCGGCGGCGGTCCCGGCTGCGGCCGGTGACCATCTTGGAGCCACACTTGCCGCAGCGCAGCAGCCCGGACAGCAGGTAGGCGCGGGCGCTGCGGTTGGTGCGTCGTGCCGGGTCCTTCAACAGAGCGACGATGCGGGCGTGGTCTTCCTCGGTGATGATCGCTGGCCACGCGGCCTTGCCGATGACCTGACCTTGGTGCTCGCGCAGCCCGGCGATCCGGGGGGATAGCAGCAGGTTGCGGACCGTGGTGGTGCGCCACTCCTTGCCGGTGACGGTGTGAATGTCGCTGTCCTGCAGCCACCGCACGAGGCTGACCAACGGCTCACCGGCCAACAGGCGGGAGGCGAGGGTGCGGATGGTGGCCGCTTCGGCCTCGTCCAGGTGTAGCCGGTCGGGGGTGAACCCGAACGGGCGCATCCCGCCACCGGAGGGCAGGCCGCGCTCGGCGAGTTCCCGCTGCTTGCGTTTCGTGCGCCGGGACTTCGCATCCGACTCGTTCGCGGCGACCGCTGCCATGAGCCGTGCCACGAGCAGGCCGTCACCGCTGCCCAGGTCGAACTCGCCGTGCAGCGTCACAACGTCCTTGACCCCGGCCCGGGTGCAGGTGTCGGCGAACTCCTCCAACTCAATCGGTCTGCGGTGCAACCGATCCATGTGCCAAACCACGACCGCGTCAACGTCCCCGGCTCGGATCGCGTCGAGCATCGCCCGGTACTGCGGACGGACCTTCCCGCTGTACGCGGACGTGTCATCGTCGACGTACTCCACCGGCGCGGGCCATCCGCGGCGCTCCGCTTCGGCGCGGCAGTCGGCCAGTTGGCGCTGCGTGCCAAGACCCTCACCGCCCCGGTCCTGAGAGATGCGGGCGTAGATCGCGGGGGTTGCGGGCATGGGGGCAGACTAACGACTAGTCGGCAAGACCACCCTCCTCAACTGCCTGGCGTCCGCGGTGCCCGCGCGCGAACGCGTCGTCACCTGCGAGGAGGTCTTCGAGCTGCGCATCCCGCACCGCGACGTCGCGGCGATGCAGTGCCGCCAACCGTCGCTCGAGGGGACGGGGGAGGTCCCTCTGCGACGGCTGGTCAAGGAGGCGCTGCGCATGCGGCCGTCCCGGATCATCGTCGGTGAGGTGCGCCAGGCCGAGAGCCTCGACCTGCTGATCGCCCTCAACTCGGGCCTGCCGGGCATGTGCACGATCCACGCCAACAGCGCTCGCGAGGCGGTGACGAAGATGTGCACCCTGCCGCTGCTCGCCGGTGAGAACGTCTCGGCTCGCTTCGTCGTCCCGACCGTCGCCTCGTCCATCGACCTCGTCGTGCACGCCGCCCTCGAGCGGGACGGGCGCCGCACCGTCCGCGAGATCGTGGCCGTGCCGGGTCGCGCGGAGGAGGACGTCGTCGAGATCGCCGAGCTCTTCGTGCGTCGCGGAGGGGAGCTGGTGCGGGCCGACGGGTTCCCGCCCCACGAGGAGCGGTTCGAGCGAGCGGGCCACGACCTCGCGGCGCTGCTGGCGCGGGGCCCGTCGTGAGCGGGCTGCTCCCGGGGCTGGCCTTCGGCGTCGGTGCCTTCCTCGTCTGGTGGAGCTGCTGGGTGCCCGAGCCGGGCGAGCGCCGCCGGGGCCACCTCGCCGGTCCGGTCGAGGTGCTGCGCGACGAGGTCGTGCAGGCGGGGTTTCGCGGCCTCGGCGTCCGGACGCTCCTCGGCTCGTGCGTCGTCGCGTTCGTCCTCGTCCTGGCGCTCGGATGGTTCGTCATCGGGGTGCTGCCGATCGCCGTCTGCTTCGCGGCGATGGCGGGAGCGCTGCCGCTTCTGGTGGTCCGGCGTCGGGCCCGGAAGCGCCGCGCGGTGCTGCGCGACCTCTGGCCCGAGGCGGTCGACAACATCGTGTCGGCCGTCCGCGCCGGGATGGCCCTGCCCGAGGCACTGGCCCAGCTCGGCGACCGCGGTCCGGAGGAGCTGCGCGAGCCGTTCCGGCGCTTCGCCGAGGACTACCGGCTCACCGGTCGCTTCTCCGACTGCCTCGACCGCCTCAAGGAGCAGTTGAGCGACCCCGTCGGCGACCGACTCGTCGAGAGCCTGCGCATCGCGCGCGAGGTGGGCGGGAACGACCTCGGACGGCTGCTGCGCACGCTCTCCGGCTTCCTGCGCGAGGACGCCCGCACCCGGGCCGAGCTCGAGACACGGCAGTCGTGGACGGTCAACGCGGCCCGCCTCGCCGTGGCCGCGCCCTGGGCCGTCCTCGCGATGATGTCCACGCGCCCGGAGTCCGTCCAGGCGTACTCGACGAGCCTCGGGGCGGCGGTGCTGGCTGTCGGCGCGCTCGTCACGGCGGTGGCCTACTGGGTGATGATGCGCATCGGGCGGCTGCCCGAGGACCAGCGGGTCCTGCGGTGAGCGACCTGGCCCGCATCGGTGCCCTGCTCGGTCTCGTGGCCGGCGTGGGGCTCCTGGTCGTGTGGTTCCGCCTGCCGCGCAACCGCCGTCGTGGGCTCGCGGACCGGGTGCTGCCCTACCTCCGCGACACACCGCGGCCGTCGCGGCTCCTCGACGACCGTGCGACCGGCGGGGTGCTCACCTCGGTCGCCGCGCCCGTGCTCCGCGACCTGGGTCGGGGCGTCGAGCGGGTGCTCGGGGGTGCGTCCTCCGTCAGCAACCGTCAGCTGCGGGCGGGAGGGACCGCCGACGTCGACCGCTTCCGGGCGGAGCAGGTGCTGTGGGGGATCGGGGCGGCGGTCGTCACCGCGACCACCGGCACGCTCGTGGTCCTCGCGCGCGGCGGCTCGGTGCTCACCGTCGTCCTCCTCACCGGGATCGGTGTCGGCCTCGGGGTGACCGGCGCCGACTACCTCCTGACCGTGCGCGCCGTGCGTCGAGAGCGCCGCATGCTCGCCGAGTTCCCGACCGTCGCCGAGCTGCTCGCGCTGGCCGTCGGGGCCGGCGAGGGTGCGGTCGGCGCCCTCGAGCGGGTCTGCCGGCTCTCCCAGGGCGAGCTGGCGGCGGAGCTGCGACGGTGCCTCGCCGACGCGCGCGCCGGGGCGAACCTCCCGACTGCGCTGCAGGGGCTGGCCGACCGGACCGGCCTGCCGAGCCTGCGGCGCTTCGTCGACGGGGTGGTGGTCGCGGTCCAGCGTGGGACGCCCCTGGCCGACGTGCTCCGGGCGCAGGCCCAGGACGTCCGGGAGGAGGGGCGCCGGGCACTGATGGAGGCGGGGGGCAAGAAGGAGATCGCGATGATGGTCCCGGTCGTGTTCCTCATCCTGCCCGTGACCGTGATGTTCCTCGTCTTCCCCGGTTACACCTTCTTCCGCTTCACGATCTGACCGATGAGAGAGGACGACCATGAGAACCACCCACCTCGCCGCCCGCCTGCAGGGCGTCGCCTTCCGTGCGCTGAACCGGGCCGAGCGACGGGCCGAACGAGGTGACGTCCCCGGCTGGGTGCTCATCACCCTCATGACCGCGGGTCTCGTCACGGTGCTCTGGGCCGTGGCGCGGGAGCAGCTCGTGAACCTGTTCCGCAACGCGCTGTCCTCGGTGACCGGCTGACCGGCGCGCCGTGTCCGGGCCTCGCCGGTCGGAGCGCGGAGCAGCAGCCGTCGACTTCGTGATGGTCTCCGTCCTGCTCACGACGATCTTCCTCGCCCTGCTCCAGCTGGGGCTGGTGCTCCACGTCCGCAACGTGCTGATCTCCTGCGCCTCGGAGGGGGCCCGGGCCGGTGCGCGGGCCGATGCCGTCCCCGGAGAGGCCGTGCTCCGTACCCGTTCGCTCGTCGGTGCCTCGCTCTCGCCGCGGTACGCGCGGTGGGTGAGCGCACGCGAGTCCACGGTCTCGGGGGTGCGTGTGGTCGAGGTCGAGGTCGTGGCACCGCTGCCGGTGCTGGGGCTGCTCGGGCCGGAGGGCCGCCTCGACGTCGTCGGCCGGGCGTTCCGGGAGGACCAGTGAGCCGCCCGCGTCGTGCGCCGGCCGCACGGCGACGCCCCGAGGGCAGGGTGATGCGTCGCGAGTCCGGCAGCGCCGTCGTCGAGTTCGTCATGCTCGGAGTGCTCCTGCTCCTACCGCTCGTGTACCTGGTCTTCGCCCTCGGGCGGGTCCAGGCAGGGGCCTTCACCGTGAGCCAGGCCGCTCGCGAGGCCGGACGCGCCTACGTGACGGCCGATGCGGGGGAGGACGCCACGAGCCGGGCACGAGCCGCCGCGCGGATCTCCTTCCTGGACCAGCGCTTCGAGGACACCGGGACGCTGACGATCGCGTGCGACGGCTCCCCGTGCCTCCGGCCGGACGGTCGTGTCGAGACGACGGCCACGGTGCGGGTCCCGCTGCCGCTCGTGCCGGCCTTCCTCGAGGACGCCCTGCCCCTCAGCGTCCCGGTCACCGCCTCGCAGGTCTCGACCGTCGACCGCTTCCGGGTGCTGCCGTGACGGCGCGCGACCCCTTCGTCCGCGACGAGCACGGGACCATCACGGTGTACCTCCTCGGGCTCGTCCTCGTCGCGATGACCCTCGTCGCCGGGACCGTCGCGGTGACCTCGGCGCACCTGGCGCGGGTGCGGATGCTCGATGCGGCGGACGGCGCCTCCCTCGCCGCGGCGGGGGCCCTCGACGAGGGGGCCTACCGTGAGGGTGTCGGTGACTCCGTACCGCTCGCGACCTCCTCGGTGCGCGCGCGGGCCGCGTCCTACCTCGGCTCCGTCGAGCGTCCGACCGGAGTCCTCGACTGGCGGCTCGGACCCGCGACCGGCAGCCCGGACGGGCGCACCGCCGTCGTCGACCTCAGCGGTGAGGCCGAGCTGCCGCTGGTCGGTGGCGTGCTGCGAGAGCTCGGCGTCAGCATCACCGTCCACGTCACCTCGCGCGCCCGCTCCGACCTGCTGGCTCACTGACCGAGAGTCCCTGTCGCCGGCGGGTCGACGGGCGTAGCGTCGGTGACGTGCCCGATCTCCCCGCCCGGTTGCGCGGCCGATGGTGCATCCGCTCGACCGACAGCTTCCTGTCCATCGGCTCGCGCGGCAGCATCCTGTCCGTCGGCAGCGTCGGCTCCGTGCTGAGCATCGCGAGCGTCGGGTCGTTCGCGTCCGTGCTCAGCCTCGGCTCCTCGATGAGCCTCGCGTCGGCGTTCTCGAGCATGTCGATGTTCTCGGCCCTCTCCGAGCGCAGCGACCGCAGCCTGCTCTCCAGCCGCAGCCGGCGCAGCCTCCTGTCCGACGGCAGCAGCGACGCGGTCCGCGGCCACCTCGAGGCCGGCGACCGCCACCACCTGCTGCCGCTCGACTGACATCGGGCGCGACGCAGCGGGGCGGCCGGGCCCTGCTCCCGACCACCCCGCCCGTCCACGACGCCGGCGCCCCTGCGCACCGATGCGGTGGACCACGTCGAACGCCTGTGTCCCCGTTCCGCGGACCCTGCGAGCGGCCGACCGGCGAGCCCCTGCTGCCCGCCGTCGAGGGGAAGGAGACACGCCCCCGCGCCCTGATACATCCGCAGAAGAGTTCTTTCCGGTCCGCCTCCACCCCACTGATTGCGAGTTCCGCCGCCGGACACGCCGTTCGCGGGCGTGTCGACCGGCGGAACTCGCAAGAAGTCGGGAAAGGCCCGGGTGGGGGCAGGGTGGGCGGGGGATCGGGGAAGGGGGAGGGTCAGTCGTCGGTGGTGGCTCGGAGGGCGGCGCTCGCCTCGTCGATGATCGCCGCCATCGCCGCGGACGCGGCCACCGCGTCCCCGGCCCCGATGGCCTGCGCCACCTCGGAGTGCAGCCGGATGGCCTCGGGGTTGGGGCGGGCGGGCATGAGGTCGTGGTGGGTGCGGCCGGCGAGGACCTCGTCGACGACCCCGGAGAGGGCCGCGAGCATCTCGTTGCCGGAGGCCTCGAGCAGCGCCCGGTGGAACTGCTGATCCGCCGCGAGGTAGGCGACGAGGTCCTGGGCCTTGGCCTGCACCTGCATCTCCATGACGGCGGCGGCCATCCGGGCGCACTGCTCGCCGGTCGCGCGCGCGGCGGCCAGTGCCGCGGCCACCGGCTCGATCCCGCGCCGCAGCTCGCCGAGCGAGAGCAGCTGCTCCTCGCGACCCGGGCCGTCCAGGCGCCAGCGGATGACGGTGGGGTCGAAGACGTTCCACGCCGAGCGCGGCTGCACGAGCACACCGACCCGCCGCCGGGTCTCGACCAGGCCCATCGCCGACAGCACCCGCACCGCCTCGCGCACGACCGAGCGCGAGACACCGAAGCGCTCGTCGAGCCGGTCGATGCGCAGCACCGAGCCCTCCGGCGCCGCCCCCGACACGATCTCGGCGCCGAGGGCGTCGAGCACCCCGGCGTGCAGGCCCGGCGTGGGCGGGCGGCGGCCCGGGTCGGACCGGGGAGGCGTGGCCATGCGGCAAGGGTGCCAGACGCCGATGTATGCGCCTGCCCGACGTGACTGATGAGACTTTCTCAGGCTCAGGGGTTGATAAAGCAGACTTAAAGGCGCATGCTGTGCGACGACCCGCCCTCGGCGTCGAGGGCCCGCCGACACAGGAGTCGCGCAGCATGACCACCACCAGCCCGTCCCCCCTCGTCGTCGTGATGGGGGTGTCCGGATCCGGCAAGACGACCGTGGGTGCTGCGCTCGCCCAGCGGCTCCGGGTGCCCTTCGCGGACGCCGACGACTTCCACCCGCCGGAGAACGTCGCGAAGATGTCCGCCGGCGTCCCCCTCACCGACGACGACCGCGAGCCCTGGCTGCGGACCATCGCCGCCTGGCTCGACGCGCACGCAGAGGCCGGGGGAGTCGTCTCCTGCTCGGCCCTGAAGCGCTCCTACCGCGACCTGCTCCGCGAGCAGGCGACGCAGACCTTCTTCCTCCACCTCCACGGCGACCGCGACGTCATCGCCGCGCGGATGGCCGGCCGCCCCGGTCACTTCATGCCGGCGGCCCTCGTCGACAGCCAGTTCGCGACGCTCGAGCCCCTCCAGGCCGACGAGCTCGGCACCGCGCTCGACGTCAGCGCCCCCGTCGACGACCTCGTCGAGCAGTCCCTCCAGATCCTCGCCCCGAAGGACGGTTCCCTCCGATGACGACCACCGACCTCCACGGGCTGCTGTTCCCGGCCCTCACCGCCGCCGACGGCGCGACACAGAGCATCCCCGCGAGCCGGCTCATCCCCGCCGCGCTGCTCGGCATCGCCGTCATCGTCGTGCTCATCACCCGCTTCAAGCTCCACCCCTTCCTCGGCCTGACCCTCGGCTCGCTGACCGTCGGCGCCGTCGCCGGGGTCGCGATGGGCGACGTCGTCGACTCCTTCACCAAGGGCTTCGGCTCCACTGCGGCGGGCGTCGGCACGCTCATCGCCCTCGGCGCGATGTTCGGCAAGCTGCTCGCCGACTCCGGCGGCGCCGACGAGATCGTCGACACCCTCATCGGCCGCTCCTCCGAGCGCACCCTCCCGTGGGCGATGGCCGCGGTCGGCGCGATCATCGGCCTGCCGATGTTCTTCGAGATCGGCCTCGTGCTCCTCATGCCGGTCATCTACCTCGTCGCCCGCCGCGCCCAGGTCTCAGTGGTCCGCGTCGGCATCCCCGCCCTCGCCGGCCTCTCCGCGATGCACGGCCTCGTGCCGCCGCACCCCGGCCCGCTCGTCGCCATCGACGCCCTCAAGGCCAACCTCGGCCTCACCCTGATGTTCGGCGTCATCGTCGCCATCCCGACGATCGCCGTCTCCGGGCCGCTGTTCGCCAAGCTCGCCGGCCGCTGGGTCGACGTGCCCCCGCCCGCCATGTTCGGCACCGGCGACGACGACGAGCGCGGCTCCCGCGAGCGCCGGCCCTCCTTCGGCCTGACGATGTTCGCCGTCCTCACCCCCGTCGTCCTCATGATGGGCAAGGCGCTCGCCGACATCTTCAGCAGCGAGGGCACCGCCCTGCGCTCCGCCCTCGACTTCATCGGCACCCCGGTCATCGCGCTCCTCATCGCCGTCCTCGTCGGGATGGCCACCCTCGGCCGCGGCGCCGGCATGGGCATGAAGGAGATCAGCACGAGCCTCGAGGGCTCGCTGCCCCCGATCGCCGGCATCATCCTCATCGTCGCCGCCGGTGGTGGCTTCAAGCAGACCCTCGTCGACACCGGCATCGGTGAGCTCGTCGCCGACTGGGTGCGCAGCAGCGGCATCTCGGTCCTGCTCCTGGCCTGGGTGGTCGCGGTCCTCATCCGCCTCGCGACCGGCTCCGCCACCGTCGCCACGGTCACCGCGTCGGGCATCCTCGCCCCGCTGGCCACCGGGCTGCCGGCAGCGCAGGTGTCGCTGCTCGTGCTCGCGATCGGCGCCGGCTCGGTGTTCTTCAGCCACGTCAACGACGCCGGCTTCTGGCTCGTCAAGGAGTACTTCGGCCTCTCGGTCGGCCAGACGTTCAAGTCGTGGTCGGCGATGGAGACGCTGCTCTCGGTCACCGGTCTCGTCGTCGTGCTCCTCCTGGGGCTCGTCGTCTGACCGACGCACCACCGCCACCCGACACGGCCCGCACCCCACCGGTGCGGGCCGTGCCGTGCGTCCGGTCCGCGCGACCCGGCGCGTCGGGGCCCCGAGCCCCGCTCGCGTAGGCTGACCCCTCGTGGCCACCGACTTCACCCAGGAGATCAAGGACCTGCGCAGCACGATGGCGTCGGTCCGGGAGGTCACCGACCTCACCGCCCTCGAGCAGCAGATCGCCGAGTACGAGCAGCAGGCCGCCGAGCCGTCCCTCTGGGACGACCAGGAGCGCGCCCAGCAGGTGACCTCCGGTCTCTCCCGCGCCAAGGCCGAGCACGACCGCGTCGTCGGGATGGACGCGCGCATCGACGACCTCGAGGCCCTCGTCGAGATGGGCCAGGAGGAGGACGACGCCGACACCCTCGCCGAGGCCGAGCGCGAGCTCGTCAAGGTCCGCAAGGCCGTCGGCGAGCTCGAGGTCCGCACCCTGCTCTCCGGCGAGTACGACGAGCGCGCCGCCGTCGTCACCATCCGCGCGGGCGCCGGGGGCGTCGACGCCGCCGACTTCGCCGAGATGCTCATGCGCATGTACCTGCGCTGGGCCGAGCGCCACGGCTACCCGACCAAGGTGATGGACACCTCCTACGCGGAGGAGGCCGGCCTGAAGTCGGCCACCTTCGAGGTCGACGTGCCCTACGCCTACGGCAACCTCTCGGTCGAGGGCGGCACCCACCGCCTCGTCCGGATCAGCCCCTTCGACAACCAGGGCCGCCGCCAGACGAGCTTCGCCGCCGTCGAGGTCGTGCCGCTCATCGAGGGCACCGACAGCATCGACATCCCCGAGAACGAGCTGAAGATCGACGTCTTCCGCTCCAGCGGCCCCGGCGGCCAGTCGGTCAACACGACCGACTCCGCGGTCCGGATGACACACATCCCCACCGGCACCGTCGTCTCGATGCAGAACGAGAAGTCGCAGATCCAGAACCGCGCCGCCGCGCTGCGGGTCATGCAGTCGCGCCTCCTGCTCATCAAGAAGGCCGAGGAGGCCGCCGAGCGCAAGGAGCTCGCCGGCGACATCAAGGCGAGCTGGGGCGAGCAGATGCGCTCCTACGTCCTGCACCCGTACCAGATGGTCAAGGACCTGCGCACCGAGCACGAGGTCGGCAACACCTCGGGCGTCTTCGACGGCGACATCGACGGCTTCATCGAGGCCGGCATCCGCTGGCGCAAGGCCCAGGAGAAGGCCGACGCGCAGGGCTGACGCCGTGCCCGCCGACCCCCGCCCGCCGATGACCGACGCGCTCGACCCCGCCTGGGGCCCCTGGACCGACGACCTGGTCGCCGCCGTGCGCGGCCTCGACGACGGCGCCTCGCTCACCGTCACCGCCCCGCCGGGGCACGAGCGGATGGCCCGCAGCGGCTCCCGGCTGCGCTGGCTGCTCGGTGGTGGACGCCGCCCCGTGGCCCCCTTCGTGCGCCTCGTGCGCGCCGAGGACCACCTGCGCGGCCACTGGGCCGGCCCCCAGCGGGCCGGCGGCGCGTTCCCGTGGACCCGCGAGGAGGAGGAGCGCATCCTCGCCGCCGGGTGGCACGTGCCGACCGCGGCCGACGGCAAGGACTACCTGCGCTTCTGGCCCGACGACGTCCCCAGCGGGCCGTTCCTGCCCGAGGCGGACGCGCGCCGCGCGGCGACCGTCGTCGCCGCCACCTTCCGCGACGTGCTCGGCGTGACGCCGGACGGCGGGTCGCCCGCCTCCGGGCTCCCCGCCGTCCGTCACGACACCGCCTGAGGCGGTCCCGACCCGCTACTGCTCCGTCGTGAACGCGGGCCCGTAGTAGGAGGTCTGGTTGCCGGCCAGACGCCGGCCGGTGTCCATCGCGCCCTGCGGCACCGAGGGGGTGCCGCCGAAGACGAGCACGTTGTCGATCGACTCCTCGGTCTGGCGGATCTGCGCCTCGGTCCCGGCCGGCAGCGTGGTCTTGCCGTTGGTCAGGAGGATCGGCTGGCCGTACAGGCCCATGAGCGAGCCGGCCGACGCGGCGTCGGGCCAGTTGCGCCCGTCGGCGAGGGCCAGCACCCACCAGCCGGCGAAGAAGCGCTGGGCCACGTTGGCGGCGACCTCGTAGCGGTTGGCGCCGTCGACGACCTCGGTCCGGGAGTCCCCGACGACCGCGTCCTTGCCCGAGCCGCCGATCGCGAAGATCGACGCGGTCGGCGCGAGCGTCCCGAGGTAGGTCCGGACGACGTCGGGCAGCTTCGAGCCGTTGGTGAGGAGGATCGGCGCGTCGTACGCGGTCGCGGGGGGACCGGCGACGAGCGCGTCGGCGAAGGCCCAGCCGGAGGAGACGAACGCCGCCGTGGGCGGCTGCGCGCCGCCGTTGCCGCCGCGGAGGCGGTCCATCTCCTTGGCGACGTTGACCGCGACCTCGAACCGGTTGGCGCCGCCGATCCGCTGGGTCGAGTACCCGAGGGCCCGGATCGCGCTCTCGATCGACGCCGGGACCGTCGTCGTGGACCCGAGGATGTAGACCTTCTTGCCCTTGGCCAGGCTGTCGGTGAGCGCCAGGGCGGTCTCCGGGCGCAGGGCCCGCGAGTCGGTGAGCAGGAGGGGGCCTTGGTTCTCCGTGGCGAGCGGGCCGCCGGCGAGCGCGTCGGCCTCGGCGTACGCCCCGGCCACGACCGCCGCCTCGCTCGTCGCGGGGTCGTAGAAGGCGGCGGTGTTCGCCGAGACCTCGTAGCGGTTCGCGCCGTCGATCCGGTAGGGGTCCGCCGCGGGGTTCCTCGGCTCGAAGGAGAGCAGCGTCGGCTTCGTCGCCGGCGACGCCAGGAGCGTGTCCGCGCCGACGTCCGAGTAGCGGCCGCTGGAGTCGGCCTTGTGGAGGCGCACCTGGAAGCTGGAGCACTCGTTGCCGACGGGGCCGTTCGGCCGGACGTACGCGAGCCAGGTGCGGTCCGGGGAGAAGACCGGCGCGGCGACCCCGCAGAGGGTCCCGACGTCGGCGACGGCGACCGGGGTGCCGTACCCCGTGGTGTCGGGGGAGCCCGACGTGTCCTGGTGGTCGACGTAGAGGCGGGCGCCCGAGCCGCCGGGGCCGACGCCCTCGAAGGCAAGGTAGGTCGCCCCGTCGTTGGCGCCGGGGACGATGCCGGTGCCCGGCTCCTGGCCGACGCCGGGGGCCTCGGGACGGTAGGCCGACAGCCCGAGCACGTGGGTGCCCGAGCCGCTGAAGGTGCCGATGAACGGGGCGGCGATCCCGGTGATGTCCGAGGTGGCGCCGCTGCCCGTGTGGAGGAAGAGCTCGCCCCCGTACGGGCTGACGGCCGGCGACGTCGCGTCGGTCGGGCTGTCGAAGGGGATCCGGTAGTCGGGGTTGGTCGACTGGGCGAAGAGCCCGGCGTCGGTCGTCAGCGCGAAGGCGTCCCCGGCCGGGCCCCACGCCACGGGTGCGTTCGAGGCCGGGTGGTCGACGACCGGTCCGGTGCCGAGCGGCAGGGGCTCGACCTTGACCAGGCCCCCCGCGCGGTAGGCCATCGTGTCGCCGGCCGGCCCGACGGCGACGTCGGTGCGGTCGGTCCGGGGCGAGGTCGTCCCGACCGCGCCGTTGGCGTCCTTGAACGACACCCGGGTGGTGCCGACGCCGTCCGAGACCCAGAGGGCGGCCGGCGGCGGGGGAGGCGTGAGCACGGCGGCGAGCGCGGAGCGCGCGTCGGTGGCCCGGGCCCGGTGCAGGGCCCGGACGAAGGCGTGGTGGTCGGCCGGCGTCGTGGCGACCGGCGCCGGGTCGGTGCGTCCGGCGGGTTCGCCGGCCGACGCCGTCCCCCCGGAGGAGACGACGAGAGCGGTCAGGGCGGCGGCGGCGACGGCCGGGCCGAAGGTGCGGTGCATGGAGACGTCCTCACTGACGACAGAGGTGAGGGCCCGCATCCGGACGCCCCTGCGCGCGGACCCGTGCCCCGGGGTCAGGAGGCCCGGGACACGGGGACTGTAACTCCGGTGACGGTCCGGGGTCCTGCGATCGGAGGGATCGGGGCCGGTCGGGGGAGCCACCCCGGGAGGCGCCGACGCGCCGGGACCCGCCGACGGGCGTGGGCTGACCGGCGCGCGCGGGGAGTCGACCTATCCTCGAGGGTGCCGTGGTCCGTCCGCGGCCCCCTGCCCCCGAGCCCTGAGGCCCTGACCACCGCATGATCCGCTTCGAGAACGTCACGAAGGTCTACCCGCGCTCCACCCGGCCGGCTCTGGACGGCGTCGACGTCGACATCGACCGCGGCGAGTTCGTCTTCGTCGTCGGGCCCTCCGGGTCCGGCAAGTCGACGATGCTGCGCCTGGCCCTGCGCGAGGAGGCCGCCACCGAGGGCGTCGTGCTCGTCGCGGGCCACGACCTGCGCAAGCTGTCGACCCGCCAGGTGCCCCGGCTGCGCCGCGAGATGGGCGCCGTCTTCCAGGACTTCCGGCTCCTGCCGAACAAGACGGTGCACGAGAACGTGGCCTACGCGCTCCAGGTCATCGGCAAGCCGCGCCACGCCATCCGCCAGCTCGTGCCCGAGACCCTCGAGATGGTCGGGCTGGCCGGCAAGGAGAAGCGCTTCCCGCACCAGCTCTCCGGTGGCGAGCAGCAGCGCGTCGCCATCGCGCGCGCCGTCGTCAACCGGCCGCAGATCCTCCTGTGCGACGAGCCCACGGGCAACCTCGACCAGGCCATCAGCCTCGAGATCGTCCGTCTCCTGGACCGCATCAACCGGACGGGGACGACGATCGTCATGGCGACGCACGACCACGACATCGTCAACGCGCTGCGCAAGCGGGTCCTCCAGCTCGCCGACGGCCACGTCGTGCGTGACGAGCGGGAGGGCAACTACCACCAGACGGTGGAGCTGCCCGTGGTGACGACGGACGGGGAGGCCTGAGATGCAGATGCGCTTCCTCGCCTCGGAGGTCGGCTCCGGACTGCGCCGCAACGTCTCGATGGCGGTCTCCGTCGTGCTCGTGACGATGGTCGCGATGTTCCTCCTCGGCCTCGGCCTGCTGGCCCAGCGCCAGGCGGACACGATGAAGGGCTACTGGTACGACCGCATCCAGGTGTCGATCTACCTGTGCAACGCCAACGCGCTCGCGCCCAACTGCGAGGGCAAGGCCGCGACCGACGCCCAGCGCACGGCCCTCCAGGACCAGCTCGAGGCGCTGCCCGAGGTCAAGCAGGTCTTCTACGAGTCCGAGCAGCAGGCCTTCCAGCGCTTCAAGGAGCAGTTCCGCAACAGCCCGATCGCCGGCAACGTCCAGGTCGGGGACCTGCCGCCGAGCCTGCGCGTGCAGCTCGACGACCCCACGAAGTTCAAGAACGTCACGACGCAGTTCGAGGACGCCCCGGGGGTCGCGACGGTGCAGGACCAGGAGAAGGTCCTGTCGAAGTTCTTCACGATCATCAACTGGATCACGGTCTTCGCCGTCTTCCTCGCGGCGCTCATGGCCGCCTGTGCCGCGCTGCTCATGGCGACGACCATCCGGCAGGCGGCGTTCATCCGGCGCCGCGAGATCGGCATCATGCGGCTCGTCGGCGCCTCGAACTGGACCATCCGCGCGCCGTTCATCTCCGAGATGGTCATCGTCTCGGCCGTCGGGGTGCTGCTCGCCGTCGGCCTGCTCATCGGGCTCACGCAGTACGTCTTCACCGAGGGCGCCAGCCAGATCGCGCTGTCGCAGGCGTTCATCGGCACCTCCGACGTGTGGCTGCTCGCGCCGTGGATGCTCGGCGGTGTCGTGCTCATCGCGGTCGGCACGAGCGTCGTCACCCTGCGGCGCTACCTGCGCGTCTGACCCGGCCCGACCTGCACGGACCCCTCGTGCGGGGCGCTGGGCGGTGAGAGACGCCTGATGCCCGCTCGGCGCGCGAGGCCGGGGCGATGTGCCCGTCGACTGTGCAAGCCGGTGTGGTTCGTGTTACCAATGGTGATCATGGGACGACCTGACGGCCTCCGCGGCCCCCGCACGCGCCGCCTCCTCGGGCTCGCCGCGGCGATGACGTGCTCGAGCGCGCTCGTGCTCGCGGTGGCCCCCGCGGCGCCGGCCGCCCCCGACCCCGGGGCGCAGAAGCGGCAGGTCGACCGCAAGGTGGACGACCTCGTCAACCAGGTCGAGGACTCCACCGACGCCCTGCGCTCGGCGTACAAGAAGCTGCACGCGACCGAGGACAAGCTGCCCGCCGCCCGCAGCGCCCTCGAGAAGGCGCGCTCGGCGGCGGACGCCGCGGACGCCGCCGAGGCGAAGGCCGCCCAGGACCTCGAGGTCGCGAAGGCCAACGAGGCCAAGGCCGCCGCCGACCTCCAGGCCTCGACCAAGGCCGTCGCCGCCGGGCGCAAGCGCCTCGCCCAGTTCGCCTCGCAGGTCTACCAGCAGCAGGGGTTCGGCCAGCTCGACGTCGCCCTCTCGAGCACCCAGCCCCAGCAGTTCGCCGACCGGCTCGCGATGGTCGACACCGTCCTCGACGTCCAGAACGCGACGATGCAGCGCCTGACGAGCGAGCAGGCGGGCCTCACCGCGCTCGAGGACCACGTGAGCGCCCTGCGCGTCGACTCCGCCCGCAAGCAGAAGGCCGCCGCCGCCGCCCTGAAGAAGGCGGAGGCCGCGCGGGCCTCCGCGCAGCAGGCGCAGCTCGACCTCGAGTCGCTCGTGACGGCCCAGCGCGGTCAGGCCATCGACTTCCGCGACGAGCTCGCCGCCGACAAGAAGCAGCTCGCCGAGATGAAGGCCGAGCAGGACCGGCTGAGCGCCGTCCTCGCCCGCCGCGCGGCCGAGGCCCGGGCCCGGGCCGCCGCGGAGGCCAAGAAGCGTGCCGAGCAGAACAAGGGTGGCGGTTCCTCCGGCGGGTCCTCGGGCGGGGGGTCGACCTCGGGGGGCGGCTCCGGCGGTGGAGGCTCCTCCACCGGCTCCGGTGTGCTCTCGCGCCCCGTGCGCACCGGCTGGGTCAGCTCCGAGTTCGGCCAGCGGTTCCACCCGATCTACCACTACTGGAAGCTGCACTCCGGTCGCGACTACGCGGTCGGCTGCGGCACGCCGGTCTACGCGGCGGCGTCCGGCACCGTCATCTCGGCAGGCTGGGGTGGCGGCTACGGCAACCGCATCGTCATCGACCACGGCCTCGAGCGCGGCGTCGGGCTCGCGTCGACGTACAACCACCTCACGTCCTTCGTCGTGCAGGGCGGCTCGGTGAGCCGCGGCCAGCTCATCGCGTACAGCGGGACGACGGGCACGTCCACGGGGTGCCACCTGCACTTCGAGACCCTCCAGGACGGTGCGTTCGTCGACCCCCGCAAGTGGCTCAACAACCTCGGCTGACCGGCCGCGCGACCGGCGCCGGCGGGAATCGCCGTGAGCCGGTGCCACCCGGGCGGGTAGCCTCCTGACCGTGGCGAAGGACAAGGGGCGGACCCCCGGGACGAAGCTCGTGGCGAGCAACCGCAAGGCGCGCCACGACTACCTCGTCGAGGACACCTACGAGGCCGGCATGGTCCTCATGGGCACCGAGGTCAAGGCG
Organism: Phycicoccus mangrovi; assembly: GCF_018729305.1. Lineage (NCBI taxonomy): Bacteria > Bacillati > Actinomycetota > Actinomycetes > Micrococcales > Intrasporangiaceae > Phycicoccus > Phycicoccus mangrovi. The sequence goes on along the minus strand of NZ_JAHHWP010000011.1, from coordinate 207,464 downwards.
CTGCGGATGGGCCGGGCCTCGCTCGTCGACGGCTGGGCCGGCTTCGACCGCGACGAGGAGCTCTGGCTCGAGGGCGTCCACATCCCCGAGTACGTGAACGGGACGTGGACCAACCACACGCCGCGCCGGCGCCGCAAGCTCCTCCTGCACCGCCGCGAGCTCGACAAGATCGCCCAGGCGACGCGCGAGTCCGGCTACTCGGTCGTCCCGCTCAGCCTGTACTTCAAGGAGGGCCGCGCGAAGGTCGAGATCGCGGTCGTCAAGGGCAAGCGGGCCTACGACAAGCGGCAGGCGCTGCGCGAGCGGCAGGACAACCGCGAGGCCGAACGGGCCATCGCCGCCCGGCGGCGCGGCGAGGACTGACGGTGCCCCGCCGCGGCGGGGTGCGGGCCGCGCTCCTCCTCCTGCTGGCCTGCCTCGCCGCGCTCACCGCCTCCGCCCCCGCGGCGGCCGCCGCTCCGGGGGCGCGAGCACCCGAGCGCGTCGGTGCCTGGGGCGGCGCCGCACCGGCCGCCCTGCCGGCGCAGGAGCAGGCCGACTCGCTGCACACGAGCATCGAGGCGCAGGAGGACGGCAGCGTCGTCGTCACCGAGGACATCACCTGGCGCTTCCCGGAGGGGGAGGACCGGCACGGCATCTACCGCCTCGTCCGGGTCCGCGCGGGCTACCGCGACAGCGAGACGCAGTACCGCTACTACGAGCTGTCCGGCATCGAGGTCACCTCGCCGACGGGTGCGCCCACCGACATCACGGTCGAGGACTACGGCGCGGACCGCCGGATCCGGATCGGCAGCCCGTCCGAGACGGTCAGCGGCACCGCGCGCTACGTGGTGCGCTACCGCCTCGCCCACCTCGTCAACGACATCGGCGACGGCACCGCCGAGGTCTACTACGACGTCGTCAGCACGGCGAGCTCCTTCCCGCAGCACGACGTGCGCGCGACGGTCACCGGCCCCGCCGACGTCACCCGCGCGGCGTGCTTCCACGGGCCGTACGGCTCGACCGACCCGTGCTCCGCGACCCCCGGGACCAGCGCCGAGTACACGGTGCCCGACCTCGCGGCCGAGGAGGGAGCCTCCGTGGTCGCCTCGTTCCCGCGCGAGGCGTTCGGCGACCTCACGCCCGACCTGCGCGAGGGCGACGTCGGCAGCACCGGGGGCAGCACGGTGACCCCGGCCACCGCCCGCACCCTCGGGCTGCTCGCCACCGGGGGCGGGCTGCTCGTCCCGCTGGCCGCCGGCACCCTCATGGGGCTGCTCGTGTGGCGCCGCGGGCGCGACGAGCGCTACGCCGGCCTGACGCCGGGCCTCTCGCCGGGGGCCGGCGAGACCGCGCCGGTCGTCGTCGGCGGGCCCGCGCCCACCGTGGCCGTGCAGTTCACGCCGCCGGAGGGCGTCCAGCCCGGTCTGGTCGGGACGGTGCTCGACGAGGAGGCCGGGCTCGTCGACGTCACCGCGACCATCATCGACCTCGCGGTGCGCGGCCACCTGCGCATCGGGCGTGAGGAGCGGGGCGCCCTCCGATCCGACGACTGGCTCCTGACCCGGACCACGCCCCCCGCGGGCAGCGTCCCCCTCACGCCGTACGAGCAGCTCCTCCACGAGTCGCTCTTCGCCGCCGGCGACCAGGTCGCGCTCTCGTCGCTGAAGAACCGCTTCAAGCCCACCGTCGACGCCGTCCAGCGGCTCATGTACGAGGAGGTCGTCGAGCGCGGCTGGTTCCGTCGCAGCCCGCAGGCGCAGCGCTCGGGCTGGATGGCGCTCGGCAGCGTGCTCGTGGGCGTCGGGGTGCTCGGAGGCTTCTTCCTCGCCGGACCCGCGTCGGGTCTGTTCGCCGACTCCGGCCTGCCGGTCAGCCCCGTCTGGGTGCTCGCGGGTGGGCTCGTCGTCGGCGGCCTCGTGACGCGCGCGCTCGGGCGGCGGATGGCGGCCCGGACCGCCGAGGGCTCGGCCGTCCTCGCCCGCTCGAAGGGGTTCGAGCGCTACCTCGCGACGGCCGAAGCGAACCAGATCCGGTGGGAGGAGGCGCAGGACCTCTTCAGCCGGTTCCTGCCCTACGCCATCGTCTTCGGGCTCGCCGACCGGTGGGCCGCGGTGTTCGAGGAGGTCGCCGCCGCAGCGGCCGCCGCCGGGCACACCGTCGTCAGCCCGCTCTGGTACGTCGGCTCCTGGGGGGACGGTGGTTTCCGCGACGTCGCCTCGAGCATGGACTCGTTCTCGACCGTCGCCGCCGGGACCCTCGTCTCCACCCCGGGCTCGTCCGGGTCCTCGGGCTTCAGCGGGGGAGGCGGCTTCAGCGGCGGCGGTGGCGGGGGATCCTCCGGCGGCAGCTGGTAGCGCGGCCGGCCGGGTCGGCCCCGCACGACGGACGGGCCGCCCCCCGAGGGAGCGGCCCGTCGTGGTTCCCCGACCCGTGAGCCCGGGAGCCCTGTGTCAGTGCTTGAAGGCGTCCTTGACGTTCTCGCCGGCCTGCTTGACGTCCGACTTCGCCTGGTCCCCGCGGCCCTCGGCCTCGAGGCGCTCGTTGTCGGTCGCCTTGCCGGTGGCCTCCTTGGCCTTGCCGACGACGTCGTCCTTCATGTTCTCGATCTTGTCTCCGAGACCCATGGGGTGCTCCCTTCGCTACGGGGTGCAGCACGCCCCGCCAGGAACGCACCGCGCTGATGGGTCCCACGCTATGCACGCTCGACCGCCCGTGGGGCTTTCGACGCGACAAACTTTCGACGAACATTCGACGCCGCAGGTCGCGGCCTCTCGCCGGCACCCTCCGCCGCCCGCCGACGGGACGCCGCGCGTGCCGTCGTGGGATGCTCCCGCCGTGACCTCCAGCGAGTCGCCCGACACCTCCACGGAGCACGACGAGCCTCCGGCGCGCTTCGCGGACGAGGACCTGCGCGGCGCGCGGTTCGTCCGCTGCGACCTCTCCGGCGCCGTCCTGCGGGCGGTCGACGTGGCCGGGGCGGAGATCGACGCGCCCTGGCTGCTCGAGGGAACGCTCGACGCCTCCGTCGACGGGGAGTGGTCCTTCGCCGAGACGGTGCGGCACCTCGTCATGGCCACCGACACCTGGGTGCGGGGCGCCGTGCTCGGGGTCGAGCGGCCCTGGCACCCGCTGGGGATGCCGAACGCCGAGTACGCCGCGGACGGCCACGACCCGTCGGTCTTCGCCCCGGGCACGCCGACGTGGTCCGAGGTGCTCGCGGTCCGGGCGGACCGCACGGCCCTCGTGCGCGGCCTCCTCGCGGAGACGACCGCCGACGAGCTCGACGCGACCCGCGCCAACCCGTGGGCGCCCCGGTACCCGGAGACCGTGCGGTCCTGCCTCCACACCGTCCTCGAGGAGGAGTGGGAGCACCTGCGCTACGCCCTGCGCGACCTCGACGTCCTCGACGGCCGAGGGGAGGAGCGCGGCTCAGCCGGGTGACACGACGAGGACGAGGTCACCGCCCTCGACCTGCTGGTGCCCGGAGATGGCCAGCCGCTCGACGGTGCCGCCCGTCGGCGAGGTGATGCTCGCCTCCATCTTCATCGCCTCGATCGTCGCGACGACGCCGCCCGCCTCGACGGTGTCTCCCTCGGCGACGACCGGGGTGACGACGCCGGCGAAGGGGGCCGCGACGTGGCCGGGCGTCCCGGGATCGGCCTTCTCGGCGGCCTTGGTCGCCACCTCGACCGAGCGGTCGCGCACCTGGACCGGGCGGAACTGGCCGTTGAGGGTGCACATGACGGTGCGCATCCCCTGCCGGTCCGGGTCGCCGATCGAGCTGATGCCGAGGAGGAGCCGCTTGCCGGCCTCGATCTCGGCTTCGTACTCCTGGCCGTGCTCCAGGCCGTGGAGGAACTCGATCGTGCCGAGGACCGACAGGTCGCCGTAGAGCTCGCGGGTCTCCTCGAACTCGCGCGTCGGCCCCGGGAAGAGCAGCTGGTTGAGGGTGCGCCGGGTGTCGGTGACGAGCGCCTCCTCCTGCTCGGGCGTCAGCTCGGTGACGCGCGGCTTGGGGGTGCGGCCCTGGAGCGCCTTGGTCCGGAACGGCTCGGGCCAGCCCCCGGGCGGGTCGCCGAGCTCGCCGCCGAGGAAGCCGATGACCGAGTCCGGGATGTCGTAGCGGGTCGGGTTCTCCTCGAAGTCCGCCGGGTCCGCGCCGGCGCCGACGAGGGCGAGCGCGAGGTCGCCGACGACCTTGCTGCTCGGCGTCACCTTGACGAGGTGCCCGAGGATGCGGTCGGCGGCGGCGTACATGTCCTCGACGTCCTCGAAGCGGTCGCCGAGCCCGAGCGCGATCGCCTGCTGGCGCAGGTTCGACAGCTGGCCGCCGGGGATCTCGTGGAAGTAGACGCGGCCGGTGGGGGAGGCGAGCCCGGACTCGAACGGCGCGTAGAGCCGGCGCACGGCCTCCCAGTAGGGCTCGAGCGCGAAGACGGCGTCGATGTCGAGGCCGGTCTCGCGCTCGGTGCCGTCGGTCGCCGCGACGAGGGCGGAGAGGCTCGGCTGGCTGGTCGTCCCGGACATCGTCGCCGTCGCGGCGTCGACCGCGTCGACCCCCGCGTCGATGGCGGCGAGCAGCGTGCCGACCTGCCCGCCCGCGGTGTCGTGCGTGTGCAGGTGGACCGGCAGGTCGAAGTTCTCGCGCAGCGCCGTCACGAGGCGCCGGGCCGCCGGCGCCCGCAGCAGCCCGGCCATGTCCTTGATCGCGAGGACGTGCGCGCCGGTGCCGACGATCTCCTCGGCGAGGCGCAGGTAGTAGTCGAGCGTGTAGAGCCGCTCGCCCGGGTCCATGAGGTTGCCGGTGTAGCAGAGGGCGACCTCGGCGACCGCGGTCCCGGTGTCGAGCACCGCCTCGACCGCGGGGCGCATCTGCGAGACGTCGTTGAGCGAGTCGAAGATCCGGAAGACGTCGAGGCCGGTGCGGGCGGCCTCGTGGACGAACGCGTCGGTGACCTTCGTCGGGTACGGCGTGTAGCCGACCGTGTTGCGCCCGCGCAGCAGCATCTGGAGCGGGATGTTCGGCATCGCCTCGCGCAGCAGGGCCAGACGCTCCCACGGGTCCTCGTGGAGGAAGCGCAGCGCGACGTCGTAGGTGGCCCCGCCCCACGCCTCCATCGAGAGCAGCTGCGGGGTGGTGCGGGCGACGTGGCCGGCGACGTGCAGCAGGTCGCGCGTGCGCATCCGGGTGGCCAGCAGCGACTGGTGGGCGTCGCGGAAGGTGGTGTCCGTGACCGGCACGTCGGTGCGCTCGCGCAGCTGCCGCGCGAACTCGGCGGGACCGACCCGCAGCAGCAGGTCACGGGTGCCGGGGGGCAGGGGCGCGTCGGTGTCGAGCGGCGGCAGCTTCGTGCGCGGCTTGAGGTGGGTGGTCGCGGGACCGTGCGGCTGGTTGACGCTGACGTCCGCGAGGTACTGCAGCAGCTTGGTGCCGCGGTCGCCGCCCATCCGCGCCTCGAGGAGCTCGGGCCGCTCGTCGATGAAGCCGGTCGTCGCCTCGCCGCGCTGGAAGACGGGGTCGGCGAGGACGGCCTCGAGGAAGGGGATGTTCGTCGAGACGCCTCGGATCCGGAACTCAGCCAACGCCCGTCGCGCGCGCCGGACGGCCACGCCGAAGTCGCTGCCGCGGCACGTGAGCTTGACGAGCATCGAGTCGAAGTGCGGGCTGACCTGGGCGCCGACGAACACGGTGCCGCCGTCGAGGCGCACGCCGCCGCCGCCGGCCGAGCGGTAGACGGTGATCTGGCCGGCGTCCGGACGGAAGCCGTTGGCCGGGTCCTCGGTCGTGATGCGGCACTGCAGCGCGGCGCCACGGGTGCGGATGTCCTCCTGGCGCAGCCCGAGGTCCTCGAGGGTCTCGCCCGCGGCGATCCGCATCTGCGAGACGACGAGGTCGATGTCGGTGACCTCCTCGGTCACGGTGTGCTCGACCTGGATCCGCGGGTTCATCTCGATGAAGACGTAGCGGCCGTCCTCGCCGAGGAGGAACTCGACGGTGCCGGCGTTGCGGTAGCCGATGGTCTCGGCGAAGCGCACGGCGTCGGCGCACATGCTCGCGCGGACCTCGGGGTCGAGGTTCGGAGCCGGCGCGATCTCGACGACCTTCTGGTGGCGGCGCTGCACCGAGCAGTCGCGCTCGAAGAGGTGCAGGACGGTGCCGGTGGCGTCCGCGAGCACCTGGACCTCGATGTGCCGCGGCCGGACCACGGCCTCCTCGAGGTAGAGCGTCGGGTCGCCGAACGCGGCGTCGGCCTCGCGCTGGGCGGCCTCCAGCGAGTCCCGCAGCTGCGCCCGGTCGTCGACCCGGCGCATCCCGCGCCCGCCGCCCCCGGAGACGGCCTTGACGAAGACCGGGAAGCCGATGTCCTCGGCGGCGGCCGCGAGCGCGTCGAGGTCGGTCGTCGGCTCGGCGCCGCGCAGCGTCGGCAGCCCCGCCTCCCGGGCAGCGGCGATCGCCCTGGCCTTGTTGCCCGCGAGGTGCAGCGCGGAGGCCGGCGGGCCGATGAAGGTGATGCCGGCGGCCTCGCACGCCTCGGCGAGGTCCGGGTTCTCCGACAGGAAGCCGTACCCGGGGTACACGGCGTCGGCGCCGCACTCGACGGCGACCCGGACGATGTTCGCGTGGTCGAGGTAGGCGCGGACCGGGTGGCCGACCTCGCCGATCTCGTAGGACTCGTCCGCCTTGAGCCGGTGCTCGGACGTGCGGTCCTCGTGCGGGAAGACGGCGACGGTCTTCGCGCCCAGCTCGGTGGCGGCACGGAACGCGCGGACGGCGATCTCCCCGCGGTTGGCGACGAGGATCTTCTGGAACACGGCGGACCTCCGGGCGTCGGGGAGCGGCACCGACCACCCTAGTGACGAGCGCCACACCGGGGCCCGGACGTCCACGGAGCCGCGCCTGCACATCGACACGCTCCTCGCATCGACCGTTCGGATGTCCCGGATGCGTTCCGGTTGCGCTTAGCCTGTCTGTCGTGCAGGGGTACCGCAGGGGTGCACCCACCTCCGCACGCGTCGGCGTGCTGCAGGTGGTCGCTGCCGCCTGCGCGGGTGTCGCCGCCGTCGTCGGGATGGTCGCCCTGCAGCCCGGTGGGCTCTCGGCGCTCGACGGCCGGCCGGCACCGAGCACCTCCCCGGCGCCGTCGTCGCCCGCTCCCTCCCGGGAGCCCAGCCCGACGCCCGAGCCGTCCTCGTCCGAGGCCCCGTCGTCGTCGGACCCGTCGGCGACCACCACGGCGCCGCTCCCGGAGGCCACCGCGTCCCCGACCACGACGTCGTCCGCGCCGCCGACGACGTCCTCGACGACGGCTCCGCCCCCGCCCCCGCCGTTCGTCAACCGCACGAACCCCTGGATCCGCCCGCTGCCGGTGCGTTCGCCGTCCCCGACGCCGACGGACACCCCGACCCCCTCGCCGTCCCCCTCGACGGACCCCTCCAGCCCCGAGCCCTCGCCGACGGCCACCGGCGACCCGGCCACGGCCGACCCGACCGGCGGCGCCCCGAGCTCGGGGGCGGGCGAGCCCACCCCCGAGCCCTCGGCCGCCGCCGACCCCGCGGTTCCGGCCTCCTGACGCCGCCCGCGGGCCCGCGGGGCGGCCCGGAGGGGAATCGGGTTGGGGCTGTCGTCGTTGCACGGCATACTGGCGGTGCGGCGACCTCGGTCGCCGGTGACAACTCAACAGCGTGGGAGTGCTCCCCTCAGGGGGGTGATCGGTTTCGACATTGGTCGGATGTCCAGTGGGAAGCGGGTCGAGGAGGCACGGTCATCTCGTCAAACGCTCCGTGCAAACCAATAGGTGCCGATTCCAAGCGCACCGACTTCGCCCTCGCCGCCTGAGCGAGCCCGAAGTCCGTTGGCCTGAGCATGATCTCGGCTCAGTAACCAGCGTCATCTAGAGATCTTGCTGCGTCGTCACGCCGAGGGGCGACGCGGGACTCCCACTCGGCTGGGCCTGTCGGGGAACGTGTGCGCGCGAGCCCCGGGGCCGAGAAAATCCACAGCGCACTGCACCCGGAGAAGCCCTGGTCTCCCGTCAGTGGACGCGGGTTCGATTCCCGCCACCTCCACCACGGCGCACTCCCACGCCTGCCCCGCAGACGACCCGGGCCCTCGTTCCGAGGGCCCGGGTCGTCCACGCCCGGGGCTCAGCCGAGGTCGAGCCGGAAGCGGTCGCCCTCGCGGGTGAAGCCGAGCCGGTCGTAGTACGGCGCGACCATCCCGGGTGCGGTGAGCACGCGGCGCACCCCGAGCTCGTGGAAGAGGCCGGACCGACGGAAGACGAACTCACCCGGCGCGAAGTCGCGGAACCGCGGTGTCACGTAGTCGAGCTCGACCTCGGCGGTGCCGTCACCCACGTCGCGGACGACGATGACGCCCGCCGTCTCGTCGCCGTGCTGCACGAGCCACGTCGAGCGCGACGGGTCCGTCCCGGCGGTGAACGCGGGGAAGAAGCGCGCGAGGTCGCCGGACCACAGGTGCAGGACGTGCAGCAGGTAGCCGTCGTCCTCGCGCACCGGGACGACGGCGAAGGCCCGCTCGTCGCCCCGGTCCCGGAGCATCCGGACGATGAACCACAGGTTGATGCCGGCGAGGACGACGTTCATCGCGACCATCGGCCAGACCCCGAGCACCGCGTTGAAGACGACGAGGATGACGCAGGCGACCGTGTTGAGCACGCGCAGCCGCAGGATGCGGGCCTGGAGCAGCGAGAAGACGAGCAGCGCGGACCCGAACCAGCCGAGCGCGTCGACCCAGGTCACGGCTCGCCCAGCGCGAAGCGCAGCTGCACCTCGACCCCGACGACCGACTCGCCGCCCTCGAGGGGGACGCCCGCGTCGGCCGCGGCGAAGCGCGCCTTGGGCATCGGCGCCGGGCCGCCCACCGGGGCCTCGCGCACGCGCAGCACCGGCCCGAGCGGGCGGCCGGCGAGGCGGGCCCACTGCCGGGCCCGCTCCTGCGCGTCGGCGAACGCTGCGTCCCGCGCGCGCACGAGCAGGGGAGCGGGGTCGGCCACCTCGAGCGAGACCCCGTCGACGGCCAGGGCGTCACCGGCCGCGCCGGCGAGCGCCGCGATGACGTCGCCGGCCCGGGCGCGGTCGAGCACGCGCAGGCGCAGCGACTGGTGCGCCGTGTACCCCACCACGCCCTGCCCCTCACGGTCCCAGCGCGGGGACACACCCATCCCGGTCGTGCGCCGGTCGGCGTCACGCACCCCGTGGTCGTCGGCCGCGGCGACCGCGGCGGCGAGCCGGTCGGAGAGGCCGGAGAGCGCGGAGGCGACGTCGGGGCCGTCGACGTGCACCCGCACGTCGAGGACGACGACGTCGGGCGGTGCACCGGCGCTGCCGGTGCCGGTCACGTCCACGTGGTCCGACATGCGGGTCACGCTAGCGGCGCGGGGGCGACCGCACCACGGACCCCGATTCGGGATACCTGCCGGTACGCGGTTAGATCGACCGCATGCCCGCCGCGCCCTCCATCGCCAACAGCGTCACCGTCCGCCTCGTCCTGCCCGCCCGGCCCACCGCGGTCAGCGAGATGACGAGCCTCATCGAGAAGGCGGGCGGGGTCGTCACCGGCCTCGACGTCACCGGCTCGGGCCACGCGCGGATGCGGGTCGACCTCACGATGCTCACGCGCGACGTCGACCACGCCGACGAGATCGTCGCGGTCATGCGCACGGTCGAGGGCGTGGAGATCGGCAAGGTCTCGGACCGCACCTTCCTCATGCACCTCGGCGGCAAGCTGACCGTGGAGTCGAAGGTGCCGATCCGCACCCGTGACGACCTCTCGCTCATCTACACGCCGGGCGTCGCCCGTGTCTGCATGGCGATCGCCGACAACCCGGCCGACGCCCGCCGCCTGACGATCAAGCGCAACACCGTGGCGGTCGTCACCGACGGCACGGCGGTGCTCGGGCTCGGCGACATCGGCCCGCTCGCGGCGCTGCCCGTCATGGAGGGCAAGGCGGCCCTGTTCAAGCGCTTCGCCGACATCGACGCCTTCCCGATCTGCCTCGACACCACCGACGTCGACGAGATCATCCGCACGGTCAAGGCCATCGCCCCCGGGTTCGCCGGCATCAACCTCGAGGACATCTCGGCGCCGCGCTGCTTCGAGGTCGAGGCGCGCCTGCGCGAGGAGCTCGACATCCCGGTCTTCCACGACGACCAGCACGGCACGGCGATCGTCGCGCTCGCCGCGCTCCGCAACGCCCTGCGCGTCGTCGGCAAGCGGCTCGAGGACGTCCGCCTCGTGATGAGCGGTGCCGGGGCGGCCGGCACCGCCATCCTCAAGCTCATGCTCCACGCCGGGGCGCGCCACGTCGTCGTCGCCGACGTCGACGGGGTCGTCCACCGCGACCGCGCCGACGTCCTCTCCGGCGACCACCCGAACCACGCGTGGATCGCCGAGCACACCAACCCCGACGACATCAGCGGCTCCCTCGCCGACGCGGTCCGAGACGCCGACGTCTTCCTCGGCGTCTCGGCCCCGAACATCCTCTCGGAGGAGGCCGTCGCCTCGATGGCCCCCGGCTCGGTCGTCTTCGCGATGGCGAACCCGGTGCCCGAGATCGACCCCGAGATCGCCGCCCGGCACGCCGCCGTCGTCGCGACCGGTCGCTCGGACTTCGCGAACCAGATCAACAACGTGCTCGTCTTCCCCGGCGTCTTCCGCGGGCTCATCGACGCCGCGAGCAGCCACGTGACGATGGAGGTGCTCCTCGCCGCGGCCGACGCCCTCGCGGGCGTCGTGACGGAGGAGGAGCTCAACGCGACGTACATCATCCCGAGCGTCTTCCACCCGGACGTCACGAGCACCGTCGCCGACGCCGTGCGCCGTGCCGTCGAGGTCGTCGAGGGCGTCCACGACGACCCCGACGCGTGACCGCGGCGCCCCCGCGCCCCGGCCGTGTGGCCGGGGCGCTGGCCCTGGCCGCGACGATCGTCCAGCTCGTCGTCCTCTACGTCCCGCGGGCGCCGGGCGTCGACCCGTTCCCGCACGCCGACAAGGTGGTCCACCTCACGGTCTTCCTCGTCCCGGTGGCCCTCGCCGTGCTGGCCGGGGTCCGGGTCCGCTGGGCCGCCGGGGTCTTCGCGGCGCACGCCGTCCTCAGCGAGGTCGTGCAGGCCACGCTCCTGCCGGCGCGCAGCGGTGACCCCCTCGACGCGGTCGCCGACCTCACCGGTGTCGCGCTCGGGGCGCTCCTCGGCGTGACCCTCGCCCGTCGGCGCGTGGCCGGGAGCGCCCCCGCGCGCTGGTAGACTGGACCTCTTGACCGAGGTGGCCCGGCGCCTGGCCGCGCCGATGCCCGCAGAGTGCGGGCCGCTCCACACCACTCCCACCCGGTCCGCCGGTGACACCGCGAGGTCGAACCGGCCACCCAGGGCCACAGACGGCCCCGAGGCTCGTTGTCCGTGCTGGTTCGCCACCGGTTGACGACGTGTCTGTCAACCGAACCGACGAACCACGAAGGTGAATCACCCATGCCCAAGAAGGCATCCGGGCCCAAGGCCCGTTGGACCGCTGCCCAGAAGGCGGAGGCCCAGAAGGGCCCCAAGAAGCCGCACCGCGGCCAGTCCGCCCGCAGCACCGACACCACCGAGCGCACGAAGCGCCCCCGGGCCGAGCGCTCGCCGCGCTGGGACCGCGAGGACCCGCGCCGCGGTGACCGCCCCGCCCGCAGCGAGCGTCGCGAGGGCCTCCAGCGCGAGGACCGTCCGCGTCGGGACGACCGCTTCCAGCGGGACGAGCGTCCGGCGCGCTTCCAGCGCGAGGACCGTCCGCAGCGGTTCCAGCGGGACGACCGTCCGCGTCGCGACGACCGCTTTCAGCGCGAGGACCGTCCGCAGCGGTTCGAGCGTGACGACCGTCCGCGTCGGGACGACCGCTTCCAGCGGGACGAGCGTCCGGCGCGTTTCCAGCGCGAGGACCGTCCGCGTCGCGACGACCGCTTCCAGCGGGACGAGCGTCCGGCGCGCTTCCAGCGCGAGGACCGCCCGCAGCGCTTCGAGCGCGACGACCGCCCCCGCCGCTGGGTCTCCGGCGACGGTGACGAGCGCCGCGTCCACCGTCCCCACGACGAGCGTCCCCGCCGCGAGCGCGGGGACCGTCCCTTCCGTGAGCGGTCGCCGCGCGTGGCCGACCCCGTGCGGCGCGACCGCCACGAGGGCCGACACGTCGAGCAGCGTGGCTACGAGGCGCCGCGCAGCTTCGAGGAGGCCGAGGCCGAGCGCGCAGAGGCCGACACCTGGACCGCCTACCGCTCGGTCGCGGCCGGTGGCCCGCGCGAGGTGACCGAGGACAACGGCTTCGCCGCCCTCGGCCTGCCCGAGCGCCTCGTCGAGCGTCTCGCCCGCGACGGCATCACCGAGCCGTTCCCGATCCAGGCCGCGACGATCCCCGACGCGCTGTCGGGCCGCGACGTCCTCGGCCGGGGCCGCACCGGCTCCGGCAAGACCCTCGCCTTCGGCCTGCCGACCATCGCGCGCCTCGCCGACGGTGTGCGCCCCGAGCCGCGTCGCCCGCGGGCGCTCGTGCTCGTGCCGACCCGCGAGCTCGCGATGCAGGTCAGCGACGCGCTCGAGCCGTTCGTCCACGTGACCGGTCTCAAGCACCGCCTCGTCGCCGGCGGCCTGTCCTACGAGGGCCAGATCTCGGCGCTCAACCGCGGCGTGCACCTCCTCGTCGCGACGCCGGGCCGGCTCGTCGACCTCATGGAGCGCGGCGCCGTCGAGCTCGGCGGGGTCGAGGTCGCCATCCTCGACGAGGCCGACCACATGGCCGACATGGGCTTCGTGCCCGAGGTCACCGCGATCCTCGACGCCGTGCCCGAGGGCGGGCAGCGCCTGCTCTTCTCGGCCACGCTCGACCGCGGTGTCGACACCCTCGTGGAGAAGTACCTCGTCGACCCGGTCACCCACTCGACCGACGACGCCCAGGCCGCGGTGACGACGATGAGCCACCACGTGCTCCTCATCGACCCGCAGGACAAGAAGACCCTCACCGCCGAGCTGTGCTCCCGTGCCGGTCGCACGGTCGTCTTCGCCCGCACCCAGCTCGGGGCCGAGCGCATCGCCCGCGAGCTGCGCGAGCGCGGGGTCCTCGCCGCGGCGCTGCACGGCGGTCTGTCGCAGGGCGTGCGCAACCGCGTCCTCGGCGCCTTCCGCGACGGCCGAGTCCCCGTGCTCGTCGCCACCGACGTCGCCGCCCGCGGCATCCACGTCGACGACATCGGGATGGTCGTCCAGGTCGACCCGCCGACCGACCACAAGGACTACCTGCACCGCGCCGGCCGCACGGCCCGCGCGGGGGAGGAGGGCGCCGTCGTCATGCTCGCCCTCCCGCACCAGCGCAAGATGGTCACTCGCATCATCGAGGGGGCCGGTGCCGAGGCGCAGGTCGCCAAGGTGGCGCCGGGCGACGCGACCGTCTCCGCGCTCGGTGGCGTCGCCCCGAGCGGCGTGCCGGTGCCGGACGAGGTCTGGCGCCCGCTGCTCGAGGCCAAGCCGCAGGGCCGGGGCGGCCCGCGCCGCGGTGGCCCGCACCGGGGTGGTCCGCGCGGCGGTCGCCCCCAGGGTGGTCGCAGCGGCGGTCGTCCGCAGGGTCGCGGGGGCAGAATGGGCGCGTGAGCGCCTCCACCACCGGGCGCCTCCTCGTCGCCACCCCGCAGATCGAGGAGGGCGTCTTCCACCGCAGCGTCGTCCTCGTGCTGCACCACGGCGACGACGGGGCGCAGGGCGTCGTGCTCAACCGCCCCGTCGACGCCGACATCGACTCCGTCCTGCCCGGCTGGGAGGAGCACGCCAGCCGGCCGGCCACCCTCTTCCAGGGCGGGCCGGTCCAGCTGGACTCCGCGCTCGGGCTGGTCGCCGTCCCCGGCGACTCGCCCGAGCCGACCGGGGTGCGGCGGCTCTTCGGGGCCGTCGCCCTCGTCGACCTCGACACCCCGCCCCCGCTCGTCGTCCCCGAGCTGTCGGGCCTGCGCATCTTCGCGGGCTACGCCGGGTGGTCGCCGGGCCAGCTCGAGGAGGAGATCGCGACGGGGTCGTGGTTCGTCGTCGACACCGAGAGCGCCGACGCCTTCACCGACCACCCGGCCGACCTCTGGCAGCGGGTCCTGCGCCGCCAGCCCGAGCCGCTGCGCTGGATGGCGCTCTACCCGCCGGACCCCTCGCTCAACTGACGCCGTGGGCCGCCGGCGTCCGGGAGGCCCCGCAGGCCGAGCGCGTACCCTGCTGCCCATGAGCGAGACGATGCCGCCGCCCAGCGACCCGAACGCGCCGCAGGGACAGCCCGACGGCCCGCAGACGCAGACGGCCGTCCTCGAGCGCACCGAGACCGTCCCCGAGGTCGCCGAGCCCGGCGACCACGAGCGCTTCGCGCACTACGTCCGCAAGGAGAAGATCCTCGAGAGCGCGCTGTCGGGGGAGCCGGTGACGGCCCTCTGCGGCAAGGTCTGGATCCCCGGGCGCAACCCCGACCGATTCCCGGTCTGCCCCACGTGCAAGGAGATCTACGAGTCAATGAGGCAGACCGGGAATTCGGGCGAGGGAGATAGCTAGAGCTTCTGCACGCGGCCATACCGCTGCGTCTCTCCTGACGGTAGGCGTCTACCGCTTGACCTGTTCGCGCACCGAGGCTTCGACGTCTGCGAGGCTGTCGAGCGGAGGAATTTTCCCCATAGAGTCCCTGTATACGTCACCATCGGCGCGGAGGTACCGCACTACCCAAGACGTTGGGCCCAGATCGGGGAAGACCAAAATCCCCTTTCGGTCGGCAGTGTTCAATGCGAACACCCCCGTCATCCCCACATCAATGGCTGGCTGAATGTCAGTTTCGAACGTGTACTTGCTCCGGTCGAAGTCGACGACGGTCACCTTGCTCGGCGCGTCGAATCCCAACGGGTCATCCACGGTCAGGGTGAAGACCGAGTACGTTATGCCCTCCTTCGAGGGCACCGTCCCTCGGGCCTCCGTCACGGTGCCGACGACGACAGCCTTGGAATCGTTGACGACTTCCTCCCACGAAGAATAGACCGGCGCGTCGCCGCCGATCTCCTGCGGAGGGCTGGCGCCCAAATTGCCCGAGCCGGTATCCGACGGGCTCGCGCAGGACGTCATCAGGATGCAGCACGCAAAAGCACCTACGAGCTGCCTTACTGTTGATGGCAGGGTCATCCCACCCGCTCCAATCTTAGTAGTACATCGCATTGAGGTGATCCACGTCCCGCACCGATGGGGTCCGGCAGTACGTGAATTTCTCGGTTCCCTGATACATCAATGATGCATTGGTGCGGCAGGTGCCGGATGTCGGGTGGCTCATACCTGCCGCGTGACCGAGCTCGTGTGCCGCCACGACGTACTTGTCCACATTGTCAATCTGCGACATCGTGGCTACGTTGTATCGAAGGCGGACTTGGTTGTTGTTCCAGAGCCCATTCGTCGAGCCGCCGCAGGTGGCGTTCACGGCATCAGGTCCTACCCACGCCCAAAACTGATTGGGATAGTAGTCATCCTCGATGAAGATGTTGTAGGTCGACCCAGAGCCCCTGAACTTGACGTCTGTGGCCTTCTGGTTCCATCTTTCTCGACCGTCATAAGTCACTGTCTGGTAGAGGTCGCTGACAGCAGAGAAGCGGTAGTAGATGGGCTCGGTGCTGGCCGGGAATCGGCCGCACAAGTTGTTATGGTCGCTGGGGAGTGCGTTCGCAGCCCGGGGCACGACCACCACTCCCAACACGACCAGACCTATGATGAACGCAGTAGCCCGTCGGCACAAGAAACCCATACCCACCGACGCCGTTCGTTGATTCCCCATGCGCGAAATTTGGCACCGGAGCCCGACCCGGTTTCCCGGACAGTTTCGGTGTGGTGATCATGCGATGGCGGCGGTGTGAAGGGCTTCGTACTCGTGCGGGGACAGGTAGCCGAGGGTGGAGTGTCGCCGGCGGGGGTTGTACGGCTCTTCGCCGATGAGTGTGGGTCACAGGCGTGGGCCGCCGCCGATGAGGAGCATTCGTAGGCGGTAGTTGTCTCTGTTCCTGAAGCCGCGGGCGACGCGGCGGTGGAGCGCGATGAGGCCGTTGATGGCTTCGGTGCCGCCGTTGCTTGCGCCGTCGGTGTCGAAGTAGCCCGGGGGTACCTCCCGCTCGCGGGGGCGGAACTCGCTGCGCCACTGCTTCAGGGTCCGTCCGAGGCGGGCGACCTCGGGGATCGGGCACGTGATGAACGTGGCGAGGATCTTCTCAGTGACCGCCCGACCGGCGGCGTGGCTGTCCTGGTGGTAGGCGGAGCGGACCTGCTGGGCGCACGCCCACGCGACTTCGACCTCGAGGTGCCGCTCGTCGGCGGCCCACACCGCGTCCAGCCGCGCTCGTTGCCGGTCGGTGAGGTTCTCGGCGCCGGCGCGCAGGATGTTCCGGGTCCGGTACAGCGGATCGTTCTTGCGGCCGCGGTGGCCGTGGATGTCCTGCTGCACCCGGCGGCCGACCTCGTCGACCACGCCGGTGGCGAGCTTGACCACGTGGAAGGCGTCCAAGACTGCGCGGGCGTCGTCGAGCTGGTCATCGATCGCGTTCTTGTACCCGCGGAACGGATCCAACGTGGCGATCGCGACTCCGGCCCGGAAGGCCTCGCCCCGCTCGGTCAGCCAGCTCGTGTACGCCTGCCCGGAGCGTCCAGGGACCAGGTCCAACAGCCGAGCCCTGATCCGGCCGTTCGCATCTCGGGTCAGGTCGACCATCCCGGTCAGCTCCTTCGGACCCCGCCCCCCCTGCCTCGATCGGCTTGGTCGACATGTGGTGCCACACGTGCTCATCGACCCCCAGGATCGTGGCGTTCTCGAACCGTGACTGGTCGGCGTCGGCGGCCTGCAGCAACGGCCGGATCGACTCCCACACGGTGCGCCACCCCGTGCCGAGCTGACGGCGGATCCCGTTCACCGAGGCGTGCTCGCGACGGATCTGCTCGATCGCCCACCGGCACGCCCGCACCGTCAACGACGACCGCGGGGCGGCGACGCGCTCGTCCTGCTCCACGAACGTCCCGACCGGGGAGCCCAGCTCGGGGCGCACCCAGCGTCGCTTGCGCCACCGGATCCGCACCGGGCGGCCCATCGCCGGGGCATCGACCAGACCCACCACGACCCTGCCGTGCCCGTGAGCGAGGACCCCGCAGGCCGGGCAGCCCATCACGGTCGGTTCGGACTCCACCGTCACCACGAGCCGGCCGCCGTCATCGCGATCCACCGCAGTCACGCGCAGGCCCTCCAGACCGA
This sequence comes from Phycicoccus mangrovi, assembly GCF_018729305.1. Taxonomy (NCBI): domain Bacteria; kingdom Bacillati; phylum Actinomycetota; class Actinomycetes; order Micrococcales; family Intrasporangiaceae; genus Phycicoccus; species Phycicoccus mangrovi. The sequence goes on along the minus strand of NZ_JAHHWP010000011.1, from coordinate 190,204 downwards.
CCAGCACATCGCAACGCTCGCAGTAGCCGCCCCGGGCACGGCAGCACAACGTAGGCTCACTCATCGTCGAGGTCCTCGCGATCAGAAGTGGTAGAAGTCCTCTGATCCTCGGGGACCTCGACCCATCCCTCCCTCAGCCAGCCCATCGGCGCGTCGTGCTCACCCCACACTCATCGGCGAAGAGCCATCAAAGCCAGCGACTCACGAGAACCGTCGGTGGATCAGGGCTGAGACGGGGCTGAGGGTCTCTCGCCGGAGTTGACCGAGTTCTTACGCGGGCCTGACCCGCAGCAGTCGCCGGGCGCGTATCGCGGGAGGCCGAGGTCTTACGCAACCCTGACCGCGGGCTGACCCCGTCGGCCCGGACGCGCGCCTAGCGTCCTGCGGGTGCCCCGGTCGACCGACCGGGCTGACTCCCGGAAGGACGCCCATGCGTACTCGTTCCCTCACGGCCCTCGCCGCCCTCACCCTCGGCGCGGCCGGCTCCCTCGTGCCCCTGTCCTCGGCCCAGGCCCGTCCGATGGCGGCGGACACCGCCCAGTCGGCCGAGTGCACCGTGCACAGCGACGTCGTGGGCGGCCGACACGCCGCCGGGCCGAACCGGGCCGACCCGCACGAGCTGACCCCGGCCCAGACGAAGGCGAACGACGCCGCGATGGCCAAGGCGCTCGCGGCCAAGGGCTACGACACCCGCACCGACGGCAAGGCCGTCACGCAGTCGGCGCAGAAGTCCGCTGCGGCCTCGAACAAGAAGCCCGTCGCGGCGTTCGCGGGGGGCGTCGTCGACGTCTACGTCCACGTCATCACCGACGGCACGAACGGGAAGCTGACGAGCACCCAGATCACCAACCAGATCTCGGTCCTCAACAACGCCTACTCCTCGGCCGGGTTCTCCTTCCGCCTGGCCGGCACGGACACGACGACGAACGCCTCCTGGTACCAGGGCCTCACCGACGGCACCACGCAGGAGCGCCAGATGAAGACCGCCCTGCGCAAGGGCAACATGGGCGACCTCAACCTCTACACCGCGAACCTCGGCGGCGGCCTGCTCGGCTGGGCGACCTTCCCGAAGGCGAGCCAGGACGTCATGGACGGCGTCGTCATCCTCGACCAGTCGGTGCCCGGTGGCACGGCCGCCCCGTACAACCAGGGCGACACCGGCACGCACGAGGTCGGCCACTGGATGAACCTCTACCACACCTTCCAGGGCGGCTGCTCGGGCAGCGGTGACTCGGTGTCCGACACCCCGGCCGAGGCCTCGCCGGCCTACGGCTGCCCCACCGGCCGCGACACCTGCGGCACCGCCGGCCTCGACCCGATCACCAACTTCATGGACTACTCGGACGACGCGTGCATGAACACCTTCACGACCGGCCAGGCCACCCGGATGCAGAACGCGTGGCTCGCCTACCGCAACGTCTGACGAGCCATCCCGGCTAGCACAGACCGAGGGCCCCGGCGCAATCCGCCGGGGCCTTCGGTGTGTCGTCCGGCGGCCGGTTATCGTGGCCGTCGCCCATGAGTACCTCTGCTGCCGGACACCTGCCCCCCGCCTATCCCGAGCGGGCCGCGTGGGGAACCGCGTCGAAGCTCCGCGCGTGGCAGGAGGAGGCCCTGGCCGCCTACCTGACCCGCCAGGAGAAGGACTTCCTCGCGGTCGCGACGCCCGGCGCCGGCAAGACGACGTACGCGCTGCGGATCGCCACCGAGCTGCTCGACCGCGGCATCGTCCGGGCGATCACCGTCGTCGCCCCGACCGAGCACCTCAAGACGCAGTGGGCCGACGCCGCGGGCCGGGTCGGCATCCAGCTCAACCCCTCGTTCTCCAACGGCGCCGGCGTGCAGTCCAGCGAGTACCACGGCGTGGCGCTGACGTACGCGCAGGTCGCCGCCAACCCGGGGCTGCACAAGCGGCGCACCGAGGCCGAGCCGACGCTCGTCATCCTCGACGAGATCCACCACGGCGGCGACGCCCGCTCGTGGGGCGACGGCATCCGCGAGGCCTTCACGCCGGCCACCCGGCGCCTCTCGCTGACCGGGACGCCGTTCCGCTCCGACACCAACCCGATCCCGTTCGTGCGCTACGAGATGGACGCCGCGGGCATCCTGCGCTCCGGCTCGGACTACACCTACGGCTACGCGGCCGCGCTGCGTGACGGCGTCGTGCGCCCGGTCCTCTTCCTCGCCTACGGCGGGGCGATGCGCTGGCGGACCAAGGCCGGCGACGAGGTCGCGGCCCGGCTCGGGGAGCCCCTGACCAAGGACATCACCGCGCACGCGTGGCGCACGGCGCTCGACCCCAAGGGCGAGTGGATCCCGGCGGTGCTCAGCGCCGCCGACAAGCGCCTGTCCGAGGTGCGCCGGCACGTGCCGGACGCCGGCGGCCTCGTCATCGCCTCCAACCAGAACGCGGCCCGCGCGTACGCCCGCATCCTCACCGACATCACGGGCGAGAAGACGACGGTCGTGCTCTCCGACGACGCCGGCGCGAGCTCGCGGATCGAGGAGTTCAGCCAGAGCGAGGCGCGCTGGATGGTCGCGGTCCGGATGGTGTCGGAGGGTGTCGACGTCCCGCGCCTGGCCGTCGGCGTCTACGCCACCTCGACCTCGACCCCGCTCTTCTTCGCCCAGGCCGTCGGCCGCTTCGTGCGGGCCCGCCGTCGCGGCGAGACCGCGTCGGTGTTCCTGCCGTCGGTGCCGATCATCCTCCAGCTCGCCGCGACGATGGAGGAGGAGCGCGACCACGCGCTCAACCGCCCGAGCAGCGACGAGGACGAGGCGTCCCTGTGGGCCGAGGAGGAGGGGATGCTCGCCGCCGCCAACCGGACCGAGAAGACCCTCGGGCTCGACGAGTCCCGCTTCGAGGCGCTGGAGTCCGACGCCCACTTCGACCACGTGCTCTTCGACGCCAAGCAGTTCGGCCTGCACGCCGAGGTGGGATCCGAGGAGGAGCAGGACTACCTCGGCCTGCCGGGGCTGCTCGAGCCGGACCAGGTCGCGATGCTGCTCCACGAGCGCCAGGCCAAGCAGGCCAAGGGGAGCTCGGCCCGGCCGCAGCCCGCGCAGGGGCCGACGCCGGTGGCCCAGCACCGCGCCCTCGCCGCGCAGCGCAAGGAGCTCAACAAGCTCGTCGCCGCGTACTCGAGCAAGACCGGGGCCCCGCACGCCAACGTCCACATGGAGCTGCGCCGGGCCTGCGGCGGCCCGGAGCTCGCGTCCGCGACGAGCGAGCAGGTGACCGAGCGGATCGCGAAGATCCGCAACTGGTTCGTCGGGCGCCGCTGACGATGGCCTCCGCCGACCTCGAGCTGCGCATCGCCCTGCTGCGGGTGGGGTTGGTCCTCGGTGCCGTCGCCGAGGCCGGCTTCCTCACGTGGGGGGCCGTCGCGGTGCCGGAGCACGGGTGGTTCGCCGGCGTGGCACTCGCCGTCCTCGCGGTCGTCCTCCTTGTGGTGGGAGGCCGGCGACGAGCCGCGTCGGCAGGCGAGCGTGGTACCTGGCTCCTCGCGCTCGGCGGGCTCTGCGTCGGGGCGACGCCCTTTGTGGCGGCAGTGGTCGGCAACGCCACCTGAGGACGACACCGGGCGTTCACCGGATGCTCAGCGCATCCTGAGAGAACGGCCACGCCCTCGTCGCGCACCGGCCGCCCGGACGGGCTAACGTGCCGCCCCGTGACCGACAACACCTCTGCATCCCGCCGTCAGCTGCTCACCATGGCCGTCGTCGGTGGCGCCGGCCTCTGGGCGGCCCCCTCCGCCTCCGCCGACCCCCACCACGGGCACGGCCACGACCACGACCACCACCACGACCACCACCACGGCGGCAAGACCTTCCGCCTCACCGTGCTCGGCACGACCGACCTGCACGGCAACGTCTTCAACTGGAACTACTTCGCCAACACCGCCTTCTCCGACTCCAAGGGCAACCAGATCGGCATCGCCAAGGCCGCGACGCTCATCAAGGCGATGCGCGCCGAGCGCGGCGCGAGCACCTGCCTGACGCTCGACGCGGGCGACACGATCCAGGGCACGCCGCTCGCGTACTACTACGCGAAGATCGACCCGATCACCGGTGGCTCCAAGCACCCGATGGCCCTCGCGATGAACGCCGTCGGCTACGACGCGGCCGCGCTCGGCAACCACGAGTACAACTACGGGCTCGACACGCTGCGGGCCTTCCAGAAGCAGTGCCGCTTCCCGCTCCTGTCGGCGAACTCGGTCGACTGGAACACCGGCCGGCCGGTCTTCCCGCCGTACGTGCTCAAGCGGGTCAAGGTCAAGGGCGGCAAGGACATCACGGTCGGCATCCTCGGCCTCGTGACGCCCGGCGTCGCGATCTGGGACAAGGCCAACGTCGAGGGCAAGGTGAAGTTCCCCGGCATCGTCGAGCAGGCGAAGGTGATGGTCCCGCGCCTGAAGCGGATGGGCGCCGACGTCGTCGTCGTGTCCTGCCACTCCGGCCCGGTCCCCGGCTCGAGCTACGGCGACGCCCTGCCCTACCCCGAGAACGCGAGCACCCAGCTGGCCGAGGAGGTCCCCGGCATCGACGCGGTCCTCGTCGGCCACGCCCACCTCGAGGTCCCGCAGAAGCTGGTGACCAACAAGGTCACCGGCAAGCAGGTGCTCCTCAGCGAGCCGTACTACTGGGGCATGCGCGTCTCGGTCATGGACCTCGACCTCGCCTTCGAGCGCGGCCGCTGGTCGGTGCGCTCGTCCTCCGCGACGCTGCTCAACGCGAACACCGTCCCCGAGGACGCCAAGATCGCGGCCCTCGTCCGCCCCGCGCACGAGAAGGTCCTCGCGTACGTCAACGGCGTCATCGGCACGTGCACCGAGGCGATGTCGGCCGCGACGTCCCGCTACGAGGACACCGCCGCGATGGACTTCATCAACCTCGTCCAGGGCCAGGCCGTCAAGGACGCCCTCGCCGGCACCCCGCAGGCCGACCTGCCCGTGCTGTCGATCGCCGCGCCGTTCAACAAGGACGCCGCCATCCCCGCGGGCGACGTGACCGTGCGCGACGTGGCGGGGCTGTACATCTTCGACAACACGCTGCTCGGCATCACGCTGACCGGCGCGCAGGTCAAGGCCTACCTCGAGCAGTCGGCGACCTACTTCCAGCAGGTCACCTCGGCCGGCCCTTTCACGCCGGAGCAGGTGACCAACGCGAAGACGTCGACCGCGCCGAACGGCACGCCCGACTACAACTACGACATCATGGGCGGCCTCGACGCACCCCTGACGTACGAGATCGACATCGCCAAGGCCCCGGGCTCGCGGATCACGAACCTGCAGTACGCCGGCGCCCCGATCGACGAGGCGCAGCAGTTCGTCATCGCCATCAACAACTACCGCCAGTCCGGCGGTGGTGGCTTCCCCGGCGTCACGACGGCCCCGGTCGTCTACAACCGGCAGGTCGAGATCCGGCAGCTGCTCATCGACTGGGTCACCGCCAACCAGCAGATCGACCCGCCGAGCTTCGCCTCCACCGACTGGCGCCTCGTCGCGAACGGCACGCCGGTGGTCATCACCGCCTGAGCTCCGTCCCGCACCCCGGACGGGGCCTCCACCCCGTCGACCGAACAGAACACGCCGTGCCCGAGGAATCGGGCACGGCGTGTCCTGTTCACTCGACAGGCGCTCGTCTCCGGGCGCTCGTCTCCGGGCGCGGCCACGGAACGCCGACATGGGTGCCCGACCGCGCCACTCGGGGCGGGCGTGGTGCAGGCTGGGCACGTGGGGGTCCTGGGCGCTGTGCGGAACGCGGGGTGGTTGGGCTACCGGTTCGTCCTCGGGATGGTCATGTACCCCGTGGTGCTCGTCCTGCTCGGGCTCGTGGCCGTCGCCTCGGACGAGCCGGTCCTCTGGGTCGGCGTCGGGGTGGGCGCGCCGGCCTGGGTCGTGGCCTGGCTGGTCGTCCTGCGCTCGCACCGCGAGATCGAGGCCGGGCGCTCGCAGGACCTGACGCCCGGGACCCTCGCCGTGCCGATCGTCGTGATGGTGGCCGCTGCCGTCGTCCCCTGGTTCCTCACCTGAGGTCGGCGCGGTCGGGCTCAGGCGTCGGCGCGGGTGGCGGCCGACGCGACGAGCGGGCCGGTGCGGTGGGGGAGGTGGGTCACGAGGCAGATGGCCGTGTTGGCCCGCAGGACGTGGACGTCGTCGATGATCTCGTCGATGACCCGGCCGAGGTCGGCGTTGTCGCGGGCAGCGACCCGCACCACGAGGTCGCCGACGCCGGTGATCGAGTGGATCTCGAGCACCTCGGGGATGGCCGCGAGGTGCGCGACGACCGGCTCGTGGCCCTGCCGCTGGCTGATCTCGAGCGTGCAGAACGCGGTGACGGGGTACCCGAGGGCGTCGGGGTCGACCTGCGGGGCGAAGCTGCGGATCACCCCGCGCTCCTGCAGGCGGTCCAGGCGCGCCTGAACCGTGCCGCGCGCCACCCCGAGCCGGCGGGAGGCGCCGAGCACGCCGACGTGCGGGTCCTCGGTGAAGAGGGCGATGATCCGGGCGTCGAGGGCGTCCACCCCGTCCTTGTTGGCCATGGTCACATCGTCCAGCAGGAAGGGATCCCGAGGCAACAGCATGCACATCGTGTGCACCGTGTCGGCGAGTGGTTGCACATCCCGACCAGCGCCCCGACAGTGGCGGGATGACTGACACGACGACGACGTCCGCCAGCCGCCTCGACCTCACCGACCAGGAGCGCGCGGCCGATCTCGACCTCGAGCAGCTCAAGCAGCTCGTGGGCCTGGTCGACTACGACGAGAGCACCGACCCGTTCCCGGTCACCGGCTGGGACGCCATCGTCTTCGTCGTCGGCAACGCGACGCAGACCGCGCACTACTACCAGAGCGCGTGGGGCATGGAGCTCGTCGGCTACACCGGCCCCGAGAACGGCACCCGCGACCACAAGGCGTACGTCCTGAAGTCCGGCTCGATCCGCTTCGTCGTCAAGGGCGCGGTCACCCCCGACAGCCCGCTCATCGAGCACCACGCGAAGCACGGCGACGGCGTCGTCGACATCTCCCTCGAGGTGCCGGACGTCGACAAGTGCGTGGAGCAGGCCCGCCGCGCCGGCGCGACCGTCCTCCAGGAGCCCGAGGACCACACCGACGAGCACGGCACCGTGCGCGTCGCGGCCATCGCGACCTACGGCGAGACGCGGCACAGCCTCGTCCAGCGCGTCGTCGACGGCACGACCTACGCCGGCCCGTACCTGCCCGGCTACGTCGCCACCTCCTCGACCTTCGTCAAGCGCGACGGCGCCCCGAAGCGCCTCTTCCAGGCCCTCGACCACATCGTCGGCAACGTCGAGCTCGGCAAGATGGACGAGTGGGTCGGCTTCTACAACAAGGTCATGGGCTTCGTGAACATGGCCGAGTTCATCGGGGACGACATCGCCACCGACTACTCGGCGCTCATGTCCAAGGTCGTCGCCAACGGCAACCACCGCGTGAAGTTCCCGCTCAACGAGCCGGCGATCGCGAAGAAGAAGAGCCAGATCGACGAGTACCTCGAGTTCTACGCCGGCCCCGGTGCGCAGCACCTCGCGCTGGCGACGAACGACATCCTGCGCACCGTCGACGAGCTGCGCAAGGAGGGCGTCGAGTTCCTCGACACCCCGGACGCCTACTACGACGACCCCGAGATGCGCGAGCGCATCGGCGAGGTCCGCGTGCCGATCGAGGAGCTGAAGTCCCGCAAGATCCTCGTCGACCGCGACGAGGACGGCTACCTCCTCCAGATCTTCACCAAGCCGCTCGGCGACCGGCCGACCGTGTTCTTCGAGATCATCGAGCGCCACGGCTCCCTCGGCTTCGGCAAGGGCAACTTCAAGGCGCTCTTCGAGTCCATCGAGCGCGAGCAGGACAAGCGCGGCAACCTCTGACGCGCGAGCACTGGGGCACGCTCGACGCCGCCGGATTCCGAGGGGGTCCGGCGGCGTCGCCGTGTCAGGAGCGCTCCTGGTCCGCGGGGGAGGACCAGGGGGTGACGGGCCGCGGGACGGGCTCGCCGTCGACGACGAGGTCGGTGCGCTCGGCGTAGAAGCAGACGAGGTCACGCAGCGCCGCGACCTCGGGCAGCGGGTCCGGGTAGGACCAGGCGACGTCCTCGACCGCGGGCCGCCCCTCGCGCGCCGGGAGCGACCAGTAGCGGGCGTCCCCCTTGTACGCGCAGGTCGTCGTCGACGCGCTCGGGACGAGCAGGTCGAGCCGCACGTCGTCCGACGGGAGGTACCAGCGCGTGGGGATGTGGGTCTCGTGCACGGCGGTCGCGCGGTGGGTGTCGGCGAGGACGACACCGTCGACGGCGACGACGACGTGCCGGTCGGCCGCGAGGAGGTCGATGCGCTTGAACGGGTCGTGCGGGTGGCCGGTGACGTCGGTGGCCTCCTCGACCCAGTCGAACGGCGACCACTCGACGACGACCCGCCCGCCGAGGTCGGGGTCGTCCGGGGCGAAGGCGCTGTCCGTCACCCGGGTGTGCCCCACCACGAGGTCGAAGGAACGCCCCGGTGTCGTGTGCCAGCCGAAGTTCACCGGGCCGAGCACCGGGGGGAGCGGGTCGGGCACGGGGGTCGGGCGCCGCGGGTCGAGCGTGGCCACGAGGTCCTCGGGCGGGACGGCGTACATCGGCACGACGCGGCGCGGCTCCCAGACGAGCGCGGCGTCGACGCTGTCGAGCACGGGGACGCCGTCGAGGGTCGCGCGCACGCGTCGGGCGACCGGCTCCCACAGCAGCCCGGAGTGCAGGGACATCAGGTGGGTGCCGAGCCGGAGCGCCATCCCCCGATGGTGCGCCGGGGAGCACCGTCGGTCAACGGCGCGACGTCCGCTCGCTCAGGCGGCGGAGTCGGCGCGCGCGTTGAGCCGTGCGTGCTTGCGGCCGTAGAGGAAGTACACGAGGAACCCGAGCACCATCCAGACGGCGAACCGCAGCCAGGTCTCGACCGACAGGTTGGTCATGAGGTAGACGCAGGCCAGCGCCGACAGGGCCGGGACGACCGGCGAGAACGGCGTGCGGAAGGGCCGCGGGAGGTCGGGCTTGGTCCGGCGCAGCACGGGCACGGCGATCGAGACGACGACGAACGCGAACAGGGTGCCGATCGAGACGAGGTCGGCGAGCGCCGTGAGCGGGACGAACCCGGCGAGTGCGGCGACGAGGACGATCGTCATCATCGTGATCTTCCACGGCGTGCCCCACTTGGGGTGGACCTCGGCGACCGAACGCGGGATGAGGCCGTCGCGGCCCATCGAGAAGCCGATCCGGCCCATCGCGACGATGTCGACGAGGATCACCGACGTCAGCCCCGCGACCGCCGCGATCGAGACGAGGATCGACGCCCAGCCGGCGCCGACCGCGTCGAAGGCGCTGGCGATGGGGGCCCCCTCGTTGAGCTCCGAGAACGGGACCATGCCGGTGATGACGAACGACACGCCGACGTAGAGCAGCGTGCAGACGCCGAGCGTGCCGAGCAGGCCGAGCGGCAGGTCGCGGCTCGGCTTCTTCGTCTCCTCGCCGAGGTTGGCGACGGCCTCGAACCCGGTGTACGCGAAGAAGACCACGGCGGCCGCGGTGAGGACGCCGGCGAAGCCGAAGGCCGTCGGCTCGATGCCGAACAGCGCTTGGCTGACCGGCTGCTTGAGGCCCGAGGTGCCCTCCTTCACCGGCTCTGCCGGCGGGATGAAGGGCGTGAGGTTGGCGGCCTTGACGTAGAACGCGCCGGCGATGATGACGAAGACGCAGATCGCGACCTTGACGACGACGAGGGTGTTGGTCACGCGCGCGCTCTCGCGGATGCCGACGACGGCGACGACGCCGAGGAGCAGGACGATCGCGACGGCCCCCAGGTTGACGACCGACTCCTCGCCGAAGATCGACGTCGGGAGGTCGAACAGCTCCTGCGCGTAGCCGGACCATCCGCGCGCGACCACGGCTGCGCCGAGGGCGAACTCGAGGATGAGGTCCCAGCCGATGATCCACGCGAACACCTCGCCGATCGTCGCGTAGGCGTACGTGTAGGCGGAGCCGGCCGTGGGGACGGCGGAGGCGAGCTCGGAGTAGCAGAGGGCCGCGAGCAGGCTCACGGCGCCGGCGATGACGAACGAGATGACGACGCCGGGGCCGGCGTGGTTCTTGGCCTCGATCCCGGTGAGGGTGAAGATCCCCGTGCCGATGACGATGCCGATGCCGAAGCCCATGAGGCTGAACGGGCCGAGGCGCCGGCTGAGCCGGCCCGGCCCCTGGGTGTCGCCGCCGCCCTCGCCGTCCGGGCCGCCGGCCTGCGCCAGGACGTCCTCGACGGGCTTGGTGCGCAGGACGGAGTGGTCGTCGCTCATCCGGCGACCCTACGACCGGCGGGGGAGCGGTGGTGCGGTGCGTCCACGGGCGCTGCGAGCCCGTCCCGGGTGACCCCTCGCGTCCCCTGCCGGTTGCTCCTCTCCCTGGAGCAACCGGGACGAACGGTGCTCCTCGACCACTGCTCCTGGTTGCCTCGGGTGGTGGAGCGACCGGGATGAGCGGCGCTCCTCGGCCGCTGGTCCTGGTTGCCTCGGGTGGTGGAGCGATCGGGATGAGCGGCGCTCCTCGACCGCTGGTCCTGGTTGCGTCGGATGGTGGAGCGAACGACAGCGGCGGTGAGGGGTGTACCGGTCCCGGGCAATGACGGCCGCCCACGCACGGCGGCCGGCGAGGGCTCTCGGAGGCCACCATCCCGTGCCGTCCCGGGAGGGCCGCGCACCGGGACGTCCGGGTCCGCGTGCGATCCTTGGGCGCATGACGACGCCGAGCGCCCCCGGCTGGTACGAGGACCCCGACGACGCGACCCGCCTGCGGTACTTCGACGGCATCGTGTGGAGCAGCCACACCACCCCGCGCCACGCCCAGCCCGCCGCACCTTCCGCCCCCGCCGCGAACACCCCCGTCGACCCGGCGTCCACCGCCGCGCCGGGCGCGCCGACCGGCTCCGCCGGGCCCGGCGACCCCGCCGGCCCCGCAGGTCCCCAGACCCAGGGCACCCCGTGGGGCGGCGCCCCGCAGCAGCCGTGGGGGCAGCCTACGGCGCAGCACCCGCACTGGCAGCAGGCCCCGGTCGACCGCGCCCTGCGGATGCCCGACGGCGACGTCGTCGCCGAGTGGTGGCGCCGCCTGCTGGCCTGGGTCGTCGACTCGGTGCTCACCGGCCTGCTCGCCGGGCTCGCGTCCCTCCCGCTCATGGGCCCCTACCTCGACGCCGTCCGCGACTGGCTCCAGGCGTCCGCCAACGGCGAGAACCCCGACTTCTCCGTGCCGCTCAACGCCTTCGCCGAGATCGCGCTGCCGATCGGGCTCATCCAGATCGGCGTCGGCCTGGTCTACTCGACCCTCTTCCTCGTCTGGCGCTCCGCGACGCCGGGCAAGATGCTGCTCGGCACCATCGTGCGCCCCACGGCGGGACGCGCGCGGATCGGCGTGGGGGTCGCCCTGCGCCGCCAGTCGCTCGGGGTCGTCAGCGACCTGCTCCAGCTCAACCCGCTGCTCAACGTCGCCGGCATCGTCCTGTCGGTCGTCGATCCGGGGTGGCTGATCCGCGACCCGCGCCGACAGGCGCTGCACGACAAGGTCGCCGACACCGTCGTCGTGCTCCGGAAGCGCTGAGCCACCCGGGTCAGCGGGCGGCGCGCACCGTCCCGGTGCACTCGCCGAACCCGATGACCGACCCGTCGGGGCCGGGGGCGGTCGCGCGCAGCGTCACCGTGTCGCCGTCCTCGAGGAAGGTGCGCTCGGTGCCGTCGGCGAGGGTGACCGGCTCCTGGCCGCTCCAGGTCAGCTCGAGGAAGCACCCGCGGGTCTCCTTCGCCGGACCCGAGATCGTGCCGGAGCCGAAGAGGTCGCCCGGGCGGACGCTCGCGCCGTTGACGCTCAGGTGCGCGAGCATCTGGGCCGGCGACCAGTACATGTCGCGGAACTCGGGCCGCGAGACGACGGTGCCGTTCCAGTCGACCTCGACGTGGACGTCGAGACCGTACGCGCCGTCACCCGCGAGGTAGGGCAGCGGCTGCGGGTCCTGCCCGGGCAGCGGCACGCGCGCGGCACGCAGTGCGTCGGTGGTCACGACCCACGGGCTGATGCTCGTCGCGAAGGACTTGCCGAGGAACGGGCCGAGGGGGACGTACTCCCAGGCCTGGAGGTCGCGGGCCGACCAGTCGTTGAGGAGCACGACCCCGAAGAGGTGCTCGTCGGCGTCCGCGAGGTCGACACGGTCGCCGAGGGCGGTCGAGCCGCCGACGACGAAGCCGAGCTCGGCCTCGATGTCGAGGCGGACGCTCGGGCCGAAGGTCGGGGCGTCGTCGGCCGGGGGCTTGCGCTGCCCGGTGGGCCGCACGACGTCGGTCCCGGAGACGACGACGGTGCCGGCGCGCCCGTGGTACCCGATCGGCAGGTGCTTCCAGTTGGGCGTCAGCGGAGCCGAGTCCGGGCGGAAGATGCGGCCGACGTTCGTCGCGTGGTGCTCGCTCGCGTAGAAGTCGACGTAGTCGGCGACCGCGAACGGCAGGTGCATCGTCACGTCGGACACCGGGACGAGGTGGGGCTCGACCGTGTCGCGGTACTCGTCGTTGGTCAGCTGCTCGGTCAGCCACGCGCGGGCCGCGCTCCACGCCGGCCGGCCCTCGGCGAGGAAGGCGTCGAGGGACCCGCCGCGCCAGACGGCGGCGGACTCCATCCCGGCCTGCTCGGCGCACGCGACGAGGTCGAGCACGTGGTCGCCGACGCGGACGCCGACGCGGCGCTCGCCGTCGGTGCCGGTCGAGAAGACGCCGTAGGGCAGGTTGTGCAGGCCGAAGGGGTGGTCGGCGGGCAGGTCGACCCAGGTCATGGCGCGGGGTCCTCTCCGGGGGTGGGGTGGTCGGTCGCGGCGAGGCCGAGGGTGGCGAGCTCGCCGAGGGGGTCGGTGACGGTGCAGCAGCCGTAGGCGGTGAACGCGGCGCGGACCCGTCGGGTGGTCGAGTCCGGCCAGGCGAGGACCAGGTCGGCGAGGGCGAGGCCGTCGCGCACGTCGAGCAGGGCGGCGACCTCGGCGACCGGTGCGCCCTCGAGCGCCGCGGCGGTGGCCACGAGGACGTCGAGAACGCCGTGGTTCTCCTCGTCGGAGCCGCCGGCCGCGTAGGTCCCGCGGACGGCGTGGTGCAGGCCGCCGGTCAGCTTGAACGGCACGCGCGCGGAGGTGGCGGCGACGAGGAAGCCCGCCAGCTCGTGCTCGTCCGGCCAGGGCCAGGTCGGGGTCGGCCCGGTGCGGAACTTCGCGACGACCGCGTCGCCCTCGGCGACGGCCGCCCGGACGTCGGCCAGGGCCATGTCGCGGGCCTCGGGCTCACGCGGCACCTCGAGCGCCAGCGGCAGGTCGCCGGGCAGGTCGAGGCGGCGCCAGCGGTCGGTCCAGCCGAGCTCGGCGCCGCGCACGTCGACGCGGGGATCGGCGCCGAGGACGGCGAGACCCTCTCGCAGCACGGCCGGGTCGGTGCCGGGCCGGGCGACGACGCCGAGGTCGAGCGGGCCGCGCCCGGTCCACCGGCCGGCGTCGAGCGCGTCGAGCAGCGCGGGGGCGGACGACGCGGGCACGAGCAGCGGCCCGACGCATCCGCCGTAGGGCGCCGCCCGGTGCGCCGCGTGCGACGAGACCGCCTCGGGCAGAGGGCTGTTGCCGGGAGGGAAGACCGCGGCGTCGTCGACGAGGGCGCGCAGGAGCTCCGGCGGCGTCGGCATGCTGTCCAACCTATCGCGGTCGTCGGGGGCCTTCGGTCCTGCGGTGGTCCCACGCCGGTTAGCGTCGGCACATGGGACGAGACGACGAGCAGACCGACGGCCAGGTGTCCGAGGTGCAGCAGATGGACGGCGAGGACGCCGGGACGCCGATCAGCGACGACCAGTCGGTCAACGCCCAGCCCGACGGCGAGTCGGGCGAGGTCCAGGAGGGCCCGGCCGGCCCCAACGCCTGGGTCCCCGGCGACGACGGCACCGAGCCGTCGCACGGCAACTGACCGCCCGGTCGCGCAACCCGCACGTGCGGGGTGAGCGAGGGGGCTGTCGTCAGACGCGGCCGCGGACCGGCGTGCGCTCGACGTCGTCGCCCTCGTCGGGCATCGTCATCTCCGCCCGGACCCCGAGCAGCCGTACCTCCCGGCCTTCCTCGAGGTGGTCGGCCAGCAGCGCCTGGACCGCCGCGTGCACCGGCCCCGGCTCCGACGTCGTCGCCGGCAGCTTGCGGCTGCGGTTGACCGTGAAGAACGGCGCGTAGCGGATCTTCAGCCCGATGCGCACGACCGGCCGCCCCTCCCGCCCGACGTCCTCGAGCACCTGGTCGGTCAGCACCCGCACCGCCTCACGCACCTCGTCGCCCGTCACGAGGTTCGACTGGTAGGTCGTCTCGCGGCTGTGGCCGCGGGCGACCCACGGGGTGTCGTCGACCTCGGCCGAGCCCTCGCCGCGTCCGAGCGAGCCGTACCAGGCGCCCATCCGCGGCCCGAACTCACCGACCAGCACCTCGGGAAGCGCGGCGGCCAGCTCGGACACGGTGCGGATGCCGTGCGTCGCCAACCGGGCCGAGACCCGCGCGCCGACGCCCCAGAGGTCGGCCGTCGGACGATGGCCCATCACCTCGACCCAGTTCGCGGCGGTCAGGCGGAAGACCCCCTGCGGCTTGCCGAAGTCGGTCGCGATCTTCGCGCGGACGCGGGTGTCGCCGATGCCGACCGAGCAGTGCAACGAGGTCCGCCCGAGCACCGCCGCCTGGATGTCGCGGGCCAGCACCTCGGGGTCGTCGGTGTCAGCGCCGACGAAGCCCTCGTCCCAGCCGAGCACCTCGACGACGAGCCCGAGGTCGCGCACCGCGGCGAAGACCTCCTCCGACGCGGCGAGGTAGTGCGGGCCGTCGACCGGCAGGAAGACCGCGTCCGGTGCCTTGCGGGCGGCGACGCGCAGCGGCATCCCCGAGCGGACGCCCCGCTCACGTGCCTCGTACGAGGCCGTCGAGACGACGGCCCGCTCGGTGGGGTCGCCACGGCCGCCGACGACGACCTCGCGCCCGGCGAGCTCCGGCCGGCGCAGGACCTCGACCGCGGCGATGAACTGGTCGAGGTCGACGTGCAGGACGAAGGGGAAGGCGCGAGCCGTCGTCACCGCCCCCTCGGTGCCGTGGCGGCGGTCAGCGGCCGGTGTCCTCGGGCAGCGGGGTGCGGGCCGCGTCCTCGACGCGGGTGTCCTCGCGCGTGCCGCGCCGGCGGGCGTCCTTGACGAGCGCACGGGCCAGCCGCACCGTCGAGGACGGCAGCCGGGCCATGTTGCTCGGGCCGGTCGTCGCGGTCATCACGCCTCCTCCTGCTCGGTACCCCCATCATCCCTCGCCGGGAGGGCGAGGTCCACCTCCTCGGACCCGGTGGTTCCCTCGGTGATCTGCTGGCCGAGCCGGATGCGCGCGATCCGGCGGGCGAGCTCGCGGTCCTCGTCGCTGCCGAGGTCGGAGTCGATGAGGTCGGCGAGCAGCTCGTCGCCGATCTGCTGCTCGGCCTCGGTGTCGGCCGTGACCAGCGCGATGGCCTGGTCGAGCCGCTGGCGCCACTCGCCGCGGGCGTCCTGGCGCTGCCCGCGCAGCGCGACCCACGCCGCGCCGGCCGCGCCGACGAGGGCGCCGGCGAAGGAGAGCAGCGGGACGAGCCACGTCATCGCCCCATCATGACGGCCCCCACCGACGCCCCGCCCGGCGAGTGCACAAGGTGTCCGGTCGTCCGCGGTGCCTGCTGGGCAGATGTGGCCACTGTGCCCCGCCATCACCGGGCAGACGTGCCGGTCGACGAGGTCGGGCCCTAGGGTGGGCGGAGCAGGTCGGACCGGCCCCGAGGCGCGGCGACCCGCAGCACAGCGACCCGAACCACAGTGAGGTGGACGACAACCGTGGCGCACTACCAGGCGATGGGCAGCATCCCCCCGAAGCGGCACACCCAGCACCGCCGCCCCGCCGGGCGTGGCCGGAAGGGCGAGCTGTACTACGAGGAGCTCATGGGGGAGGAGGGCTTCAGCTCGGACTCGAGCCTGCTCTACCACCGCAACATCCCCTCGACGGTGTCCGGCGCCCGCGTGTGGGACCTGCCCGACCAGTCGACGACCCCCAACCACCCGCTGACCCCGCGCCACCTGCGCCTGCACGACCTCTTCGCCCCCCAGGACGTCAAGGGCACCGACGCGGTCACCGGACGGCGGCTCGTGCTCGGCAACGGCGACGTGCGCATCTCGTACGTGGTCGCCGGGGCCGACAGCCCCTGGTACCGCAACGGCGTCGGTGACGAGTGCGTCTACGTCGAGCGCGGCTCGGGCCGCGTCGAGACGGTCTTCGGCGCGTTCGACGTCGCCGAGGGCGACTACCTCGTCATCCCTCGGGCGACCACGCACCGGTGGCTGCCCAAGCGCTCGACGAAGAACCCGCTGCGGCTGTACTGCATCGAGGCCAACAGTCACATCGCCCCGCCGAAGCGCTACCTCAGCCGCTACGGCCAGCTCCTCGAGCACGCCCCGTACTGCGAGCGCGACCTGCGCGGTCCGCAGGGCCCGCTGCTCGCCGAGGACGTGGGCGCGAAGGCCACCGACCCCGCCGAGGTCTTCATCAAGCACCGCGGCAACGGTCCGGGCGGCATCGTCGGCACGGTCCACGAGCTGCCCTTCCACCCGCTCGACGTCGTGGGCTGGGACGGCTGCCTCTACCCGTACGCGTTCAACATCCGCGACTACGAGCCCATCACCGGCCGCGTCCACCAGCCGCCGCCCGTGCACCAGGTGTTCGAGGGCTGGAACTTCGTCATCTGCAACTTCGTGCCGCGCAAGGTCGACTACCACCCGCTGGCCATCCCCGTGCCGTACTACCACTCGAACGTCGACAGCGACGAGATCATGTTCTACGTCGACGGCGACTACGAGGCGCGCAAGGGCTCGAACATCGGCAAGGGCTCGGTCTCGGTGCACCCCGGCGGCCACGCCCACGGCCCCCAGCCCGGCGCCTCCGAGGCGTCCATCGGCGCGGAGTACTTCGACGAGCTCGCCGTCATGGTCGACACCTTCCGCCCGCTCGACCTCGGCGAGGGCGGCCTCGCCGTCGACGACGGGGTCTACGCGGGGTCCTGGGACCGCGGTCGCGGCTGACGGCTCGGCGGTCCCTATCCTTGGGGCCGTGTCGCTGTCACCCGTCACCGAGGAGGTCGTCCGCCCGGCGGAGGACCTCGCGGCCGACGTCCCATGGGTGACCATCGTCTGGAACGACCCGGTCAACCTCATGTCGTACGTCACCTACGTGCTCCAGGAGCACTTCGGGTACGGCCGGGCCAAGGCCGAGAAGCTGATGATGCTCGTCCACACCGAGGGCCGCGCGGTCGTCGCCAACGGCACCCGCGAGGCGATGGAGGCCGACACCGAGGCCCTCCACGGCTACGGGCTGTGGGCGACCTTCCAGAAGGACAGCTGATGGCGAAGGCGTTCCGCCGCACCGGTCGCGGCGCGGACCGGCGCTACGTGGCGACCCTCGGCGCGGGGGAGCGCGACGTCGTCGCGACCGTCATGGACCAGGTGCACGACCTCCTCGAGCCGCCGGCGCCGCCGGACACCGGGGACGCCGCCTTCGACGACCTCGTCGCCGGCCTCGACCTCGGTGCCGACCCCGCCCCGGCCGCCGTCGACGAGGGCCCGCGCGACCCCGCCCTCGACCGACTGCTGCCGGCGGCCAACCGCGAGGACCCCGAGGCCGCGGCGGAGTTCCGCCGGCTCACCGAGGGCGGCCTGCGCCACCGCAAGGCGAGCGCGCTCGCGGCCTCCGCCGAGCTGCTGCGCGGCACCGACCACGTGGAGCTCGACGCCCCGCAGGCGCGCGCGTTCCTCACCGCGCTGACCGACGTCCGGCTGGTCCTCGGCGAGCGGCTCGGGCTGCGCACCGACGAGGACCTCGAGGTGATGGAGCAGATGGCGACCTCGCTCGACGAGGACGACCCGCTGCTGCACGCCCTCGCGCTCTACGACTTCCTCACGTGGCTCCAGGAGACCCTCGCCGAGGCGCTGCTGCGCCGCTGAGCCCGGTGCCCCGCAGCCGCCGCGCGACGACGCGGGCCTCGACGGTGTGACGCGCGCGACCGCCCGTCGAGGAGGACCGCGTCGGCGTCGCCACCTACGCTGGGTCGGGTGACCGACTCACCGATCGGGGTGTTCGACTCCGGCTACGGCGGCCTGACCGTCATGCGGGCGATCCTCGACCAGCTGCCCCACGAGTCGGTGGCGTACTTCGGCGACACCGCCCGCGCGCCGTACGGGCCGCGCCCGATCGCCGAGACCCGCGAGTACGCCCTCCAGTGCCTCGACCGGCTCGTCGACCACGGCGTCAAGGTCCTCGTCATCGCGTGCAACACCGCATCGGCCGCGGTCCTGCACGACGCCCGCGAGCGGTACGACGTGCCGGTCGTCGAGGTCATCCGGCCCGCGGTGCGCCGCGCCGCCGCCGGCACCCGCAGCGGCCGTGTGGCGGTCATCTCGACCCTCGGCACGCACCAGTCGGGGGCCTACCTCGACGCGTTCGCCGCGGCGCCGCACCTGCGGGTGACGAGCACGCCGTGCCCGCGCTTCGTCGAGTTCGTCGAGGCCGGCGTCACGGGCGGCCCCGAGCTCGTCGGCGTCGCGCACGAGTACCTCGACCCGCTGCGCGAGGAGGGCGTCGACACGGTCGTCCTCGGCTGCACGCACTACCCGCTGCTGACCGGCGTCATCTCCTACGTCATGGGGGACGACGTCACCCTCGTGTCCTCCGCCGAGGAGACCGCCAAGGACGTCTACCACGTCCTCGCCGACCGCGGCCTCCTGCGCCCGGACGACCTGCCGCCGCCGAGCCACGGCTTCACGACGACGGGTGACCCCGAGGAGTTCCGCCGCCTGGCGGTGCGCTTCCTCGGCGTCGGGTCGAGCGTCGAGCCGGTCTTCCCGTCGCCGCCGCTCGTCCGCCGGGCGGTGTTCGCGTGAGGCTCACCGTCGTCGGGTGCTCCGGCTCGTTCCCCGGCCCCGAGTCGCCCGCCTCCTGCTACCTCGTCGAGGCCGAGCACGAGGGACGCACGTGGCGCATCCTGCTCGACCTCGGCAGCGGCGCGCTGGGGCCGCTCCAGCGCCACGCCGACCCCACGGCGCTCGACGCCGTCCTCGTCAGCCACCTGCACCCGGACCACTGCGCGGACCTGCTCGGCCTGTACGTCGTGCGGCGCTATCGGCCGGAGGGTGCGCTGCCGGAGCGGCTCCCGGTCCACGGGCCCGCGGCCACCGGCGAGCGCCTGGCGATGATGTACCACGGGCTCGAGCCGGGCGGGATGGACGGCGAGTTCGCGTTCGTCCCGGTGCGCGACGGCGAGGCGTTCGAGGTCGGCCCGTTCCGGGTCACCCCGACGGGCGTCGAGCATCCGGTCGAGGCCTACGGCTACCGGGTCGAGGCGGACGGTGCCGTGCTCGCGTTCAGCGGCGACACGGACGACTGCCCGGGCCTGGACCGGCTGCTCGCCGGCGCCGACCTCGCGCTCCTCGACTCCGCCTTCGTCGACGGGCGCGACGACGCGCGCGGCATCCACCTGTCCGGGTCGCGCGCGGCCGCCGCGGCGCTGCGGGCCGGCGGGGTGCGCCGGCTCGTCCTCACCCACGTCCCGGCGTGGAACGACCGGGACGTCTGCCGCGCCCAGGCCGAGGCGGTGTGGGGCGGCCCCGTCGAGGTCGCGCGCGCGGGCGACGTGGTCGAGGTCGGCGCCGACGCCCCGACGGGGGAGCACGGCGTCGTCGTCGACCGTGCCTCCGCGTCGCGGATGTGGTCCGACTACCGGAGGGCCACGCCCGGGCTCACGCCGGAGGACGAGCCGTGGGTCGGGCACTTCGGCGACTCCCCGGCCATGGCGGACGAGCTGCTCGCGTACATCACCGACGGCCCGAAGCGGGCGACGGCCGGGCTCGTCGCCTCGTTCGAGCGCCACGGCGGGCCGCTCCCGCGCGTGGGGGGCCACTGGGTCGCGTGCGACGGCCGCGGGACCCCGGCGGTCGTCCTCCGCACCACCGAGCTGCGCATCGGGCCGCTGTCGAGCGTCGACGAGCGGTTCGCGTGGGACGAGGGCGAGGGTGACCGTTCGCTGGCCTTCTGGCTCGATGCGCACCGCAGCGCCTTCGGGCGCGAGTGCGCCCGGCTCGGCCTGGAGCTCTCCGACGAGCTCGAGGTCTGTTTCGAGCGCTTCCGCGTCGTGTGGCCGCCGGAGCACGCCGACGCCTGAGGCCGTGGCGCCGTCCGACCCGGGCCCGGGACGCAGCGAGGTCCGGGCCCGCCGATAGCCTGAGCGCATGACGCGACACGACGGACGGACCGCCGACCAGCTGCGCACGGTGCGCATCACCCGCAACTGGCTCGACCACGCCGAGGGGAGCGTCCTCGTCGAGTTCGGCCGCACCCGCGTCCTGTGCGCCGCCTCCTTCACCGAGGGCGTCCCGCGCTGGCTCAAGGGCAAGGGCACCGGCTGGGTCACCGCGGAGTACGAGATGCTCCCGCGCTCGACCAACACCCGCAGCGACCGCGAGTCGCGCCGCGGCAAGGTCGGCGGCCGCACCCACGAGATCAGCCGGCTCGTCGGCCGCAGCCTGCGCGCGGTCATCGACACCGCCGCGCTCGGCGAGAACACCCTCGTCCTGGACTGCGACGTGCTCCAGGCCGACGGCGGCACGCGCACCGCGGCCATCACGGGCGCCTACGTCGCGCTCGCCGACGCCATCGCGGACGCCCGGGCCAAGGGCCTCATCGCCGCCGGGGCGCAGCCGCTCACCGGCTCGATCGCCGCCGTGAGCGTCGGCGTCGTCAAGGGGGAGCCGGTGCTCGACCTCGACTACCCCGAGGACTCGACCGCCGAGACCGACATGAACGTCGTGATGACCGGCGACGGCCGCTTCGTCGAGGTGCAGGGCACCGCCGAGGGCGTGCCCTTCGACCGCGAGCTGCTCGGCCGACTCCTCGACCTCGCGACGACCGGGTGCGCCGAGCTGACCCGGGCCCAGTCCGAGGCGCTCGACGCCCCGGCCCGCGAGCGCGTGCTGTGACCCGCCGCGTCGTCCTCGCCACCCGCAACGAGCACAAGGTCCACGAGCTGCGGCAGATCCTCGCCGGGCTCGTCGACGAACTCGGCCTCGAGATCGTCTCGGCCGCCGAGGTCGGCGGTCCCGACGTGCCCGAGACCGAGGTGACCTTCCTCGGCAACGCGCGCCTCAAGGCCGTCGCGCTCGCCGAGGCCACCGGCCTGCCGTCGGTCGCCGACGACTCGGGCCTCGCGGTCGAGGTCCTCGGCGGCTCGCCCGGCGTGTTCTCGGCCCGCTGGTCCGGCTCGCACGCGGGCGAGGGTGCGCCGCGCGCGGAGGTCGACCGCGCCAACCTGTCGCTCCTGCTCGAGCAGGTCGCCGACGTGCCCGACGAGCACCGGTCGGCGGCCTTCGTGTGCGCGGCCGTCGTCGCGATGCCCGACGGCCGGGTCGAGGGTGTCGAGGGACGCGTCGAGGGCGCCATCGTCCGGGCGCCACGCGGCACGAACGGCTTCGGGTACGACCCGGTCTTCGTGCCGACCGGTGACACCCGGACGCTCGCCGAGTACACCGACGTCGAGAAGAACGCGATCTCGCACCGCGGCAACGCCTTCCGGGCGCTCGAGCCGGTCCTGCGCGGCCTGCTGGCCGTCGACGGCCCCGCCTGAGCGCAGCGGCGGGCAGGGCGCCCCGACGGCGGGCGGGGCGCCGATACAGTGGTCCCCGCGCGCGAGTGGCGGAACTGGCAGACGCGCCAGATTTAGGTTCTGGTGCCTTCGGGTGTGCGGGTTCGAGTCCCGCCTCGCGCACCACGCTCCTCGTCCCAACCGGGGGTCAAGACCGCCCCGGAGACACGCCCGGGCCGGGTCAAGCCCGCCCTACGGGACCTCAAAGAGTCGGTCAGGTTGGTCCGGTCGCGTTGCGACAGAGCCCGACCCGTGATGACGGTGGATGTCGGGCCCTTCGCGGGCCCTGTCAGAGCACCGGCCACCCCCGGTGCAGCCGACCCCTCAGGAGCACACCGTGAAGCACCGCAGCACCGTCATCGGCGTCCTGGTCGCGACCGCGGCCCTGGCCCTCGGCCCCGTCGCCGCGGCCGACACCCGGCCCGCGCCGGCGCCCTCGACCGGCGGCACCTCCGGATACACCCCGAGCCCCGCCGACGACGCGCAGAACGCACGCCTGCAGGCCATCGTCGACCGGGCCCTCGAGCAGCGTGAGAACGACGAGCGCAAGGGCATCAGCGACCGCGTCGCGGCCACGGTCGTCTACTACTCGACGAGCGGTGCCCCGTCGTTCCGGACCGAGATCTCGCAGTCCGCGCAGATCTGGAACTCGTCGGTGGGCAACGTGACGCTGCAACCCACCTCGAGCGGCGCCGACCTCGTCTACCGCGAGGGCAACGACCCGCGCGGCTCCTACGCGCAGGTCTACGGCCCGGGCAGCGGTTCGGTCTTCCTCGACTACTCCCAGAACCAGACCTACGACAGCCTGCGCGTCACCGCGCACGAGACCGGGCACATCCTCGGCCTGCCGGACAACTACTCCGGCCCGTGCAGCGAGCTGATGTCCGGCGGCGGCCCCGGCCCGTCCTGCACCAACCCCTACCCGAACGCGCAGGAGTCCGCGGAGGTCGACGCGGTCTTCGGCGGCGGCTTCGCGGCGCCGGGCCTCGCGGCCGCGGCCTTCGCCCCGACGCGCTGACCCCGACCCGGCTGCCGTCCACCACGCCGACCGGCGTGGTGGACGGGGCCCGGGCGGTCCGGGCGGCTCCTCCCCGACGGCGGGGCCGTACGGCGCGGTAGGTTGACCGGAACGGACCCGTTCCCCCACCCGCAGGAGTGCAGGACATGAGCGCGAGGCTCGAGGCCGGCGACGCCGCCCCCGACTTCACCCTTCCCGACGACACGGGGAAGGACGTGACCCTGAGCGACCTGCGCGGCCGCAAGGTCATCGTCTACTTCTACCCGGCGGCCATGACCCCCGGCTGCACGAAGCAGGCCTGCGACTTCAGCGAGTCCCTCGACTCCCTCGCCGCCGACGGCTACACGGTGCTCGGCATCTCGCCCGACGCACCGGCCAGGCTCGCGCGCTTCCGCGAGCGGGACGCGCTGACCCTCACCCTGCTCTCGGACGCCGACAAGGCCGTCATGACCGCCTGGGGCGCCTTCGGCGAGAAGAAGCTCTACGGCAAGGTCGTGCAGGGCGTCATCCGCAGCACGGTCGTCCTCGACGAGGAGGGCACCGTCACCCACGCCTGGTACAACGTCAAGGCCACGGGCCACGTCGCCAAGCTGCGACGCGACCTGGGGCTCGAGGGAGCGACCCGATGAGCCAGACCCCGTCGATCAGCCAGCTCGAGGCCGAGGTCGTCGCCCGCCGCGAGCGCCTCGCCCACACCGTCGACGAGCTCGTCGGCCGCGCGACCCCCAAGGCGATCTTCCAGCGCCAGAAGGAGGCCGCCCGGGCCCGCTTCGCCGACGTCGCGACCACCCCCGAGGGGGAGCTGCGGGTCGAACGCCTCGCGGCGGTCGTCGCGGTCGTCGCCGTCGTCGGGGGCGTCGTCGCCTGGCGGCAGCTCCGCAAGCGCTGACGTGGCCGCCGCGTCCGGCGGCCGGTCGCGGCTGCCCATCCGGATGCTCCACGACCGGGTGCTCGTGAGCCTCGAGGGCGAGGCGGGGGAGCGGCGCTCCGGCGGAGGCATCGTCATCCCGGCGACCGCGAACGTCGGCAAGCGGCTGTCGTGGGGAGCGGTCGTCGCGACCGGTCCCGGCGTGCGCCACGTCGAGCTCGGCGACCGGGTGCTGTTCGACCCCGAGGACCGCGCGGAGGTCGAGCTCGGCGCCGCCGAGTACGTGCTCCTGCGCGAGCGGGACCTGCACGCCGTCGCGGCCGAGCCGGCCGAGCCCGCGACCGAGGGCGGGCCCGGCCTGTACCTCTGATGGTCCCCGCCCGAGGGGGCGGTGCGCCGCCGCACGACGAAGGCCCCCCGGCTGACCGAGGGGCCTTCGTCGTCGTGCGTGGTGCGCCATCAGGGACTCGAACCCCGAACCCGCTGATTAAGAGTCAGCTGCTCTGCCAATTGAGCTAATGGCGCGCGTCGGAGACATTAGCAGCCCCCGTGCGTCGGAGCGAAATCGACCTCAGGCGACGGGGTCGGAGGGGCCGTCCGTGCCGGCGCGGCCGCCGCGGGCGAGCAGCACGCCCCCGCCGACGAGGAGCAGGAGCAGCACGACGAGGCCGACCGGCAGGAGCCATCCGGCACCGTCGGACGAGGTCTCGCCGGCCGCGACGTCCGTGGCGCTCGGGGAGGGCGTGGGGGTGCCGGCCGGCGTGGCGCTCGGCGAGGCGGACTCCGTCGGCGAGGGCGACGTGCTCGGCGTCGGCGAGGCGGAGGCGGCCTCCTGCGTCGTCGTGAAGGTCAGCGAGCCCGAGACCGGGTGGCCGTCGACGCTGACGACGCGGTAGGTGACCTCGTGCTCGCCGGCCGGGAGGTCGGCCGGCAGCGCCTGGGTCACCGTCGAGCCGTCGACCGTCGGCGCGCCGTCGGTCTCGTCACCGCCCGGACCCTCGACCTTGACCTGGAGGAACTCCTCGTTGACGTCCTCGCTGAAGGTCAGCGTCACCGCGTCCGCGGTCTTGACGCTGGCGCCGTCCTCGGGGGAGGTCCTCAGCAGCTGCGCGTGCATCGGGAGCGCGCTCGCGCTGCTCGCGAAGGTCGGCAGGGCGGAGGCCACGAGCCCGATCGTCACGAGGGCGACGAGGAGGACGGTGACGACGACGGACGCCTTGCGGGAGAACATGCGCCCCAGTCTCCCAGACCGACCCGGAAAGCCAGGAGAGGCCCGGAGCCGTGCGGCTCCGGGCCTCTCCTGTGTGTCCGGCGGACCGGACCGTGGGGTGAGCGACGGGACTTGAACCCGCGACCCTCGCGACCACAACGCGATGCTCTACCAGCTGAGCTACGCCCACCACGACGGGATCCGGACCTGCGAAGAGGCCCCGTGAGCCCGTGGCGCAGTTATCGTACCGGGTCCGCGGGGGTGGTCGTGACCACCCCCGGAACCTGCGCCCGTCAGTCGTCCGACGCGGTGGCGCCGGACGCCGCGCTCGCGGCCGACACCGGCGCCGAGTGGTCGACGACGTGCCGGGAGGCGAGATCGCGCAGCTCCTCGCTCGAGCGGCCGGGCGGGGCGACGAAGACGGCCTCGCGGTAGTAGCGCAGCTCGGCGATCGACTCGCGGATGTCGGCCAGCGCGCGGTGGCCGCCGCTCTTGGTCGGCGCCGAGAAGTACGCCCGCGGGAACCAGCGGCGCGAGAGCTCCTTGATCGAGGACACGTCGATGATCCGGTAGTGCAGGTGCGACTCGAGGGCCGGCATGTCGCGGGCGAGGAAGGCGCGGTCGGTCGCGACCGTGTTGCCGCCCAACGGAGCCCGGCCGGGCTCGGGCACCCACTGGCGGACGTAGTCGAGGACCATCCCCTCGGCGTCCTCGAGGGAGACGCCCGCGGCGAGCTCGTCGAGGAGCCCGGAGGTGGTGTGCATCCCGCGCACGAAGTCGTTCATCTGCTCGAGGGCGGCGTCCGGCGGCCGCACGACGACGTCGACGCCGTCACCGAGGACGGTGAGGTCGAAGTCGGTGACGAGCGCCGCCACCTCGACGAGCGCGTCGGCCTCGAGGGACAGACCGGTCATCTCGCAGTCGATCCACACGATGCGGTCGGTGTGGGTGCGGTCGGTGGTCGCGGACATGCTGGCCATGCTAGGCCGAGCCGACGCCGGTCCGGGCCCCGAACCCCGACTCCCCGCTAGGGTTCGGCGCATGAGCGGGGACCTCCGGGCGGCGCCGGCCGTGACGCAGCGGTCGGACCCGACGACCCGGTCGGCGCTGCGGTCCTGGGTGGTGGCGAGCGTCGCCGGCGTGGGGTTCCTCGTCGCCGCGCTCGTCGTGTCCGCCTACCTCGGAGCGACGTTCGGTCTCCAGACCGTGCTGCTCGCGCTCGCCGTCGCGGTCGTGCCGCTCGGGATCGTCATCCCCACCTTCCTCTGGCTGGACCGCTTCGAGTCCGAGCCGACGCGCTACCTCGTCGCCGCGTTCCTCTGGGGAGCGCTGGTGGCGACGCTCGTCGCGGCGGTGTTCAACACGAGCGCGATCGTGGTGCTGCGCAGCGCGACCGACCCCGACGCGGCCCTCGCGACGACCGCGGTGCTCGTCGCGCCCGTCGTCGAGGAGGCGCTCAAGGGGGCGTTCGTCCTCCTCGTGTGGTGGTTCCTGCGGCGCGAGTTCGACGGCGTGACCGACGGGATGGTCTACGCCGGCGTGACGGCCGCCGGCTTCGCCTTCACCGAGAACATCCAGTACCTCGCCCAGGCCTACACCGACGGCGGCCGTGAGGCGCTCACGGCGACCTTCGTGGCCCGCTGCCTGCTCTCGCCCTTCGCGCACCCGATGTTCACGATCCTCACGGGTGCCGGCATCGGGGTCGCCGCGACGAGCCGCTCCTGGGCCCTGCGGCTGCTGGCGCCCGTCGGCGGCTACCTCCTCGCCGTGGTCGCGCACGGCCTGTGGAACCTGGCGGCCGTGTCGGGCGGGACGGGGCTCGTCACCGTCTACGTCCTCGTCGAGGTCCCGGTCTTCCTCGCGTACGTCGCCTTCGTCGTCTGGGCGCGGCAACGGGAGGGACGCCTCATCGGCCAGTACCTGCGTCCGTACGCCGACGCGGGCTGGCTGACCCGGTCCGAGGTGTCGATGCTGTCCTCGATGGGCCGCCGGCGCGAGGCCCGGCTGTGGGCGCGGGCGAACGCCGGGACGCGCGGCCTGTCGGCGATGCGCGCCTTCCAGGACACCGCGAGCGAGCTCGCGCTGCTGCGGCGGCGGATGCACCACGACGCCGCGGACGAGCACGCCATCGGGCAGGAGCGCGAGCTGCTCGGCGCGCTGACCGCGCGGCGCGGCGAGTTCGTCGGCACCGCCGGCTGGTGATGGCAGGGTGGGCCGGGTGACCGCCTCCCTCGACACCGCCCACCGCCTCGGACCCGAGCTCGTCGCCCTGCGGCGGCGCCTGCACCGGATGCCCGAGATCGGGCTGCACCTGCCCGACACCCAGGCCGTCGTCCTCGAGGAGCTCGCCGGGCTCGACCTCGAGGTGACGACGGGGACGGGGCTGTCGTCCGTCGTCGCGGTGCTGCGCGGGCGGGCGCCGCACGAGGGGGAGCGCCCGGTGGTGCTGCTGCGCGGCGACATGGACGCGCTGCCGGTCACCGAGGACGTCGACGTCGACTACCGCTCCGAGCGGGTCGGGGCGATGCACGCCTGCGGCCACGACCTCCACGTCGCCGGGCTCGTCGGCGCGGCTCGGGTGCTGCACGAGCTGCGCGACGAGCTCGTCGGCGACGTCGTCCTCATGTTCCAGCCCGCGGAGGAGGGTCCCGGCGGCGCGGAGCCGATGATCGCCGAGGGGCTGCTCGAGGCCGCAGGCCGGCGGGTCGACGCCGCCTATGCGGTGCACGTCTACTCGGCCGACCACCCGCGGGGCACCTGGTTCGGCCGGCCCGGGCCGCTCATGGCCGCCGCCGACGAGCTGTTCGTCGACGTCCGCGGCGTCGGCGGGCACGGGTCGGCGCCGGAGCGGGCCAAGGACCCGGTGCCGGTGGCCTGCGAGATCGTCCTCGCGTTCCAGAACGCGCTGACCCGGCAGTTCTCCATCTGGGACCCGGTCGTGCTCACGGTCGGCAAGGTCGCCGCGGGGACGAAGGACAACATCATCCCGGACGACGCCCGCATCGAGGCGACGTTGCGGACGTTCTCGGCGCAGCAGCGGGCCAAGGCGCACGAGGTCTTCTCGCGCCTCGCCGAGGGGGTCGCGGCCGCGCACGGGCTGCGCGCCGAGGTGACCATCGCCAACGGCTACCCGGTGACCGTCAACGACGAGGCCGAGTTCGAGTTCGCGCGCTCGGTGGTGCTCGACCTGTTCGGCGCGCAGCGGTGGGCGGAGATGGCGAACCCCGAGGCCGGCTCCGAGGACATGTCGTTCGTCCTCGAGGAGGTCCCGGGCGCCTACCTCAACGTGTCGGCCTGCGCGCTCGAGGACCACACCCTCGCGGAGGACAACCACTCGCCGCGCGCCGCGTTCGACGACTCGGTCGTGCCCGACGTCGCCGCCGCGCTCGCCGAGATGGCGCTGCGGCGCTCGCGGGCGCTCGCCGGGGGCTGACCCGCCGTCCGGGTCGAGGTGATATCCGACCGCGAGCCGATCTCGTTTCACCTCGAACGGGGGGATGGCGCGTCGGGTCGAGGTGATACCCGACCACCAGCCGGTCTCTGTTCACCTCGATGCGGATGACGGGCGCCTCGGGTCGAGGTATCTCGCCGTCGTGAGGTGTCGGCCGGAGACCTCGACCGCGCTGGGGTGCCCGGTGGGTGCGCCTACGGCGGGTGCGCCCCCGGCAGGATCCGCCGTCGGGCTCTCCGCTCCTTCGTCGCGGCGAGCCCTCCGGCTCCCGTCGTCCCGCCGGGGTCGCCCGCTCCGATGCGCTCCACGCATCCGGACCGGCGCCCCCGGCAGGACTCGAACCTGCGACCTCGAGATTAGAAGGCTCTTGCTCTATCCAGCTGAGCTACGGGGGCCCGACGCCGTCGAGGCGCCGGCCCACAGTGTAGGGACCGCCCCGGACCGACCCGCACCCTCGCAAGAAGTGGGGACGGAGGCGCGGAGGGCGACCGAGACGCCAGGAGGACCGGAGCCGGCGGGGCGGGGCGGGCCGGTGGTCAGTCGGCGGTCGAAGCGCCGAGGGCGCACCGGGCCACGACCTCGTGCCGGGGCCGGTGGCCACGCTCCGTCGGCAGGTGCGAGTGGACGACGACGACCTCGTCGGCGATCCACTCCGGGCCGCGGTAGGTGTCGAGGACGCGCAGCCAGCGCGTCGGGTCGACCGGCCGCGGGAAACGCCCGAGGGTGAGGTGCGGCGTGAACGGCCCGCCCTCGGGTGCAGCGCCGACCACCGCGGCTGCGGAGCGCACGGCGCGCGACAGGGGCTCCAGCGCACCGCCGTCCTCCACACCGGCCCACAGCACCCGGGCGCGCGTGGGATCGGGGAAGCACCCTCCGCCCGCCAGGCGCAGCGTCAGCGGGGAGCGTTCTGCCGCAACGGACTCCACCGCATCGACGAGCGGTTCGAGCACGTGCGGCGGCATCCCGCCCGCGAACGCGAGCGTGAGGTGCCACTGGGCGGGAGACCCCCACCGCGGGCCCTCGACGTCCCGGCGGGGTTCGAGGAAGGAGTCGAGGTCCTCGACGACCTCAGGGGGCGGCAGGACCGCGACGAAGACGCGCACGAGCGACATCATCGTCCGCGGAGACGGGGAAACGCGGACCGGACACGGAGTCCTCTATAGGATTCGAGGGTGGGTGCGGACCGGGACGTGGAGGCCGTGGTCTCTGCCGTCGAGGGGCTGCGGACCGCGGTCGATGCGATGACCCTCCCGCTGGACGTCCCCGGACGGGACGCGGCGGAGGCCACGCGCCGCCAGCTGCTCGACCAGCTCGACGACTACGTCCTGCCCCGACTGCGCTCGCTCGACGCCCCGCTGCTCGCCGTCGTGGGCGGCTCGACGGGCGCCGGCAAGTCCACCCTCGTCAACTCCGTCGTCGGTGAGTCGGTGAGCCGCCCCGGTGTGCTCCGCCCGACGACGACGTCGCCGGTGCTCGTGCACCACCCCGACGACGCCCGCTGGTTCGAGGACGCCCGCGTCCTGCCCGGCCTGGCGCGCGTCACCGGCCACGACACCGGCGAGGACCAGCCCGGCACCGTTCGCCTCGTCCCCTCGCGGGCGCTGCGGCCGGGTCTCGCGCTCCTCGACGCCCCCGACATCGACTCCGTCGTCTCCGCCAACCGCGAGCTCGCGACGCAGCTGCTCGGCGCCGCGGACCTCTGGCTCTTCGTGACGACCGCGGCCCGCTACGCCGACGCCGTGCCGTGGGACCTGCTGCGGACCGCGGCCGACCGGGGCACCGCGGTCTCGGTGGTCCTCGACCGCGTCCCGCCCGAGGCCGTGGACGAGATCCGCCCGCACCTCGCGTCGATGCTCCGCGACCAGGGCCTGCCGACGGCCCCGATCTTCACCGTCCCCGAGACCCCGCTCGACGACACCGGCCGCCTCCCCGCCGAGGCCTTCGCCCGGCTGCGGGCCTGGCTCGAGGCGCTCGCCGGCGACGCGCGGGCACGGGACATCGTCGTCTCCCAGACGCTGCGCGGCGCCGTGGCCTCGCTCACCGGGCGGGCCGACGAGCTCGTCGCCGCCGGCCGCGAGCAGGACGCCGCCCGCGAGGCGCTCGAGGACGCCGTGACGGATGCCTTCGACGCCGGCCACCGGCGGGTCGCGGACGGGATGACCGACGGCGCGCTGCTGCGTGGCGAGGTGCTCGCCCGCTGGCAGGAGTTCGTCGGGACCGGTGAGTTCTTCCGTCAGGTGGAGTCCACGGTCAGCCGCTGGCGCGACCGCATCACCGCCGCCGTCACCGGTCGCACCGCGCCCGCCGAGGGCCTCGGGGAGGCGCTGCACACCGGCGTCGCCGCGCTGCTCCTCGCCAACCTCGAGTCGGCCGAGTCCGACACCGCCCGCACGTGGCGCCGGCTGCCCGGTGGGCCGGCCGTCCTCGCCGAGGTGCCGCCGGGGCCACGGGCGACCGGCGACACCTCCGACGTCGAGCGGCTGGTCCGCGACTGGCAGGGGGAGGTGCTCGAGCTCGTCCGCACCGAGGGCAAGGGACGGCGCACGAACGCGCGCGTGGCGGCCTACGGCGTCAACGCGATCGGTCTCTTCCTCATGCTCGTCGCCCTGGCCCAGACCGGCGGCCTCGTGGGGGCCGAGATCGGGATCGCGGGGGGCACCTCGGTGCTCGCCCAGCGCGTCCTCGAGGCCATCTTCGGCGACCAGGCGGTCCGCGACATGGCGGCGAAGGCGCGTGCCCGGCTGCTCGAGCTCGCCGACGAGCGGTTCCGGCAGGAGCGCGAGCGCTACGTCGGGGCGCTGGCCGCCCACGCTGCGCCGACGACGCAGGCCGACACCGTCGCGGCGGCCGCGGCCGGGCTGAGGGGGGTGCGGCTGTGAGCCCCCTCCTGATGGGCCGCGCCCAGGGCGCCACCGTGTCCCCCGAGCGCCTCGCCGCCGCCTCCGACGCCCTTGCGGCGGCCGTCGACGCAGGTGGCCGCGAGCTACCCGCGGCCGAGTCCGCCCGGGCGGCCCAGGTCGTCACCAAGGTGGGGCAGCGCACGGGGATCGCGGGCGGCCACACGGTCGTCGCGCTCGCCGGGGCCACCGGCAGCGGCAAGTCCTCCCTGTTCAACGCACTCGTCGGCGCCGACGTCGCCACCGTCGGGGTACGCCGTCCGACGACCTCGACCCCGACCGCCGCCGTCTGGGGCGACGAGCCCGCCGGCGAGCTGCTCGACTGGCTCGGGGTCGGCTCGCGCCACCTCGTCGAGGGGGAGGGACCGGGCGGTCAGCTCGGCACGCTCGACGGCCTCGTGCTCCTCGACCTGCCGGACGTCGACTCCCGCGAGACGCGCCACCGGGACGAGGCGTCGCGCGTGCTCGAGCTCGTCGACCTGTTCGTGTGGGTGACCGACCCGCAGAAGTACGCCGATGCCCGGCTGCACGACGACCACGTCGCCACCCTGGCGGCGCACGAGGCCGTGACGGTCGTCGTCCTCAACCAGGCCGACCGGCTCGCGGCCGAGGACGTCGCGCGCTGCCGCACCGACCTCGTGCGCCTCATGGAGCGGGACGGCGTCCCGGGCGCGACGGTCCTCGCGACCTCCGTGGCGAGCGGCGCCGGGCTCGACGAGCTGCGCCAGCGGCTGGCCAACGCCGTCGCGAGCCGGGCCACCGCCCGCGCACGCCTCGCCGCCGACGTCCGCTCCGTCGCCGGCGTCCTCGGGGGCGCGGTGGCCGACGCCGAGCCCGAGGTCGACGACGCGACCCGCGGCGAGCTCCTCGAGGCGCTGGCCCGCGCGGCCGGTGTCCCGACCGTCGTCGACGCGGTGGTGCGCGACTACCGGATGGAGGCCGCCTCCCGCACGGGGTGGCCGCTCAGCCGGTGGGTGCACCGGCTGCGGGCGCGTCCGCTGCGCCGCCTGCGCCTCGACGGGCGCGACGTCCGGGTGACCGAGTCCGACGTGCGCTCGGTGCTCGGGCGCTCGTCGCTCCCGCCGCCCACGCCGGCCGCGCGCGCCGCGGTCGCCCTGGCGACCCGCCGGGTCGCCGACCGTGCCGGTGGACCCCTGCCCGTGCCGTGGTCCGAGGCCGTCGAGCGCGCGGCGACGCCGGCCGGCCCCGAGATCGGCGACGCCCTCGACCAGGCCGTGGTCGGCACCTCGCTGCACGCCCGGCCCCCGGTCTGGTGGCGGGTCGTCGGTGCCCTGCAGTCGCTGCTGGCGGCCGCCGCGCTCGTGGGTCTGCTGTGGCTGTTCGCGTACGTCGTGGCCGGCTGGCTCCAGCTCGACACCCTCGTCCCCGACGTGCCGCGGGTCGGGGCGCTGCCGGTGCCGTTCCTCCTGCTCTTCGGCGGCCTGCTGCTCGGGCCGCTGCTCGCGCTGCTCGCCGCGTGGCTGGCCGCCGTGGGGGCTCGTCGTCGGGGCGCGGTGATGGACGCGCGCCTGCGCGCCTCGATCGCGCGGGTCGCCGACGCCGAGGTGCTCGGCCCGGTGCGGCTCGTGCTCGAGCGGCACGCGGCCACCCGTTCGGCCCTGCGCCGCGCCGCCGAGGTCTGAGCCGGCGCCCGCTCGGCCGCCGTCGTCCACAGGCCCGCTCCGCCACCGCCGTCGTCCACAGATCGCGCGCAGCCCGTTGTCGCCGTGCGCGGGGGCGTCGAGGGTGGTCCCGAGCGGTCCCGACGGTCGGGACCCGGGGAGGAGCACACGATGTACGAGACGCACGTGACGGTCCAGGGGCGCCTCGTCGCCGACCCCGTCGTCAAGCAGGGCCGCGCGGGGCCCTTCACCGTCTTCCGGGTCGCGCAGTCCGAGCGGCACCAGGACCGGACCGAGCCCGGCCGGTGGACCGACTCCGAGCCCAGCTACTACGACGTGACGGCCTACCGCACGATGGGCGACAACGCCGCGCGGTCGCTGCGCAAGGGACACCCCGTCGTCGTGCGCGGTCGTCAGCGGGTACGGCAGTTCCGCCGCGACGACGGCTCGTCCGGGGCGGTCGTCGAGATCGCCGCCGACGCCCTCGGCCATGACCTGCGGTGGGGGAGCACCAGCTACACCCGCAACGGGGATCTCGCGCCCGCGCTGCCGACGAACGGGTTCGGCGACCCGCTGCACGACGCCTACGAGGTGGTCGGCGAGGAGGTCGGTCACCGGGCCACGGCGGCCGACACCGGGCCGCTCGTGCCGCCGACCCGTGAGGACGCCGCCTGAGGGCGCGCGGCGGCGGTCGCCGCGGATTCGGGCAGGGGGTCTCGGCTCGTTAGGCTGGGGCCCATGCCCGAGTTCATCTACGTGATGTCGCGTGCCCGCAAGGCGCACGGCGACAAGGTCATCCTCGACGACGTCACGCTCTCGTTCCTGCCCGGCGCCAAGATCGGCGTCGTCGGACCGAACGGCGCCGGCAAGTCGTCCGTCCTCAAGATCATGGCCGGCCTCGACCAGCCGTCCAA
Source organism: Phycicoccus mangrovi (assembly GCF_018729305.1). Taxonomy (NCBI): domain Bacteria; kingdom Bacillati; phylum Actinomycetota; class Actinomycetes; order Micrococcales; family Intrasporangiaceae; genus Phycicoccus; species Phycicoccus mangrovi. The sequence goes on along the minus strand of NZ_JAHHWP010000011.1, from coordinate 156,449 downwards.
CGGCGAGGCGCGCCTGAGCCCGGGCTACTCGGTCGGCATCCTCATGCAGGAGCCGGAGCTCAACGAGGAGAAGACGGTTCTCGGCAACGTCGAGGAGGGCGCGGGCGAGATCAAGGCGAAGGTCGACCGCTACAACGCGATCTCAGCCGAGATGGCCGAGCCGGACGCCGACTTCGACGCGCTGATGGCCGAGATGGGCCAGCTGCAGGAGGCGATCGACGCCGCCGACGCCTGGGACCTCGACTCCCAGCTCGAGCAGGCGATGGACGCGCTGCGCTGCCCGCCGCCGGACGCCGACGTCACGGTCCTCTCCGGTGGTGAGCGCCGCCGCGTCGCCCTCTGCAAGCTGCTCCTGCAGAAGCCCGACCTGCTGCTCCTCGACGAGCCGACCAACCACCTCGACGCCGAGTCCGTCCTGTGGCTCGAGCAGCACCTCGCGAGCTACCCCGGCGCCGTCGTCGCCGTGACGCACGACCGGTACTTCATGGACAACGTCGCCGAGTGGATCCTCGAGCTCGACCGCGGCCGCGCCTACCCCTACGAGGGCAACTACTCGACCTACCTCGAGAAGAAGCAGGCCCGTCTGGCGATCCAGGGCAAGAAGGACGCCAAGCTCGCCAAGCGCCTCGCCGAGGAGCTCGAGTGGGTCCGCTCCAACGCCAAGGCCAAGCAGACCAAGTCCAAGGCCCGCCTCGCCCGCTACGAGGAGATGGCCGCCGAGGCCGAGCGCACCCGCAAGCTCGACTTCGAGGAGATCCAGATCCCGCCGGGTCCGCGCCTGGGCAGCAAGGTCATCGAGGTCAAGAACCTCACGAAGGGTTTCGGCGACCGCGTCCTCATCGAGGACCTGTCCTTCACCCTGCCGCGCAACGGCATCGTCGGGGTCATCGGGCCGAACGGCGTCGGCAAGACGACGCTCTTCAAGACGATCGTCGGGCTCGAGGAGGCCGACGGCGGCACCGTCGACGTCGGCGAGACCGTCAAGATCTCCTACGTCGACCAGAGCCGCGGTGGCCTGGACCCGACGAAGAACCTCTGGGAGACCGTCTCCGGCGGGCACGACTACATCAACGTCGGTCAGGTCGAGATCCCCAGCCGCGCCTACGTCAGCCAGTTCGGGTTCAAGGGCCCGGACCAGCAGAAGAAGGCCGGTGTCCTCTCCGGTGGAGAGCGCAACCGCCTCAACCTCGCGCTGACGCTCAAGGAGGGCGGCAACCTGCTGCTCCTCGACGAGCCGACCAACGACCTCGACGTCGAGACGCTCGGCTCCCTCGAGAACGCGTTGCTCGACTTCCCCGGCTGCGCCGTGGTCATCAGCCACGACCGGTGGTTCCTCGACCGCGTCGCGACGCACATCCTCGCCTACGAGGGGACCGAGGCGAACCCCTCGCGCTGGTACTGGTTCGAGGGCAACTTCGAGGCGTACGAGAAGAACAAGGTCGAGCGCCTGGGCGAGGACGCGGCGCGCCCGCACCGCGTCACGTACCGCAAGCTGACCCGCGACTGACCGACGTCGCGACCCGTGTCGCCCGAGCCCTCCGGAGCCGCCGTGCCGTCCGATGAGCAAGTCCCGCACCGGATCTCGGTCATCGTCCCGGTGTACCAGGGGCGCTCGACGCTGCCCGGCCTCATCACGGAGCTCGAGCCCCTGACGAGCGTCGGGACGACGCCGGCCGGCCGCGCGTACGTCGTCGACGAGCTCGTGCTCGTCGACGACTGCGGCCCGGACGGTTCCGATGCCGTGGTCCGCGCCCTCGCGGCCGAACACGACTGGGTGCGCGCCGTGTGGCTGAGCCGCAACTTCGGCCAGCACGCGGCGACGCTCGCCGGCATCTCGGCCTCGGGCGGCGAGTGGGTCGTGACGATGGACGAGGACGGTCAGCACGACCCGGCCCACATCGGCCTGCTCCTCGACGCGGCGATGTCCGAGCAGGCCGACGTCGTCTACGCGAAGCCGTCCAACGAGCCACCGCACGGTGCCGCCCGCAACCTCGCGTCGCGGTCGGCCAAGTGGCTCGTCGGGCGGATGGCCAAGGGGGCGCCGGCCGCGGACTTCAACAGCTTCCGGCTCGTCCTCGGGGAGGTCGCCCGCTCGGTCGCCGCCTACGCGGGGCCCGGCATCTACCTCGACGTCGCGATCTCGTGGGTCGCGCGACGCACGACGACGGCCGCGGTGCCGATGCGCGAGGAGGGCGGGCGACCCTCGGGCTACGACGTGCGCCGGCTCGCCTCCCACTTCTGGCGGCTCGTCCTGAGCAGCGGCACCACCCCGCTGCGCCTCGTGAGCGTGACCGGCGCCGGCGCGGTCGTGCTCGCCCCGCTCGTCGCGCTCGTCCTCGTCGTCGGCCGGGTGTCCGGCAGCTGGGAGGCGCCCGGCTGGACCTCGACGATGGTGCTGCTCATGGCCTCCACCGGCGCCATCCTCTTCGCGCTCGGTGTCATCGCCGAGTACGTCGGCATGGCCGTCAACATGGCGATGGGCAAGCCGCTCTACCTGCCGGTCCGCGACCGCCGGGACGGCCCCCTCGGGCGGGACGAGGCGTGACCCCCGGCCCCGCCGGCGCCCCCCTCGCCTGGGTCGTCGGCTCCGGCGGGCTCGTCGGACGGCACCTCGTGGCGGCGCTGCGCGCCGGTGGGCACGAGGTGACGACCTCGCGGGTCCCGTGGGCCGACGAGCACCGGTCCGTGGACGTGCTGCGGCGCGACCTCGACCTGTTCGCCGAGCGACGCGATGGCCGGCCGTGGCTGGTCGCCTGGTGCGCGGGCGCCGGCGTCGTGGCGACCGGGGCCGACGCCCTCGCCGCGGAGCAGCGCGTCTTCGAGCGTTTCTGCGCCCTGCTGCCGGAGGACCCGGACGGCGCCGGCGTCGTCGTGCTCGCGTCGTCCGCGGGCGGGCTGTACGCGGGGTCCGGTGCGCCGCCGTTCACCGAGGACACCGCCCCCGCACCGCTCGTCGCCTACGGCCGCACGAAGCTCGCGATGGAGGAGGCGCTGGCCGCAGCGGTCGCCCGCACCGGCAGCCGGGCCGTCGCCGCGCGGCTGGCCAACGTCTACGGTCCCGGCCAGACCCTGGGCAAGCCGCAGGGCCTGCTCTCGCAGCTCTGCCTCTCGGACGCCACCACACGGCCGCTCCCGGTCTTCGTGTCGCTCGACACCATCCGCGACTACGTCTACGTCGCGGACGTCGCGCGGATGCTGCTGCGCTGCGCAGAGCTCGTCCGGGACGAGCCGGCGGGTCGCCTCGTGCCGAAGGTCGTCGCCTCCGGGCGCCCCGTCACCGTCGGGCACCTGGTCTCGGAGGCGCGCCGGGTCTTCCACCGTCCCCTGCGCACGGCGATGGCGCCAGGCGGCCGGGGGCAGGTGCTCGACCTGCGGCTGGGCTCGGTCCGGTGGCCCGAGGTCGACGCCCTCGCGTCGACCCCGCTCGCGGCCGGGCTCGCGGCCACGGCTGCCGACGTGCGGGCCCGCGTCGTGGCCGGCGGTCCGCTCGACGCCTGAGGCGCGCGCCGCCGTCGGGGGTCAGCCGACCCGCGTGGCCCCGACGAAGACCGACGAGCCGAAGGGCAGGTCCGTCCGCGCGAGGAGGGCGCGGTCGAGCCGGCACATCCCGCGCAGGACCGCGTTGACCGGGCGGGGCACCTGCGGCACCTCGACGATGTCGGCGGCGCCGTCGGCGGTGCGATGGGTCACCTTGCGCGCGGCGCGCTCGGCGACGAACAGCGGGAAGACCGTCGTGAAGCCGTAGGTCGCCCGCTCGACGCGGAAGCCGGAGCGCTCCAGCGCCGCAACCGCGCGGCGTCGGGTGTACCGACGGTGGTGCCCGTTCGCGACGTCGAAGTCGCTCCAGGCCCAGGTGTACGCGGGGACGGACATGAGGAACCGGCCCCCGGGCCGCAGGACGCGGCGTACCTCGGCGAGGGCGTCGGCCTCGGGCGCGCAGTGCTCGATGACGTCGAAGGCGGCGACGGCGTCGAAGGAGGCGTCCCCGAAGGGGAGCGCGAGGGCCGAGCCGCAGACGCCGTTGGTCGTGAGCCCGCGCGGGTCGATGTCGAGCGACGCGGTGCGCCCCACCGACTCCCGGAACCAGGCGGCGCTCGGGCCGTCCGCGCTGCCGAGGTCGAGCGCGGTCCCGGCGCCGTCGACGAGGTCGCGCAACGCCGCCTCGAGGAGGTCGGCCCGCGCGACGTACCACCAGTAGTCGGGGGTCGCGATCGAGGGGGATCCGCCGTGGCCGTGCTCCGTCACCGCGTCAGGCTATCGGCCGGACGGGACCGGCCCGCGCAGCGCCCGTGGCGCCCGGCGCGGGCGGAGGGTCAGCGGCGTCCGCCGGCGAGGCGGACGGCGAGGTCGCCGTAGGTGCGCTCGACCATCTCGGGCGTGCGCCGGCCACCGGGGACGTACCAGCGGGCGACGTCGATGGCCATCGAGAGCAGGGCCAGCGCGGTCGCGGGGACGTCCTCGACGTCGAGCTCGCCGGACTCGACGCCGTCGCGCAGCACGTCGGCGACGACCCGGTCGATCTCCTTGCGCAGGTCGATGACCTCGGACTGGTGCTCCTCCGAGAGGTGGCGGAACTCGAACTGGACGATCCGGCCCAGCTGGTGGTGCTCGGCGTGCCAGCGCGAGAAGCCGCCGATGATCGCGCGAAGGGCCTCGGTGGGGGAGGCGGCGTCGGAGGCGGCGGCGACGAGGAGGTCGCGGGCCCGGGCGTGGCCGCGGCGGCTGATCTCGAAGAGCAGCTTCTCCTTGGACGAGAAGTGCACGTAGACGCCGGCGGGGGAGAGGCCGGCCCGCGAGGCGATGTCGCGCGTCGTCGTCGCGGGGAAGCCGTTCTCGGCGAACGCGTCGGCCGCGGCGAGCATCACGCGCGTGGCGGTGTCCCCGACGTCGGTGGCGCCACCCGGTCGCCCGCCCTCGGGCGCGAGCGCGGCGAGGACGGCGGTCTCGGTCGCAGGAGTGGTCGCGGGCACGGTTGACAGCATGCCGCACCGGCGTCAGACTAAGCAAGCGCTTAGTCAACGGTGGCGTGCCGCCGCCGTCCGCCCACCGAGCCGAGGAGCCGCATGCCCCGCAACGTCTACGCCGCCGAGCACGAGGACTTCCGCGCCTCCGTCGCCGAGTTCGTCGAGCGCACGCTCAAGCCGCGCGCCGAGCAGATGCTGGAGGTCAAGGCCGTCGAGCGCGACATCTGGAAGGAGGCCGGCAAGCAGGGCCTCTTCGGCCTCGACATCCCCGAGGAGTTCGGCGGGATGGGGGCCGAGGACTACCGCTTCAACGCGATCGCGGCCGAGGTCATCGCCGGCTTCAACTTCGCCGTGTCGTCGTGCTTCGGCATCCACTCCGACGTCTGCCCGCCGTACATCGTCGACCTCGGCACGCAGGAGCAGAAGGAGCGCTGGCTGCCCGGCATGGCGAACGGCGAGCTCATCGCCGCCATCGCGATGACCGAGCCGTCCGGCGGCTCCGACCTCGCGGCGCTGAAGACCACCGCCGTGCGCGACGGCGACCACTGGGTCCTCAACGGCAGCAAGACCTTCATCACGAACGGCTACCAGGCCGACCTCGTCATCGTCGCGGCCCGCACCGACCCGTCCAAGGGCGCCAAGGGCATCACCCTGCTCGTCGTCGAGGAGGGCATGGAGGGCTTCACCCGCGGCCGCAAGCTCGACAAGGTCGGGCAGGAGGAGGCCGACACCTCCGAGCTGTTCTTCGAGGACGTCCGCGTCCCCGACGCCAACCGGCTCGGCGAGGAGGGCATGGGCTTCATCGCGATGATGCAGCGCCTGCCGCAGGAGCGCATCGGCGCCGCCGTCGCCAACACCGCGCACGCCTTCCAGATCTTCCGCGAGACGGTCGAGTACACCAAGGAGCGCAAGGCGTTCGGGCAGCCCGTCGGCTCGTTCCAGCACAACAAGTTCAAGATGGCCGAGCTGCTGACCAAGCTCGAGGTCACCCAGGCCTACGTCGACGACTGCATCGCGGCCCACGCCGAGGGCAAGCTGACCCCGGTCGACGCCGCCAAGGCGAAGTGGTTCTCGGCGCAGGTGCAGAACGAGGTGCTCGACGAGTGCGTCCAGCTGCACGGTGGCTACGGCTTCATGAACGAGTACCGCGTGGCCCGCGCCTGGCGCGACGCCCGCGTCTCGAAGATCTGGGCCGGCTCGAACGAGATCATGAAGGAGCTCATCGGCCGCGACCTCGGCCTCTGAGCACCTGACGCGACGACGCCCCCGGACCGCAGCGGTCCGGGGGCGTCGTCGTGTCCGCGGGGTCGCGGTGTCGGGTCAGGACGGCTCGACGGCGCCGGGACCCCGGTTCGTCCACGAGACCCCGGTTCGGAACCGGGGTCTCGTGGACATTTCGGGGTGACCCCGAAAAGGGGAGGCGGGTGGGGAGCAGAGGTCAGTCGAGGGGGCCGCCGGCGACGTAGATGACTTGGCCGGACACGAAGCCGGCCTCCTCGGAGACGAGGAAGGAGATCGTCGCGGCGATGTCGGCGGGCTGCCCGACGCGCGCGACGGGGATCTGCGACGCCGTGTGGGTGAGGAAGTCCTCGAACGAGACCTTGAGCCGCTCGGCGGTCGCCCGCGTCATGTCGGTCTCGATGAAGCCGGGCGCCACGGCGTTCGCGGTGACGCCGAACTTGCCGAGCTCGATGGCGAGGGTCTTCGTGAAGCCCTGGAGACCGGCCTTGGCGGCGGAGTAGTTGGCCTGGCCGCGGTTGCCCTGCGCCGAGGACGAGGAGAGGTTGACGATGCGGCCGTAGCGCTCCTGCGTCATGTGCGCCTGGCAGGCCTTGGTCATGAGGAACGCGCCCTTGAGGTGCACGGCCATCACCGAGTCCCAGTCGCCCTCGGTCATCTTGAAGATGAGGTTGTCGCGGATGATGCCGGCGTTGTTGACGAGGACGACCGGCGGGCCGAGCTCGTCGGCCACCCGCGCCACGCCGGCCTCGACGGCGGCCGCGTCCGAGACGTCGACGCCCACCCCGAGCGCGCGGCCCCCGGCGTCGCGGATGCGCCCGGCGACCTCCTCGCAGGCGGCCTCGTCGAGGTCGAGGACGGCCACGGCGAACCCGTCGCGGGCCAGCCGCTCGGCGGTGGCGGCACCGATCCCGCGGGCGGCTCCGGTGACGACGGCGACGCGCTGGTCGGACATGGGGTTGCTCCTCGGGGTCGGGGGGTAGGGCTGGCCCGACAGTAACCGAGACCCGTGACGAGGGTTCGACGGCTTGGTCCGTCGCGTCGCACGTCACCGGTAGGTTGAGGAGTCCGCAGCGGCCGGTCGGCCGCGCGACGCCGGCAGCGCCGCTGGCCCTGCAGCGACACCCCACGAAAGGCATCACCTGTGGAGATCTGGCCCGGCACCTCCTACCCCCTGGGCGCCACCTACGACGGCTCCGGCGTGAACTTCGCGCTGTTCAGCGAGGTCGCCGAGCGCGTCGAGCTCTGCCTCATCGACGACGACGGCGCCGAGACCCGCATCGACCTGCCCGAGGTCGACGGCTTCGTCTGGCACGGCTACCTGCCGGCGATCCAGCCCGGCCAGCGCTACGGCTACCGCGTCCACGGCCCGTACGAGCCCGAGAACGGGCACCGCTGCGACCCGAGCAAGCTCCTCCTCGACCCCTACGCGAAGGCCGTCGAGGGCCAGGTCGAGAACGACCCCGCCCTGTTCAGCTACGACTTCGACGACCCCGAGGTCCGCAACACCGACGACAGCCTCGGCAAGACGATGCTCGGCATCGTCATCAACCCCTACTTCGACTGGGGCCACGACCGACCGCCGCGCCACGAGTACCACGAAAGCGTCATCTACGAGGCGCACGTGCGGGGCCTGACGATGACCCACCCCGAGATCCCCGAGGAGATCCGCGGCACGTACGCGGCCCTGGGCCACCCGGCGATCGTCGAGCACCTGACGAAGCTCGGCGTGACGGCCATCGAGCTCATGCCGGTGCACCAGTTCGTCCAGGACACTTCGCTGCAGGCCAAGGGCCTGACCAACTACTGGGGCTACAACACGATCGGCTTCCTCGCGCCGCACAACGCGTACGCGCGCGCCGACCGCGGCGAGCAGGTCACCGAGTTCAAGGCGATGGTCAAGGCGCTGCACGAGGCGAACATCGAGGTCATCCTCGACGTCGTCTACAACCACACCGCCGAGGGCAACGAGATGGGCCCGACGATCAGCTTCAAGGGCATCGACAACGCCGCGTACTACCGGCTCGTCGACGACGCCAAGGAGCACTACTACGACACGACGGGCACCGGCAACAGCCTGCTGATGCGCCACCCGCACGTGCTCCAGCTCATCATGGACAGCCTGCGCTACTGGGTCACCGAGATGCACGTCGACGGCTTCCGCTTCGACCTCGCCGCCACGCTGGCCCGCCAGTTCCACGAGGTCGACAAGCTCTCGGCCTTCTTCGACCTCATCCAGCAGGACCCGGTGATCAGCCAGGTCAAGCTCATCGCCGAGCCCTGGGACGTCGGCGACGGGGGCTACCAGGTCGGCGGCTTCCCGCCCCTGTGGACCGAGTGGAACGGCAAGTACCGCGACACCGTCCGCGACTTCTGGCGCGGCGAGCCGGGGTCGCTCGGCGAGTTCGCCTCGCGCCTCACCGGCTCGAGCGACCTCTACGAGCACAACGGCCGCAAGCCGATCGCGAGCATCAACTTCGTCATCGCCCACGACGGCTTCACGCTGCGGGACCTGGTGTCCTACAACGAGAAGCACAACGACGCCAACGGCGAGGACGGCCGCGACGGCGAGAGCCACAACCGCTCCTGGAACTGTGGCGTCGAAGGCGAGACCGACGACCCGGAGGTGCGCGCCCTGCGCCGCCGCCAGCAGCGCAACTTCCTCGCGACCCTCCTGCTCAGCCAGGGCGTGCCGATGATCGCGCACGGCGACGAGATCGGCCGCACCCAGCAGGGCAACAACAACGTCTACTGCCAGGACAACGAGCTGTCGTGGGTCGACTGGGACCTCGACGAGGAGCAGCGCGACCTCTTCGCCTTCACGAGCGCCGTCGCGAGGCTGCGCAGCGAGCACCCGGTCTTCCGCCGACGCCGCTTCTTCGCCGGCAGCGCCGACCACGGCGGCCAGTCCGAGCTCGGCGACATCGCGTGGTTCCAGCCCGGCGGCGAGCGGATGGGTGACGGCGACTGGAGCGACGGCGAGGCGCGGATGATGACCGTCTTCCTCAACGGAGAGGCCATCCCGAGCCCGGACCTGCGGGGCCGACCGGTCGTCGACGACGACTTCCTCGTCCTGTTCAACGCCGACCACGAGGACCACGAGTTCGTCCTGCCCGGCGACGAGTGGGGCGAGCGCTGGTGCACCGAGATCGACACCGCCGCCGACAGCGTCGAGCCCGAGTGGCACGACGCGGGCTCGACGGTCACGGTCTCGGCGCGCTCGGTCATCGTCCTGCGCGACCCCCGCGAGGTGCTCACCCCCGCGGCGGGAGCGGCCGGCGCGACGAGGGTCTGACCCGTGGTGGCCCACCGCCCCGACCCCTCCCGCGTCGTCCCGACGGCGACCTACCGGCTCCAGGTCCACGGCGGGTTCGGCTTCGACGACGCCGCGGCGCAGGTGCCCTACCTCGCGTCCCTCGGCGTCTCGCACCTCTACCTCTCGCCGATCCTCCAGCCCGCGCCGGGGTCGATGCACGGCTACGACGTGCTCGACCACACGCGGATCAGCGAAGAGGCGGGCGGGCGCGAGGCGTTCGACCGGCTCGTCGCGGCCTGCCGTGAGGCCGGCCTCGGCGTCGTCGTCGACGTCGTGCCGAACCACATGGCCGTGCCCTCGCCGGAGCACCTCAACGCGCCGTTCTGGTCGCTGCTGCGCGAGGGCCGGCGCTCGCCGTACGCCGGCTGGTTCGACGTGGACTGGGTGGCCGAGGACGACCGCATCCTCATGCCGGTGCTCGGCGCGTCGCTCGAGCAGGTCCTCGACCGTGGCGAGCTCGTCCTCGCCGCGGACGGCGGTCCGGGCGGGGCCGACCCGGTGCTGCGCTACTACGACCACGAGTTCCCGGTCGCGCCCGGCACCGAGGAGCTCCCGCTCGCCGAGCTCGTCGAGGCGCAGGCCTACCGGCTCTCGAGCTGGCGCGAGGGCGACGCCCTCAACTACCGGCGCTTCTTCGACGTGACGACGCTCGTCGCCGTCCGCGTCGAGGACCCCGTCGTCTTCACCGCGACGCACGCCCTGCTGCTCGCGCTGCACGGGCACGGCCAGGTCGACGGCTTCCGCATCGACCACCCGGACGGCCTCGCCGACCCCGGCGGCTACCTCGAGCGGCTCGCCGACGCCACCGGCGACGCGTGGGTCGTCGTCGAGAAGATCCTCGAGGGCGAGGAGCGGCTGCCCGACGCGTGGCGCTGCGCCGGCACGACCGGCTACGACGCGCTCTTGCGCGTCCAGCAGGTGCTCACCCCGGCCGACGAGACCGGCACGCTCGACCGCCTGTGGGCCGAGGTCGCCCCGGGGGAGGAGTCCCTCGAGGGGGTCGTCCAGGAGAGCAAGCGCCTGGTCGTCGACGACGTCCAGGCCGCCGAGGTCGACCGGCTGATGCGCCTGGCGCGCCGGGTCGTCCCGGACGCCGACGCGGTCGCCGTCCGCCGAGCCCTCGAGGCGCTCCTGGTCTCGATGGACCGCTACCGCGCCTACGTCGTGCCCGGTCGGGGCGTCGACCCCGAGCAGGCCGCGGTCGTCGACGACGCCGCCGCCCGGGCGCGCGGCATCCTCGCGCCCAGCGACGAGGACGCGCTCGACCTCGTCGTGCGCCTCGTGCTCGACCGCGACGTCCCCGAGGCCGCCCCCGACACCGGCCGCGTCGCCGACGAGCTGCGGGTGCGCTTCCAGCAGACCTGCGGGCCGGTCATGGCCAAGGGCATCGAGGACACCGCGTTCTACCGCTGGTTCCGGCTCTCCGGGGCCAACGAGGTCGGCGGCCACCCGGAGGTCCTCGCCTCCGACGTCGACGCCTTCCACGCGTGGTGCGCCCGGCAGCAGGCCGAGTGGCCGACGTCGATGACGACGCTGACCACGCACGACACGAAGCGCTCCGAGGACACCCGGGCCCGCCTCATGGTCCTCGCCGAGGACGCGCGCGGCTGGGAGCAGTGGCTCGCCCGTGCCCGCGAGCTCGCCGCGCAGTACCGCACCGAGCGTGTCGACGCCCCGACCGAGTACCTCGTCTGGCAGACGCTCGTCGGGACGTGGCCGGTCAGCGGGGCGCGCCTCGAGGAGTACCTCCTCAAGGCGGTGCGCGAGTCCAAGGTCCACACGGCGTGGGTCGACGGTGACGAGGAGTACGAGTCGGAGGTCGTCGCGTTCGCGCGGGCCGTCGGTCGCGACCTCGCCGTGCACGAGCACCTCGACGCGTGGACCGGGCCGCACGAGGCCTCGGTGCGCGCGAACATCCTCGGGCAGAAGCTCGTCCAGCTGACGATGCCCGGCGTCCCGGACGTCTACCAGGGCTGCGAGATCGGGATGCTCGCGCTCGTCGACCCCGACAACCGTCGGCCCGTCGACTGGTCCGACCGCGCCGAGCGGCTCGCGCGCGTCGACGACGACGAGCCCTGCTTCGACCTCGACGACGACAAGATGCGCCTCACCGCGCTCGCGCTGCGGCTGCGGCGCGAGCACCCCGAGGCGTTCGTCGGGCCGGACGCCACGTACGAGCCGGTCGACACCGGCAGCGAGCACGCGCTGGCCTTCGCCCGCGGCGACGCCGACGGAGCGCGTGCGCTCGTCGTCGTCACCCGCGCCGCGGGCCGGCTCGCCGACTCCGGTGGGTTCGGCGACGCCGCGCTCGAGGTGCCGGCGGGGGAGTGGACCGAGGTGCTGTCGGGCCGTCCCGTGGCCGCGGGCGCCGCGCCGCTCGACGAGCTGCTCGCCGACCGGCCGGTCGCCCTGCTCGTCCGGCAGGACCCGGAGACCGAGGTCGAGGCCGAGGCGGCTGACGCGGGCGTGGAGGACGCCGGCGCCGACGACGACACCGCGGAGGGGCACCCGTCGTGAGCGAGCACGTCATCGAGGTGTGGGCGCCGAGCGCGACCCGCGTCGACATCGAGTGGTCCCCGGCCCCCGTGGCGGCCGGTGTGCAGGAACCGACGAATGTGTCGAAAGATGCACACGCGGACGAGGGGTCCGGTGTGCAGGAATCGACACATTCGTCGGAAGATGCACGGACGGAGGACGGGCCGCGGCGTGAGCCGATGCACGCCGCCGACGACGGGTGGTGGCGCTGGACGCCGCCGTCCGGCACTGGCGAGCTCGACTACGCCTTCGTCCTCGACGGCGAGGAGCCCGCGCTCCCGGACCCGCGCAGCGCGTGGCAGCCCGAGAGCGTGCACGGCCCGAGCCGCACGGTCGACCCGGCGTCCTTCCCGTGGACCGACTCCGCCTGGCGCGGCCCGCGCGAGGGCGCCGGGGTGCTCGGGAGTGTCGTCTACGAGCTGCACGTCGGCACCTTCACCGCCGAGGGCACCTTCGACGCCGCCGTGGAGCGCCTCGACCACCTCGTCGCCCTCGGGGTCGACGTCGTCGAGGTGATGCCCGTCGCGGCCTTCCCCACCGACCGCGGCTGGGGCTACGACGGTGTCGGCCTCTACGCCGTCCAGGACGCCTACGGCGGGCCGCACGCCTTCGCCCGGTTCGTCGACGCCTGCCACGCGCGCGGCCTCGGGGTCTGCGTCGACGTCGTGCACAACCACCTCGGGGCGAGCGGCAACTACCTCGCGCGCTTCGGGCCGTACTTCACCGAGGCCCACCACACGCCGTGGGGCGCGGCCGTCAACCTCGACCACGAGGGCTCCGCGGAGGTCCGCCGCTTCCTCGTCGGCAACGCCCTCCGCTGGTTCCGCGACCTCCACGTGGACGCGCTGCGCCTCGACGCCGTCCACGAGCTCAAGGACGACTCGCCGCGGCACTACCTCGCCGAGCTGTCGGACGCCGTCGCCGCGCTCGCGGAGGAGCTCGGCCGCCCGCTCGAGCTCGTCGCCGAGTCCGACCTCAACGACACCTCGATGGTCACCCCCACCGCCGCCGGCGGGCGCGGGATGACGGCGCAGTGGGACGACGACGTCCACCACGCCCTCCACGTGGCGCTGACCGGCGAGACCCAGGGGTACTACGCCGACTTCGGCGGCACCCCGGGCAGCGGCGAGGAGGGCCCGCTCGCGGTGCTCGCGAAGGTGCTGACCCGCGGCTTCCTCCACGACGGGACCTTCTCGTCCTTCCGCGACCGCCCGTGGGGCGCCCCGGTCGACCGCGAGAACCTCGATGCCCGGCGCCTGCTCGGGTACCTGCAGACGCACGACCAGGTCGGCAACCGGGCTGTCGGGGAACGGATCTCGGCGCTCGTCGCCGAGCCTGCTCTGCAAGCGGCCGGCGCCGCCCTGTACCTCCTCGCCCCGACCACCCCCATGCTCTTCATGGGCGAGGAGTGGGCGGCGTCGACCCCGTGGCAGTTCTTCACGAGCTTCGCCGAGGACTGGCTCGCCGACGCCGTGCGCGAGGGGCGCCGGGCCGAGTTCGGCTCGCACGGCTGGTCGGCCGACGTGCCCGACCCGCAGGACCCCGCGACCCGCGACCGGTCGGTCCTGCGCTGGAGCGAGCTCGACGACACCGACCACGCGCGGATGCTGCGCTGGTACACCAACCTGACCGCGCTCCGGCGGCGGCTGCTGCCGGCCGGGCCGACGCGGTTCGCCGACGTCGAGGTGTCCTTCGACGAGGACGCGCGCTGGCTCGTCCTGCGCCACGCCCCGGCCGGCGGCGCCCCGTACGCGGTCGTCGTCACGCTCGGGGAGGACGGCGCCCAGGTGCCGGTCGCCGGAGCCGCCGAGGTCCTGCTCGCCTGGGGCGACGAGGTCGAGGTGGACGCCGACCGCGTCGGGCATCGTTGCCGAAGCGTGTCCGTCGTGCGCGTGGAGCGGTCCTGACCCGGGGCTAGGGTGCCGCGGGGGCGGAGGGTCCGCCCGCGGGAGGAGCGCTCGGCGTGGGTGGTGCACGGCTGCTCCGCCGTCGGCTGGGCGCCCACCCGGTGGCCGTCGCCGCCATCACGGTCTCCGTGCTCGCGTCCCTCGTCGTCGTCACCGCCCTGCAGCTGCTCTCGGCCCGGATCACCGACGCGGGCGTGCGCTCGGCGCTCGACGTCCCGCCGGTCGACCGGTCGGTCGTCGTCACCGGCTCGCTGCGCCCGGGGGAGCTCGGCGCCACGGACGCGGCTGTCCGTGCGGCGCTCTCGCCGCTGGCCGGCGCCACCGTCACCCGGGTCGGCACGGCGACCTCCCGGGGCATCGCGGGGCGCGGCTCGAGCGACCGGGCCGCGCTGGCCGACGTCGAGGGGCTCCAGCAGGCCGCCGAGCTGACCGCGGGACGCTGGCCGCAGCGGCCCGCTTCGTCGTCGGCCTCCCCCCGGCAGGTCGAGGTCGTCCTCCCGGACGCCGCCGCCACGGCCCTGGCCGTCGCGCCCGGGAGGACCCTGGACCTGACCGACCTCGTCGACCCGCAGGCCCCGCGCGTGACGGCCGAGGTGGTCGGCACCTTCCGGCCGCGTGACGCCGAGGACGGGCTGTGGAGCGACCTGCCGCTGGCGCTCGACGGCGTCGTGGCGTCCGACTTCACGTCCTACGGGCCCCTCGTCGTCGCCCCGGGCACCTTCGACGGCTCCCTCGTCGGCACCTCGACCGTCACGTGGCGGGCGGTGCCCGACCTCGGCGACGTGCGGGCCGGAGGGCTCGCCGGGGCCGGCACCCGGACCGATGACGTCCTGACCCGGCTGCGCGCCCTCACCGGGCTGCCGACCGTCGCGGGGGTGCAGGCGAGCGCCGGGCCGGCCACGGTCCCGCTGCGCAGCCCGCGCGTGTCGAGCGACCTGCCCGCGCTCGTCGACGGCGCCGCCGTCGTCGGCGACCGCGTGCGCGTCTCGCTGCTCACCCCGGCCGTGCTCCTCGTGCTCCTCGGCAGCGTCGCCCTCGTCGGCGCCGCCGCCCTGCTCGCGACGCTGCGCGACGGCGAGACCCGCCTGCTGCGGGTCCGGGGGGCCTCGACGCGGCGGCTCGCCGGGCTGGCGCTGGGCGATGCCGTCGTCGTCGCCGTCGTCGGCGTCCTCGGGGCGGTGCTCGTCGCCCCCGTGGTCACGCGCGCGGTCTCGGGCAGCGGGGCGTGGTGGTCGGCGACGGTGCTGCGCGACGCCACCCTCTGGCGGGCCCTCGTGCCGCTGGCCCTCCTCGCGGTGGCCGTCACGGTGGCCACGACGCTCTGGGTCGGCCGCTCCCGCGAGGACGCGCGCAGCCGGCGGGCCGGCCTGCGGCTCGCCGCGGGGTCGGGCCTCGACGTCGTGCTCGTCGTGCTCGGCGCGCTGGCGGCCGTCCAGCTGCGCCGCTATCACGCGGTGGGCCAGCGAAGCGTCGACCCCGTGACGACCATCGCACCGGCCCTCGTCGTCGCGGGGCTCTCCGTCCTGGCCCTGCGGCTGCTCCCGCTCCTCGCCCGGGTCGTGGCGCGGTGGGGCGCCCGACGCCCGGGGCTCGACGCCGCCTGGGGCGGATGGCAGTTCGCGCGGCGGGCGGCCACCCAGGGCGGCACGCTCCTCCTCGTCCTGCTCGCCGTCGCGATGGGCACGATCGCGCTCGGGCACTCGGCGACCGTCGGCCGCGCCGTGGCCGACCAGTCGGCGTTCGACACGGGTGCACCGCTGCGGGTGGTCCAGCAGGTCGCCGGCCCGGCCGCCGGGGCGACCGGCGCGCTCGTCGACCGCGCCGTGGGGGACCCGGGGCGCGTCACCCCGGTCTGGCGCACGTCCCTCGACCTCGGCAGCGTCGAGGGCGTCACCGTGCTGGGGATGGACGCCCGCGCCGGGGCCCGGGTGCTCCAACCCCGGCCGGACACGCTCGACGCGCCGTGGTCGGAGGTCACGGCTCGCCTCCTCGCGGGGCGCGACATCGGGGACGGTCTCGCCCTGCCCGGGTCCCCGCGCGAGGTCTCGGTCACGGCGAAGATCGTGACCACCGGCAGTTCGAGCGCGGTCGGCCCCGAGGGGTTCGCGGCGTCACTCGCCGTGCGGGACGCACGCGGCATCGTCACGTCGGTGCCCCTCGGCGCCGTGGGCCCGGAGCAGCGCACCCTCACCGCGGACCTGTCCCGCCTCGGTCTCGTCACCCCCGTGAGCGTCGTGGGCCTCTCGGTCCCGCTGCCCGACTTCGTCTACTTCTTCGTGCCCGAGCCGACCTTCGAGCTCGTGCTCACGTCGCTCGCGGCGGACGGCACCGACGTCCCGCTGGGCCGGGTGCTGGCGCCGCACTCCGACCGCGCCGGGCTCTGGCTCGCCGCGGCACCCGGCCGGACGAGCGCCGTCCCCGCCGTCGTGACGCGCGAGGTCGCCGACGCGCTGCGGACCGGCCGCGGCGGGCGGGTCACGCTGCCCCTCGGCCTGCGCGAGCTGCCGGTCGAGGTGGTCGCCGTCGTCGACTCGCTCCCCACCGCGCAGCGGGCCGGACGGGGCGTCCTCCTCGACCTGCCGACCGTCGAGGCCACCGCCGAGCGCGTCGGCGGTGGCTCGGACGTCCGCAGCCGGCTCGTGCTCGAGCCCCAGGAGTGGTGGGCCGCCCCGGCCGACCCCGCGCGGGCGGCCTCCGCCGTGCGCGCCGGGCTGCCCTACGGCACGAGCCTCGAGGTGGTGGACGAGCTGGCCGCGCAGCGCCTGCGCGACCCCGTCAACGCGGGGATGCGCTCGGCGATGCTCCTCGTCACCCTCGCGTCGGTCCTGCTGGCCGGGGTCGGCTTCGCGGCGAGCACCGCGGCGCTCGGGCGGGCCCGGCGCCACGAGAACGCCGTCCTCCTCGCGCTCGGCTCACCGCCCGAGCGCATCCGGGCCGTCCTCGTCCTCGAGCGCGTCCTCGTGGTGGTTGTCACCGTCGTCGTGGGGCTCGTCCTCGGCGTGGTCGCGGCCGTCACCGTCGTGCCGCTGCTCGTCGGCGGCGACGGGCACCCGCAGGTACCGCCGGTGCGCGTCGAGCTCCCGGCCGGCCTGCTCACCGGGTACGTGCTCCTGCTCGTGCTCGCCCTCTCGGCGGTGGGCGCCGCCGTGCTGCGCAGCACCAGTCGCGACCTCGCGGGTGAGCTGCGGCGGGGGGAGTCGGCGTGAGCGGCCGCGCGACGCCGGGCCGGCACGTCACCGTCAGGGGTGGACGCGCCGAGGGTGCCGCCGCCCTGGGGGCCCGTGCGCTCGCGCTCCGGGCGCTCGCGACCTCGCGGGCCCCGGCCGTCGTCCTTGCCCTGCTGGCCGCGCTCACGGCCGCCTACCTCGTCGCCACCCCCCGGGCCGTCTCGGTGGCCACGGACGACGCCGTGGGCGACACCGTGGCGGCCGCCCGGGCCCAGGCGCGTGAGGTGGGGGTGCGCGCCGCCGCCGCGCCCTCCTACGACGTCCCGTCTCCCTCGGAGACACCCGGTGACGGGCCCTCGGCGCCCTTCACCGCGGTGGACGAGGCCGTCCGCAGCGTCCTCGGACCCACGGTCGGGCGCCTGCTCGCCGACCCCACGTGGGCGGCGCAGAGCGGCTCGACCACGCTGACCCGCACCGACGGGACCACGCTGCGCCCCGACGGCTCGCGGGCGGTCGTCCGGGTGCAGAGCGGGCTCGACGCCCACGTCCGGTGGACCTCGGGTGCCGCCCCCGGCGCCCCGAGCGGTACGCGCTCCCTCGCGCCCGTCCTGCGCGGCCACGTGACGGCCGAGGTCCCGGTCGCGCTCGCCGACGCGACCGCCCGCTTCTGGGGTGTCCGCACCGGCGACCGGCTCGTCGTGCAACCCGGAGACCGGTTGCTGCCCCTCGCGGTCGTCGTCACCGGCACCTTCGACCCCGTCGACCCCACCGACGGCTTCTGGCAGGCCGAGCCGCGGATGACCGGCCTCGCGCGGATCGCGACCCCGCAGGGCGGCGTCGTCACCGAGGGCGCCGTCGTCGCGGACGCCTCGTCCTACGGCGCGGTCTCCGACGGGATGGCGCGGCCGGTCGCCGGCGTGGTCGTCGCCGGCGACTCGACCGTGCTCGCGGCGTCGTGGCGCTATCCCCTCGACGCCGGCCGGCTGCTCGCCGCCGACGTCGCCCCGCTGCGCGACGCCCTCGTGCGCCTCGACACCGACTCCCGCCTCGACCGCCCGGGTCTCCCGCCCCTCGAGGTCTCGACCGGGCTCGCCTCCGTGCTCGACGACTACGAGGCCTCGGTCCGGGCCACCGGGGTGATGACGACCTTCGCGACGGCGGGCCTCACCGCCCTGGCGGTGCTCGTCCTCGCGCTCACCGCGGTCGTCGCCGTGGCGCGGCGCGGACCCGAGGTCGCCCTCGTGCGGGCGCGCGGAGGGACCGTGGGCCAGGTGGTCGGTCAGGTCGTCGCGGGGAGCGCCCTGCCCGCCCTCGTCGCCGCCGGGCTCGGGGCCGTCCTCGCGGTGCTCCTCGTCCCCGGGCGGCTCGGCGCCGGCTCGTGGCTCGAGGTGGTCGCCGTCTCGCTCGTCCCCGTGCTCGCCGGGTCGGTGGCGGTCCTCCTGCGGGTCGGTGCGGTCGAGCGCGACGACTCCTCCGAGGAGTCGGTCCGCCGACGGCGGGTCGTCCGCGCGGCCCGGCGGGTGGTCGCCGAGCTCGCGGTCCTGGCCCTCGCGGCGGCCGCCGTCGCGACGGTCCGCCGACGGGGCTCGGAGATCGCCGCCGGGACGACCGACTGGTGGGCCGCGCTCGCCCCGGACCTCGCTGCCGCGGTCGCCGCGCTCCTCGTCCTCCGGCTGCTACCCGCCCCGTTGCGCGCGCTCGCCCGCTTCGCCTCACGCAGACGGGGACTCGTGACGTTCGTCGGGCTCGCGCGGGCGGCGCGCACCGGGGCGAGCGCCACGCTGCCCGTCCTCGCGGTCGTCGTCGGCGCGGCGATGCTCGCCCTGCTGGCGTCGCTCACCCTCGCGGTGCAGGACCAGCGCGAGGTCTCCGCCCAGCGGCAGGTGGGGGCCGACGTGCGGGTCGACGCGGTCCGGGTCGGTGACGACGACGTGCGGGCGCTCGCCGCGCGTCCGGGGGTCCGGGGTGTCGTGGCGGCCTACGTCGCGGACGCCACCGTCTCGTCCGGGAGCCGGGCCACGCCGGTCGTCCTCGTGGCCACCGACCCGGGCGCCTACGCCGACCTCCTCGCCGGCACGCCGCTCGCCGTGCGGACCCCGCCGACGCCGTCGGGCCAGGGGCTCGTCGCCGTCGTGGGTCCCGGGGTCGACGCCGGCGACGGCGCCGAGGTGGTGGTGCGGGGCGAGCGGATCCCGCTGGGCCGCACCGTGGTCGATCCCGATCTGGTGCGCCTCGAGGCCGGCCGCCAGGTCTCGGCGGTGCTCGTGCCGCTCGACCGGCTGACCGCACTCGCACCGGCGGCGACCCCGCAGACCGCCTTCGTCGCGGCCGATGCGTCCGCGGCACGGTCCCTCACCGGTCTGCGCGACCCCGGGGCGGCCACCCCGAGCGGCCGGGTCGGTGCCGTCGACTCGGCCCTCGCCGCGCAGGACCGCGTCGCCGACCGCGCGCTCTCCCGGCTCGTGGCGCTCACCTACGCCGTCGGCGCCGTCCTCGCCGGGACCCTCACGCTGCTCGCCCTCGCGCTGCTCCTCGTCGCCACGCGTCCCGACCGCGCGGCCCTCGTCGTCCGGCTGCGGACGATGGGCCTGCCGCACGGGCTCGAGCGGCGCCTGGCCTGGACCGAGGTCCTCCCGGTCGTCGCCGTCGCGGCCCTGGCGGGGGCGACCGCCGGCGCCCTCGCTCCCGCCCTCGTGGGTCCCGCGGTCGACCTCGCGCCGTTCACGGGCTCCGCGCCGTTCCCGCCGGTCGACCTCAGCCTCCCGGCCGCCGCGGGCGCCGCCCTGCTCGTCCTCGTCCTGGGGGCGCTCGCCCTCGTCCTCGACGCCGCGGCCACCCGCCGCGGCCACCTCGCCGACCACCTGCGCACGGGAGACACGGCATGACCACGACCACCACGCCCCGCCGCCGCCGCGACTCCGGCCGCCCGGACGGCCCGGACATCCTCTGCGAGAACCTCGTCCGCATCTACCGGGCCGAGGGCATCGAGGTCGTCGCCCTCCAGGGCCTCGACCTGCGGGTGGCCCGGGGTGAGCTCGTCGCCCTCGTCGGCGCGTCGGGGTCGGGCAAGTCGACCCTGCTCGGCATCCTCTCGGGGCTGGACCGGCCGAGCGCCGGCGTGGCCCGGGTCGCCGGGCACGACCTCGGCGCGATGCAGCGGCGTGAGCGGCTGGAGTACCGGCGCCGCACGGTCGGGTTCCTCTTCCAGCAGGCCGCCGCCAACCTCCTGCCCTACCTGAGCGCCGCGGAGAACGTCGAGCTGCCGATGATGCTCGCCGGCGTGCGGTCGGGGGAGCGCGCCCGGCGGGCCCGCGAGACCCTCGGCGTCCTCGGCATCCCCGAGTGCGCCGACCGGCGGCCGGGTGAGCTGTCGGGCGGCCAGCAGCAGCGGGTCGCGCTCGGGGTGGCCGTCGCCAACCGGCCGAGCGTCCTGCTCGCCGACGAGCCCACCGGCGAGCTCGACACCCGCAGCAGCGACGAGGTCTTCGAGGCCATCCGCCGCGCCAACACCGAGCTCGGGACGACGACCCTCGTCGTCACCCACGACGCGCACGTCAGCGAGCAGGTGGCCCGCACCGTCGGCATCCGCGACGGGCGCACGGCCACGGAGGTGCTGCGGCGCGACGCCGTGGGCGAGGACGGCGAGACCGGCCGGGTCGCCGAGGAGTACGCGGTGCTCGACCGCGCCGGGCGCCTCCAGCTGCCGGCGGCCTTCACCGGCGCGCTCGGGATGCGCGACCGGGTGCGGCTCGGGCTGGAGCCCGACCACATCGCGGTGCGACCGACGCGCGACGACGAGGAGTAGGCATGACCGGGGAGCCGCTGCGGGTGCGCGAGGTGCACCGCACGTTCGGGTCGGGGGAGACGGCCGTCCACGCGCTGCGCGGGGTCTCGCTCGACGTCGCGCCCGGTGAGCTCGTGGCGCTGCGGGGCCGCTCGGGCTCGGGCAAGACGAGCCTGCTCAACGTCATCGGCGGGCTCGACCGGCCGGACGCAGGCACCGTGCACCTCGGAGACCTCGAGGTGACGACGATGACCGACGCCGACCTCCTCGCGCTGCGCCGCGGGCCCGTGTCGTACGTGTTCCAGTCCTTCGGCCTGGTGCCGGTGCTCACCGCCCGCGAGAACGTCGGCGTCCCCCTGCGACTGCGCGCGGTCGACCCCGCCGAGCGCGAGCGCCGCGTCACCGAGGCGCTCGAGCACGTCGGCCTCGGCGGGCACACGGAGCACCGCCCGGACGAGCTGTCCGGCGGCCAGCAGCAGCGGGTCGGCCTGGCGCGGGCGCTCGTCGCGGAGCCCGGGCTGCTCCTCGCCGACGAGCCGACCGGTCAGCTCGACTCCGAGACCGGGCGCGACATCATGCGGCTCATCGCGCGTCTCGCGAAGGAGCGGACGATGACGACGCTCGTGACGACGCACGACCCCGCCCTGCTCGCCGTGGCCGACCGCGTGGTCGAGATCGCCGACGGCCACCTCGTCGACGCGGGCTGAGCGCCCGCGCGAGCGGGTCGAGGTGAAACCCGACCGCGACAGGGTCGGATCTCACCTCGACCCGGGGTCACTCGGGGACGCGGACCATCCCCTCCTGGGCGACGGTCGCGACGAGCGTGCCGTCGGCGGAGAACATCCGGCCGATGCCGAGGCCGCGGCCGCCCTGCGCCGACGGCGACTCCTGCGAGTAGAGCACCCACTCGTCGGCGCGCGCCGGGCGGTGGAACCACATCGCGTGGTCGAGGCTGGCCATCTTCAGGCCCCGGGTCGTCCACGGCAGGCCGTGCCGGCGCAGGACCGGCTCGAGGAGGCTGTAGTCGGACGCGTAGGCGAGGACGGCGTCGTGGACGAGCGGGTCGTCGGGCAGGCGGCCGACCGCGCGCATCCACACGTGCTGCTCGGCGACCTGCTCGGCCGGCGGCCCGGCGAACAGGTTTCCCTCGACGTGCCGCAGCTCGATGGCGCGGCGCGAGATGTGCTGTGCGCGAGGGTCGTCCATGCCGGCGAAGAGCTCGGCGAGGGACGGGACCGACTCGGGGTCGGGCACCTGCGGGGCGGTGTCCTGGTGGTCCAGGCCGCCGTCGGGGGCCTGCCACGAGGTGCTCATCGAGAGGATGGGGTGCCCGTGCTGCACGGCGTGCACGCGCCGCGTCGAGAACGAGCGGCCGTCACGCATCCGCTCGACGCTGAAGGTGATCGGCTGCGTGTCGTCGCCGGGGCGCATGAAGTAGGCGTGGAGCGAGTGCAGCCGGCGCGGGACGTCGCCGACGCCGGCGACGGTGCGCCCGGACGCGACGACGCCCTGCGCGAGGACCTGGCCGCCGAAGACGCGGCCGTGCGGCTGCTTCTGGCTCGAGCCGCGGAAGAGGGTGACGTCCTCGGCGAAGGTGTCGGGCAGCTCGACGCCGGGCGCCGCCGCGAGGCTGCGCGGCTGCACGCTCACCTGCGCCGAGCCGAGCTCCTCGAGGTCGAGGGTCTGGAGGAGGTCGACGAGCGGGTCCGGGTGCGGGTCGGTCACGGGGAAACGATAGCCAGCGCGCGTCAGGCGACGAGCGGGCGGCCGGGGCGCGCCCGCCCGGTGCGACCGCCCCGCACCCGCTCCGCGGCGCGGCCGAGGCGGGCGGCCGCCTCGCCCATCGTCTCCGGCGGCAGCACGTGCGGCAGGCGCAGCCAGCGGTCGAGCCCGCCGTCGAGCGCGAAGCGCGGGCCGGCGGCGACGAGCAGGCCCTCGTCCTCGGCGGCGGCCGCCAGGCTGCTCGAGGGCAGGTCGGCCGGCAGCTCGCACCAGAGCGAGAGGCCGCCGCGCGGCACCCGGAAGGACGCCTCGGGCAGGTGCTCCCGCAGCCCCGCGGCGAGGGCGTCGCGCGCGGCGACGATCGCGTCGCGGCGCTCGGTGGTGACACCGGGGGAGCGGCGCATCAGCTCGACGAGGACGAGCTGCTCGAGGACCGGGGCGCCGAGGTCGCTCGTGACCCGGGCCTCGACGAGCGACCGCAGCGCGCCGCGCGGGGCGCGGACCCATCCCGTGCGCAGGCCGCCCCAGTGCGACTTCGAGGAGCTGCCGATGCTCACCGCGGTCGGCGCGTGGGCCGCGAAGGGCAGCGGCATCGCCCCGCCCTCGAGGTCGATCTCGACGATCGTCTCGTCGACGACCGGCACGGTGCCGGCCGCGGCGAGGGCGCGACCCAGCCGGGCGCGGTCCTCGTCGTCGAGCAGGGCGCCGGTCGGGTTGTGGAAGTCCGGGATGAGGACGGCGGCCCGCGCCCCGGCCGTCGCGACCGCGCGCACCGCCTCGTCGACGTCCCAGCCGGTCGGGTCGACCGGCAGCCCGCGCAGCCGCGCGCCGGCGCCGCGCAGCGCGTCGAGGGTGTTCGGGTAGCTCGGGTCCTCGACGACGACGCGCTCGCCCGGCCGCAGGAGCGCGCGCACGACGACGGCGAGCCCGGCGACGGCGCCGGAGGTGACGAGGACGTCGTCGGGGCTCGTCGGCAGGCCGCGGGCGGTGTAGCGGTCGGCGACCGCCTCGCGCAGCTCGGGGACGCCGTAGGTGAGGTAGCCGGCGCCGCAGAGGTAGGAGGGCAACCGCTCGAGCGCCCGCTCGTAGGCCTCGAGCACCCCGGCGGGCGCGCGGGTCGCGGCGCACGTGAGGTCGAGGACGTCGTCGGCGACGTCGGCCGGGAACAGGCCCCCGGTGCCACGCCGGCGCGCGCCGTCGGGGAGGGTCGCGACCGACCCGGAGCCCTGCCGCGAGGTGAGGTAGCCGAGCTCGCGCAGGACGTCGTAGGCGCGCGTCACCGTCGTGCGGCTCACCCCGAGGTGGGTCGTGAGGTCGCGCTCGCTCGGCAGGCGGGTGCCGACGGCGATGCGGCCGTCGGCGACGGCGAGGCGCAGCGCGTCGGCGAGGCCGCGGTACGCGGGGCGGGTGGCCCCGAGGTCGCCGACGAGCCGGGCGGTCCGGGCGGCGCTGACGCTGGGGACGGTGCTCACGTGGCCACTGTCGCACGATTGGCCCTCGATTCACAGGCCAATCCCGCGTCAGGATGGGCGGCATGTCACCGCTCCAGCTGGCCCGCCGCGGGATGACCCGCCGGGTCCCCCTCGTCCCGATGACCCCGCTCGAGCAGCTGCGGGCCGGGCGGCTACCGCACCGGCTCGCGCAGCTGCTCGTCGGGCTCGGGCTGTTCGGCGTGACGATGGGGCTGATGCTGCGCGCCGGCCTCGGGGTCGAGCCGTGGGGCGTCCTCACGACGGGGCTGATCCGCTACGTGCCGATCACCTACGGCGAGATGGTCATCGCCACCTCGTTCGTCGTGCTCCTGCTGTGGCTGCCGCTGCGCCAGTGGCCGGGTGTCGGGACGGTGGCCAACGCGGTCGTCATCGGACTCGCGACGGACGCCACCCTCGCCGTCGTCCCGCCGGTCGAGGGCCTCGGCTGGCGCGTCCTCGTCATGCTGCTCGGCGTCGTCGGCAACGGCGTGGCCGGCGCGATGTACATCGGCAGCCAGCTCGGACCGGGGCCGCGCGACGGGCTGATGACCGGCCTGACCCGGCGCACCGGCCGGTCGGTCCGCCTCGTGCGGACCTCGCTCGAGGTGACCGTCGTCGTCCTCGGCTGGCTGCTCGGCGGGGTGGTCGGCCTCGGGACGCTCGTCTACGCGCTGCTCATCGGGCCGGTCGTCCAGCTCTTCCTGCCGCTGCTCACGGTGCGGGTCGACCCGCCGCCCACGCGCGGTACGCGCTGACGAGGGAGCGGGTGAAGGCGCCCGCGTCGTGCGGGCGCAGGGTGAGCGAGCCGCCGGCCGCGAGCGGGACCTCGACCACGGCCCGCCGGCCGGGCGGCGCGTCCGGCAGGACGGTCGTGCCGTCGGCGAGCTCCGCGAAGCCGAAGGTCACCTCGTCGACGACGAGCCGGTCCGCGCCCACGGCGAGGCCGGACGGCTGCGGCCAGTCGCCCCAGGCGCCGTCCCCGAGGACGAGCCAGGCCGGGACGGCGGCGAGGGCGAGGACCGCGACGAGCCAGTCGAGCGGGCCGTCCGGGGTGAGGTCGAGCCCGCCGTCGCGGCTGCGCAGCAGGGCACCGGCGACGAGCACGGACAGGGCGAGGACGACGACGAGCACGGTCAGCGACCGGCGCGCGTGCTCCTCGACGTACGTGTAGGCGGGGTGGGCCATGACCCCATCCTCACCCGGGGACGACCGGTCAGCCGACCCGGGCGTCGGGCTCGCGCCGCCAGGACCAGACGGCAGCCGCCCAGGCCGTGAGCAGCAGGACGACGGAGGCGCCGAGCGCCCAGCGCAGCGCGGTACTGGGGTCCTCGGTGCGGCCCACCGCGACCTGGTAGGTCGTCATGAGCACGGCCGCGCCGATGGCCGCGCCGATCCGCTGGCCGGTCTGCAGGGCCCCGCCCGCGGCGCCACCCATCGACGGCGGGACCTCGGCGAGCGAGAGCGTGATGTTCGGCGAGACGACGGCGCCTCCGCCGAGGCCGGCGACGAGCAGGGGGAGCGCGAGCAGCCACCACGGCAGGTCGCGGTCGGCCGCCGGGACGACGGCCGCGAGGGCGACGAGGCCGACCATCATCACGGCGAGCGCGACGACCGTCAGCGGGCGGCCGACGCGGCTGACCGCCCGGCCGGCCAGCGGGCTCGCGACGGCCGACCCGACGGCGAAGGGCGTGAGGAGGAGCCCGGCGTGCAGCGGCGTGAACCCGAGCCCGTCCTGGAGGAACACGCTGAGCACGAGGAAGATCCCCGTGAACCCGGTGAAGTAGAGGCTGCCGATGACGATGCCGCTGGCGTACCCGGGCGTCTCGCGCAGCAGGCCGAGGTCGAGCAGCGGCGCGCCGCCGTCGCGCACGACGCGCCGCTCGTGGCGGACGAAGGCGGTGCCGGCCAGCGGCACGAGGGCGAGGAGCAGGAGCGGCCAGCGGCTGCCGGACTCGAGGCTGACGATCGGGTAGAGGAGCGCGAGGACCGTCACCCCGAGGAGCGCCGCGCCGGGGAGGTCGAGGTGGGTGTCACCGGTCGTGTCGTCGGTGCGGCCGGGGACGAGCCGGGCGATGCCCACGAGGAGCACGAGGCCGATCGGCACGTTGACGAGGAAGATCCAGCGCCAGCCGCTCTCCTCGCCGAACGCGGCGATGAGCAGCCCGCCCAGCACCGGCCCGACGGCCGACGACACCGAGACGGTGAACCCGAACAGCCCGAAGGCGGTCCCGCGCTCGCGCCCCTGGAACAACGACTGGATGAGCCCCGAGCTCTGCGGTGTGAGGATGCCGGCGGCGAACCCCTGGACGAGGCGCGCCGCGACGAGGACGCCGATGTTCGGCGCGAACCCCGCGGCCGCGCTCGCGACGACGAAGCCGCCGAGGCCGAGCAGCATGATCGCCCGGCGGCCGTGCGCGTCACCGAGGCGCCCGCCGATGACGAGCATCAGCCCGAGGGCGAGGGCGTAGCCGGACACGACCCACTGGACGCCGCCCGCCGAGGTGTCGAGCCCGGTCCGGATGGAGGGGATGGCGACGTTCACGATCGTCACGTCGAGCAGCACCATGAACCCGACGACGAGGGTGACGCCGAGGATGCGCCAGCGGCGGGGGTCGGGCGCGTCGTCGCGGGTGGTCTCGGCGCGTTCCTCGGTCTCCTGGCTCACCGCTCCACGCTAGGGGCCGTCGGGGTCGGTGACGCCGTCGGGTGCGCGGCGAGCGAAGGGAGCGCGAAGGTCGTACGGGGTATTGACAACAGACTGTCAAGAATGCAGGATGCTGTCATGACCTCCACCACCGTGCACCTCGCCGTCCTCGACACCATGGCCGACTGGGAGGTCGGTCACCTCGCCGCGCACCTGCGCCACCTCGGCGGGCAGAGCCCCGTCGGCGGCTTCACCCTCGCGACCGTCGCCGCCCGGCCCGGCCCGGTGCGCACGATGGGCGGCCTCACGGTGCTGCCCGACCTCGTGCTCGCCGACCTCGACCCCGCCGGGTCCGCGATGCTCGTCCTCCCCGGCAGCCAGACCTGGACGGACCCCGAGGTGGCCGGCCCGTTCGTCGACGCGGCGCGCGCGCACCTCGCGGCCGGGGTGCCCGTCGCGGCCGTCTGCGGCGCCACGTGGGCGCTCGCCGCGGCGGGGCTGCTCGACGACGTGCGCCACACGAGCAACGACCCCGGCTTCCTCGCCTCCAGCGGGTACGCGGGCGGCGAGCGCTACGTGCACGAGCCGGCGGTCGTCGACGGCGACGTCGTGACGGCCACGGGCATCGACCCGGTCCACTTCGCGATGGCCGTCTTCCGGCGGCTCGGTGCGCACCCCGCGGAGCGGATCGACTCCTACGGGCGGCTGTACGCCGACCACGACCCGGCGGGGTACTTCGAGCTGGAGAGCGCGTGAGCGGCCGGCGTGCCGAGCCGACGCCCGAGCAGACGCTGCTGGCCGACAGCGCGCTCGCGGTCTTCCGGCTCAACGGCCAGTTCCTCGCCCTCGCCGAGGAGCTGGCCCGGCCGGCCGGCCTGACCGCGGCGTGGTGGCAGGTGCTCGGCGCCGTCCTGCCGACACCCCTGCCGGTCTCGGGCATCGCGCGGGAGATGGGCCTGACCCGGCAGAGCGTGCAGCGCATCGCCGACCTGCTCGTCGAGCGAGGGTTCGCCGCCTACCGCGACAACCCGGCGCACCGCCGCGCCAAGCTCGTCGAGGTGACCCCGGCGGGCCTGGCGGCCGTCCGCGACATCGCGCCCCAGCAGCGGGCCGCGGCCCGACGGCTCGTCGACGAGCTGGGGGAGCGGCGCGCACGAGAGGTGAGGGACGCGCTCCAGGAGCTCGTGGCCGCGATGGAACGCCTCGGCGACGGGGTGTGATCGACACGGCGTCCGGGCATCCGGGGGACCCGTGCGGGTGGTGCCTCAGCCGTCGACGGCGAGGACGAGCGGCAGCACCGCCGGAGCCCCGGCCTGCCGCAGCGCCCGCCCGGCGACGGTGAGGCTCCAGCGCGAGGACACGACGTCGTCGACGAGGAGCACCGGCCCCGGGCAGTCGGCGAGCTGCGCGGCGAGGTCCGGGCCGACGACGACGCGGTCCCAGACGCCGGCCAGCCGGTAGGCGCTGTTGCCACCCATCTCGCCGGTCGGCCCGCCGTGGGCGAGGTCGAGGGTGCCGAGGTCGCGCAGGCGCCCCATCTCGGCGAGTCCGGCCGCGAGCGACCGGACGAGCTGCGGGTGCGAGCGCGAGGGCATCGCGACGACCGCGACCGGGCGCTGCGCCCAGCCCCACTCGGCGAGGACGGGCACGCAGGCCCGGAGGAGCTCGGGGGAGGCGGGGGCGTCCTCGCGGAGCACCTCGCGCAGCCGCTGCCCCCAGCCGAGGTCGGACAGCCGGGCCAGCGCGCGGCCGGGCTCGAGCTGCTCGTCGGCGGCGATCCGGCCCTTGACCGGCACACCGAGGCGGTCCATCCCCGAGGGCCACTGGGCGCGCGGGTCGATGACGGTGCCCACCTTCTGGAGGCGCTCGCGCGCGGCACCGACGACGGTGTCGGGGACGTCGGTCGGGTACCAGGGCCCGGCGCAGCCGTCGCAGCGGCCGCAGGGGACGGCGCTGTCGTCGTCGAGGCACTCCTGGAGGAAGGCCATCCGGCACGCGTCGGTGCGCTCGTAGTCGACCATCAGCTGCTGCTCGTCCTGCCGGGCCGCGGCGACCCGGTCGTAGCGCTCGGCGTCGTAGGTCCACGGGACGCCGGTGGAGGCCCAGCCGCCGGAGACGCGCTGCACGGCGCCGTCGACGTCGAGGACCTTGAGCAGCAGCTCGAGGCGGGTGCGGCGGACGTCGACGATCGTCTCGAGGGCGGCGGTCGACAGGGGGCGTCCCGCCTCGGCGAGCGCCGTGAGGACGGCGGCGGCCTGGTCCTCGCGCGGCATCGAGACGCTCGCGAAGTAGCGCCAGATGTCGCGGTCCTCGGGGCCGGGCAGGAGGAGGACGTCGGCGCGGTCGGTGGCGCGCCCGGCGCGGCCGACCTGCTGGTAGTAGGCGACCGGGCTGCTCGGCGCGCCGAGGTGCACGACGAAGCCGAGGTCGGGCTTGTCGAAGCCCATCCCGAGCGCGGAGGTCGCGACGAGCGCCTTGACCTCGTTGTGCCGCAACGCCTCCTCGAGGCGCTCACGGTCGGCCGGGTCCGTGCGGCCGGTGTACGGCGCGACGGCGTGACCGGCCTCGCGCAGGGACGCCGCGACGTCCTCGGCCGCCGAGACGGTCAGCGCGTAGACGATGCCCGAGCCGGGCAGGTCGCCGAGGTGCGCCAGCAGCCAGCCGAGCCGCTGCTCGGGGGACATCGAGCGGAGCACGCCGAGCCGCAGCGAGTCGCGGGCCAGGCCGCCGCGCACCGTGAGCACCGGCCTGCCGCCGGTGGACAGCTGCTCCTCGACGTCGTGGACGACCCGGGCGTTGGCCGTCGCGGTCGTCGCGAGCACCGGGACGTCGGCGGGCAGGCCGTCGAGGAGGTCGCGGATGCGCCGGTAGTCGGGGCGGAAGTCGTGCCCCCAGTCGCTGACGCAGTGCGCCTCGTCGACGACGAGCAGGCCGCAGCGCCGGGCGAGGTCGGGCAGCTGCTCGTCGCGGAAGCGTGGGTTGTTGAGGCGCTCGGGACTGACGAGGAGGACGTCGACGGCGTCCTCGGCGAGGGAGGCGCGCACCTCGTCCCAGTCCTGCGCGTTGGCCGAGTTCATCGTCACGGCGCGGATGCCGGCGCGGCCGGCGGCGGCGATCTGGTCGCGCATCAGCGCCAGGAGCGGACTGATGATGACCGTCGGCCCGGCACCCTCGGCCCGGCGCAGCGCCGTCGCGACGAAGTAGACGGCCGACTTGCCCCATCCGGTGCGTTGGACGACGAGGACGCGCGAGCGGTGCTCGACGAGGGCCGAGACGGCCTCGAGCTGGCCGTCGCGGAAGTCGACGTCGTCGCGGCCGACGAGCCGCCGCAGCGCCGTGCGGGCGCGGTCGGCGACCTCGGGGGACGGGGGAGCGAGGACCTGGGCCGGTGTCGTCATGGTCCGCCCACCGTACGCACCCCGGCCGACACCGGGTCGCCCGCCGTCCACAGGCCGGGGGGCGACCGACGGCGCACCGGGACGACCCGACCTCGCTGGGGAAGGGTGCGCTTCGCGGGGGTACCGAACTCGGGTGGAGCGCGGCCGTATCGGGTCACCCGATACGCGTGGGACTGGAGGGGTGGGGGGACGGGGCGGGGTGCGGGTGGGGCGGGGGTCAGTGCCAGCCGAGGTCGTCGACGCCGCCGGGCACGTCGCTGTCGGGCGCGTAGGGGGTGCGCGAGAAGCGGAACGACGCGAGGTCGAGGTGCGAGACCGTGCCGTCCGCCCGGCGCACGACCCGCAGCGGCTCACCGGTGTGGTACCCGTCGAGCCCGACCCAGGCGTCGGGACCGACCGGCGCGAAGCGCGACCCGCGGCCCTGCCCGGGCTCGCCGAGGACGAGGTGCTCGCCGACGACCTTCGCCGTCGTCGTCGACGCGCCCCAGTGCCACGTGCCGACGAGCTCGAGCAGCGCCGGGTCCCCGTCGGCCGACCACGGCTCGACGGCCGCCGGCTCCTCGGTGCGCAGCACGTCGAGCAGGTCGTCGCCCAAGCCCTTGAGCGCCGGCGACGCGGTGGTGTTGGTCAGCGTGACGACGCCGTCGCCGCCGTCGAGCCGCACGCGAAGCCCGGCGAGGAACCCGGGCATCGAGCCGCCGTGACCGGCGTGGCGGACGCCGTCGACGTTCCAGACCTGCCACCCGAGCCCGTGGGCGCCGGTCCACGGCTGCCCCGGCTCGTCGACGACGTGGTGCGGTTCGCACATCTCGGCGAGCGTGTCGGTCGAGAGCAGGCCCGCCGTGTCGCCGCCGAGGAACGCGGCCCAGCGGGCGAGGTCCCCGACCGTCGTCCACAGCTGGCCGGCGGGAGCCATCGCCCCGCCGTCGTGCTCGGGCTCGCGCAGGAGGACGTCGGCGAAGGGGTGGACGGCCAGCCCCTGCGCGGCGCGCCCGTCCGGCCGGGTGGTCGTCCGGGTCATCCCGAGCGGCTCGAGGAGCTCGGTGCGCACGACCTCGGCCCACCCGGTGCCGTGCGCCACCTCGAGCAGGCGGCCGAGCGCGCCGTACCCGACGTTGGAGTAGTGGAAGCGGCGGCCGGCCCGGAATCGCTGTCCCGCACCGGTCCCCACGAGGTGGTCCCAGTCGCCGCCGGGGGTGCGCTCCCACCAGGGGCCCTCGGTCTCGGCCTGGGTCCCGCCCGCGTGGCTCAGCAGCTGCTCGACGGTGACCCCGCCGAGGGCCGAGCCGGGCACGTGCTGCTCGAAGCGGTCCGTGAGGTCGAGGCGGCCCGCGTCCCGCAGCCGCAGCACGCACACGGCGACGAAGGTCTTGGTGACCGAGCCCATCCGGTACTGCGTGTCGGCGTCGGCCGGCGCGCCGCCCGCCCGGCCGTCGAGCGTCCCCACCGCCCCGCTCCACACGAGCTCCCCGGCGCGGACGAGCCCGGCCACGACGGACGGCAGCCGTCCCTCGCGCTGGGCGGTCGCGAGGCGGTGGTCGAGCAGGGTCGCGGTGCGGGGCAGGACGGTCACCCGGCCACCCTAGGACCGCGCCGTCGGGCCGTGGCTGCGAGGATGGCCCGCATGGCCGACCGCTACGTCGTCGAGGTCCCGCTGCGCTGGTCCGACATGGACGCCTACGGGCACGTCAACAACGTCCAGTACCTCCGCCTGCTCGAGGACGCCCGGGTCATCGGCTTCCGCGAGTGGTTCCCGGACCGCCCGACGCTCCTCGACGAGGGGATCGTCGTCTCCCGGCACGCCATCGAGTACCGCGCCCCGCTGACCTACCGGCCGGAGCCCGTCGAGGTCGACATGTGGGTGACCCGCGTCCACGGCGCCGGGTTCGACCTCGGGTACGTCGTGCGCGACCCCGCGTCGGTCGGCGAGGCGGTGTACGCCGTCGCCGAGACCGGCCTCGTCCTCTACGACTTCGCGACCGCGCGCCCGCGCCGGCTCGAGGCCGCGGCCCGCGAGGCCCTCGCCGGGCACGTCGGCGAGCCCGTGACCTTCCGGTGGGGTGGCCGGTGAGCGACGTGCTCCACCTCGTCGACGTCGCGGCGCTCGGTGACCTCGGGCGCTTCGCCGGCCGGGCGCGGGCGCTCGACGAGCAGGGCGCGATGCGGCTGCAGGCCTCGGGCGACGTCCTCGCCGCGTGGGTCGGGGTGCTGCCGGGCAGCGGCATCCTCTCCGAGGGCGCCGTGCTCGGGCTGCGGACGTTCGCCCTCGCCGAGCCCGCGACGTGCGACGCCGTCGTCCCGCTCGGGGCGGTGACCGACCGCACCTCGCGGCCCGGGCGCGACGCGACCTTCCCGCTGCCGCCGACGCGCGCGCTCGCCGCGTGGTCGGCCGTCACCCCGCCGCGCTCCGGCTGGGAGCCCGCGGGCGAGCTGCCGGCCGACACCCTGGCCGAGGCCGCCCGCAGCGGTCTCGTCGAGGTCGGGGCGGCCGTCCGCGAGCGGGGCGCGGCCGCCGGCTTCGTCCGCGACCGCGTGTGGGGGCGCGACGTCGACGGTGTGCGCGCGGGCGGTGCGTTCGCCGCGTTCTCGCTCGGCTTCCTCGCCCCCGGGTCGAGCGTGCGCGTGCTGCGCGCGAACCGGTGGACCCGGCTCAGCTGCGCCGGCGGTCACGTCCTGATGCGCTGACCCGTCGGGTAGACGACGGCGGCGACGACCGCCAGCCCGAGGAAGATCGCCCCGAAGAGCGCGTTGTCCTCGCCGGGGTCGTGGGCCGCGGCGAACGCGGCGGTCGCGCCCGCGATGCCGAGCACGCTGCCGAGGACGTCGGACAGCTGGATGGACGACGAGGTCTCGCCGTGCGCCTCGACCGGGCTCAGCTCGAGCGCGAGGATGGTCGTCGTCGTGACGCCGGTGCCCATCGCGAAGCCGGCGAGCAGCAGCGCGAAGACGCTCAGCCACGCCGGCAGGTTGACCCACGCGACGAGCGAGAGCCAGCCGAGCCCGACGGCGAGCACGAGCCCTCCCACCTCGATGAGCCGGTGGCGCGGCAGGTGCAGCGCGTCGTGGCCCTGGTAGAGCGCGCCGAGCGCCCAGCCGACGGCGCCCACCGCGAGGGCGAGCCCGGCCACCTGGAGGCTGGCGCCGCGCTGGCCGGCGAGGAAGAGCGGGACGTAGGTGATGCCGCCGTAGAAGGCGGCGCAGAGCAGCGCCCGCGCGAGGACGACGCTCGGGACGCCGTGGCGCATGACGAAGGTGCCGGTCGGCAGCAGCCGCGGCGCGACGACGACGACGCCGACGAGGCCGACGACGGCGACCACCGTCTTCCACGACCACGTGAAGACGAGCTCGTGCGTTCCCACCTGCAGCGCGCCGGCGGCGAGGGCGACGGCGAGGCCGGCCCAGGCGGTGCGGACGTGCGTGCCGTGGTCGCGGTTCGACACCGCCTCCTGGAGCCGGCTGACGTCGACCCGGCGCTGGGCGCGCCACAGCGAGATCCCCGTGACGATGACGGGGGCGACGACGATCCAGAAGACCCAGCGCCACGAGATGTTCTCGGTCAGCCAGGCCGACAGCGGCGGCCCGGCGAGCGAGGGGACGACCCACGCGGCGGAGATGTACGTGAACAGCCGCGGGCGGATGGCCTCGGGGTAGACCCGGCCGGCGATGACGTAGAGCATGACGACGAGCAGACCGCCGCCGAGGCCGGTCAGCGCGCGGCCGACGAGGAAGACGTCGAGGCGGGTCGCGCAGCCGCAGGTCGCGGCGCCGACGGCGAGCAGCCCCTGGCCGACGAACGTGCCGGGCAGCGGGCCCGACCGGTCGGTCCAGACGCCGGCGAGGACGATGCCGAGGAGCTGCGCGGTGAGCATCACCGAGAACGCGAAGCCGTAGGAGCGCACGGCGTTCAGCTCGCGGGCGACGTCGGGCATCGCGGTGGAGACGGCCATCGACTCGAACGCGACGATCGTCACGAGGGCGAGGACGGCGAGGGTGACCTCGAGGTAGGACCGACTGAGCGGCCCACCCGTGGTCGTGTCGCTCCCCGTCGTGCGCATCGTCGTCACAGTAGCCCTCCGTCCTGAGGTGTGAGGGGCGAACCCCGCTGTGCCAGCACTTCGGCGAGGACGTCGATCCGATCGGCCACGAGGCCGTCGACCCCGAGGTCGAGCAGGCGGTGGAACTCGGCGGCGTCCTCGAGCCGGCCGTCGTGGAACCAGACGTGCACCTGCTTGCCGAGGTCGTGCGCCCGCCGGACGAGCCCGGGCGTCACGAGGACGAGGGTCCGGCCGGCGACGTGGTGCTCGGCCGGGATCTGGAGGACCGGCGCCGGGGTGTGCAGCATCCGGGCGAGCAGGACAGGGGAGAAGCGCAGCGCGGCGGTGCCGACCTGTCCGGCGGCGGTGGCGACGCGGGGGCCGAGGGCGCGGCGCAGCGCCCGGATGCGGCGTGGTGAGAACGACCCGAGGCAGACCCGGTCGAGGGCGTCGTGCTCGCGCAGGAGCGCGACCGTCGGCTCGAGCGCGGCGTCGGCCTTGACGTCGATGTTGAAGCGGGTCGTCGGGAACGCCTCGAGGAGGTCGCCCAGCAGCGGGACGGGCTCCGTGCCGCCGACCCGGGCCTCGCGGACCTCGTCCCACGTGAGGTCCGCGACGGCGCCGCGGGCGTCCGTCACCCGGTCGAGGACGGTGTCGTGGAACGCGACCACCTGCCCGTCGCGCGTGGCGTGCACGTCGGTCTCGAGGTAGCGGTACCCGAGCTCGACGGCGCGGGCGAACGCGGCCCGGGTGTTCTCGAGCCCGACGTTCGCGGGCAGGAGCGAGCCCCCGCGGTGCGCCAGCGCCAGGGGCGCCGGGTCCGAGAGGTAGGCGTGGTCGGCGGCCCGCACGGTCAGCGGGCGGCGGGGCGCAGCCAGACCGTCGTGTCGCCGGGCAGCGTCCCCGGGTGCTCGAGGGGGCCGGAGGCGACGAGGACCTCTCCGTCCGGGAGGCCGACCGGCGCCTGGCCGGTGTTCGTCACGACGAGCACGGCGTCGGCACCCTCACCGGAGCGGTAGGCCACGACGTCGCCGTCGGTCAGGGCGTCCCAGGTGAGGGCGTTGCCGCCGAGGCCGAGCTCGCGGCGCAGGCGCAGGAGGGTCCGGTAGAGCTCGAGCGTCGAGCCCTCGACGCCCTCCTGCCGGTCCACCGCCAGCGCGGCGTACGCCTCGGGCTGGGGGAGCCACGGGTGGTCGCCCGGGCCGAAGCCGAGGCTCGGGCCGTCGGCGGTCCACGGCATCGGGACGCGGCATCCGTCGCGGCCGACGACCTCGCCCTTGGTGTGGTGGAAGGTCGGGTCCTGGCGCACGTCGTGGGGCATCGTCGTGTGCTCGGGCAGGCCGAGCTCCTCGCCCTGGTAGAGGTACGCGCCGCCGGGCAGGCCGAGCATGAGCGCGGTCGCGGCGCGGGCCCGTCGCAGGCCGAGCTCGGCGTCGGGCTGGGGGTCGTCGGCGGCGATGCCGTTGGGCCGCGGGCCGTCCTGCGGCAGGCCGAGGCGCGAGGCGTGGCGGACGACGTCGTGGTTGGACAGGACCCACGTCGTGGGCGCGCCGACGGCGTCGTTGGAGCGCAGGGAGGACTCGATGACGGCCGCGAGCTCGCCTGCGTGCCACGGCGTCTCGAGGAAGTCGAAGTTGAACGCCTGGTGCATCTCGTCGGGGCGGACGTAGAGGGCGAGGCGCTCCTCGGGCTTGACCCACGCCTCGGCGCAGAGGATGCGGTCGGGTTCGCCGTAGGAGTCGAGGACCGTGCGCCAGGAGCGGTAGATCTCGTGGACGCCGTCCTGGTCCCACATCGGGGCGCGGCCGGTGCCGGTGTGGTCGAGCACGGTGCTGTCGGCGTCGGCGTCGGCGTCGGCGTCGACTCCGTCCTGCGGGCCGTCCTCGGTGAGGACCTCGTCGTAGAGGCCGACCGCGCCGTGCCAGTCGGGCAGGCCCTCCTC
This sequence comes from Phycicoccus mangrovi, assembly GCF_018729305.1. Lineage (NCBI taxonomy): Bacteria > Bacillati > Actinomycetota > Actinomycetes > Micrococcales > Intrasporangiaceae > Phycicoccus > Phycicoccus mangrovi. The sequence goes on along the minus strand of NZ_JAHHWP010000011.1, from coordinate 120,325 downwards.
CTTGACCAGGCCGTGGGCGACGTCGACGCGGAAGCCGTCGACGCCGCGGTCGCACCAGAAGCGCAGGATGGACTCGAGCTCCTCGCGGACCTCGGGGTTCTGCCAGTTGAGGTCGGGCTGCGTCACGTCGAAGATGTGGAGGTACCACTGGCCGGGGGTGCCGTCGGCCTCGGTGACGCGGGTCCAGCCCTTGCCGCCGAAGACGCTGGGCCAGTTGTTCGGCGGCTCGTCACCGTTCGGGCCGCGGCCGTCGCGGAAGACGTAGCGGTCGCGCTCGGGGCTGCCGGGGGCGGCGGCCAGGGCGGCGCGGAACCAGGCGTGCTCGCTGCTCGTGTGGTTGGGGACGAGGTCGACGAGGACCTTGAGCCCGAGGTCGTGGGCGGTGGCGAGGAGGCGGTCGGCGTCCTCGAGGGAGCCGAACAGCGGGTCGATGTCGCGGTAGTCGGCGACGTCGTAGCCGGCGTCGTTCATCGGCGAGACGTAGAAAGGGCTGAGCCAGACGGCGTCGACGCCGAGGTCGCGCAGGTGGGGCAGGCGCGCGGTGATGCCGGGGAGGTCCCCGATGCCGTCGCCGTCGGCGTCGGCCCAGCTGCGCGGGTAGACCTGGTAGATGACGGCGTCGTGCCACCACGGGGCGCCGGGTGCGTCGGCCGGGTGGACCGTCGTGCCGGGGGCGGTCAGGGGGCTGCGGGAGGTCTGCGCGCTCACCGTGCCCATGCTCCCAAACAGCGGCGGCCGGCGCGAAACGAGGTCGGCGTGTCTCGCAGGGCGGGCCGCGTGGGATGGGGGTGCGACCCGGCTCGGTCGCCGGCCCGGACCGTCCAGCCCGGCCGGGCGGTAGGTGCTCTCCCAGCCTCCTTGCCGATGCGAGGTTTACCTTGCGCGCCGTAAGGAATCACTTCCGGCTGGAAGGTTTCCCTTCCGGGGTGCACGTACGTGGTTGCGAGTGGAAGGGAAACCTTCCGGGGTAGCAGGAGGCTGGGGGAGTACCTGTCTCCCGGCCGCTCTCAGGTTCGCGGGCGCGTCGCCCCACGGCTGCGGTGTCAGGGTGTCAGGGGCGGGTGCCCGTGCCCGTCGTCGGTGTTGACGAGCATGTGCGCGGCCCGCAGGAAGTAGTCGCGCATCTGCTCGGCCTGTGGCTCGGGGATGCCGGCCGCCTCGACCGCGCCGAGCATCGCCCGCATCCACCGGTCGCGCATGTCGAGCGTCACCGCGAACGGCACGTGCCGCATCCTCAGCCGGGGGTGACCGCGCTCCTGGCTGTAGGTCGTCGGCCCGCCGAAGTACTGCTCGAGGAACATCCGCAGCCGCCGCTCCGCCGCCGCGAGGTCCTCCTCGGGGTAGAGCGCGCGCAGCGGCTCGTCCGCGCGCACGTTCTCGTAGAACGCGTGGACCAGCCGCTCGAACGTCGGCGCGCCGCCGACCTCCTCGTAGACGCTCACGAGTGCGCCCCCGTCGCGAACGGCGGCAGCGGCGGGCCCTGGATGCCGGCCGCGTCGAACGCGTCCTTGAGGCGCAGCCGCAGCTCGCGCTGCACCCCGAAGTTCTCGCCGGGCAGGCACTTGACGAGCACCCGCACCGTGACCGTCTGGCCCGTGATCGCGTCGACGCCGAGCACGGTCGGCGGCTCGGTGATCTTCGGCTCCCACTCGGGGTCGTTGCCGAAGTCCTCGGTCGTGCGGCGCACGACGTCGAGCACCTTCTCGATCGGCTCGAGGTAGGACACCGGCATGTCGATCCACGCCGCCGCATACCCCTGCGACAGGTTGCCGATCCGGATGACCTCGCCGTTGCGGACGTACCAGGTCACGCCGTTGGCGTCGCGCAGCCGGGTCACCCGCAGCGTGACCTCCTCGACCGTGCCGATCGCCTCGCCCGTGTCGATGACGTCACCGACCCCGTACTGGTCCTCGAGGATCATGAAGATCCCCGAGAGGAAGTCCTTGACCAGGCTCTGCGCCCCGAAGCCGATGGCCACGCCGCCGACGCCGGCCGAGGCCAGCAGCGGCCCGAGCGGGAGCCCGAGCAGCGCCATCACCGTCAGCGCGGTGATGATCGCCAGGACGAAGGTCGAGATGCTGCGCAGCAGCGACCCCATCGTCTCCACGCGCTGGCGGTGCCGTTCGTTGGCGATGCCGGTCGCGTTGGCGAGGACCCGCCCCGCCCCGCCGCTCGTGGCCAGCCGGCTGGCGGTCCGCGAGGTCATCGTCGCGACGACCCGGCCGATGAGTCGGTGCGCCGCCCAGCGGGCGACGAACCCGAGGACCAGCACGAGGACGATCTTCACGCCGTTGGTGAGCGCCCACTCCTGGAGCTTGTCCCAGTAGGTGCTCACCTCCTCGGCGGTGGGGGTGGCGGCGTCGAGCAGGGAGAGCAGGTCAGTCACGGGCATCGCGCTCCTGGGCGGCGAGGGCGCGTGCCACCGGGTCACGGTTCTCGGCGACGAGGCGGCGCAGCGCGGCGGGGGCGTCGGACGTGCCGTCGAGCCAGGCCTGCGTGGCCTCCAGCAGGTGGGCGTCGACGAGCGGGTGCGGGTAGAAGCCGGCGACGATGGACTCGACGAGGGCGTGGGAACCCTTCTGCTGCACCGTGTCCAGCATCGCGTGGTAGCGCTCCACGAACGGTGCGAGGAGATCGGCCGGGGTGCCGGGGCGGGCGAAGCCCATGCCGCTGGCGTCGACGATCGCGTTCGGGCGGCCGGTCTCCTCGACCGCCTCGCGCCAAGCGCGCTCCTTCGCCTCGGTCGTCGGCACCGCGGCGAGGGTCCGGGCCGCGCGCTCGCGAGCGGTCGCGGTGTCCTCGCGGCGCAGCTCGGCGGCGACCTCGTCCTCGGACGACGCCCCGGCGGCGGCCAGCGCGGTGAGCAGCGTCCAGCGCATCTCGAAGTCGACGTCGAGACCGTCGAGCACCTCGGTGCCCTCGTAGAGCCCGCGCAGCGTCGTGGCGTCGTCGCCGGCCGAGGTGAACCCGGCGGCGGCGGTGACGAGCTGGAGCTGCGCGTCGCTGCCGGGGGCGGCGGCGCGGGCGATCTCCCACAGCCGGTCGCGGGTCGCCGCACGCGTCGAGTCGCGGTGCGCGGGAGCCGTGTACGACAGCACCGCGGTGCGCAGCTGCATGAGCAGCGTGCGCAGCAGGGTCGAGTCGCTCTCGCCGGGAAGGCTCGCGAGGACGAGGTCGGCGAAGCGGCGGGCGCCCATCTCGCCGTCGCGGGTCATGTCCCACGCCGAGGCGAGGACGAGGGCCCGGGGGAGCGACGAGGTGAAGCCGCGCGGGTGGGCCAGCGCCGTCGCGAGCGAGCGCTCGTCGAGCCGGATCTTGGCGTAGGCGAGGTCGTCGTCGTTGACGAGCAGCAGGTCGGGCTGCTGCCGGCCGACGAGCGCGGGCACCTCGGTGCGCTCACCGTCGACGTCGACCTCGAGGAGGTCGGTGCGGTGCAGCCCGCCGTCGCGCTCCTCGTAGAGACCGATGCCGAGCCGGTGCGGGCGCAGCGTCTCGTAGCCCTCGGCGAAGGTCTGCTCGACGGCGGCCGAGGTGATGCGGCCGTACTCGTCGACCTCGACGACCGGCCGCAGCGTGTTGACGCCGGCCGTCTCGAGCCAGAGGCGCGACCAGGCGCGCAGGTCCCGACCCGAGGTGGCCTCGAGCTCGGTCAGCAGGTCGTCGAGCGTCGTGTTGCCCCAGGCGTGCTTGCGGAAGTAGGTGCGCAGGCCCTCGCGGAACGCGTCCCGGCCTACGTACGCCACGAGCTGCTTGAGCACCGACGCGCCCTTGGCGTAGGTGATGCCGTCGAAGTTGACCTCGACGTCCTGCAGGTCGTTGATCTCGGCGACGATCGGGTGGGTCGTCGAGAGCTGGTCCTGGCGGTAGGCCCAGTCCTTCTCGTAGGTGCCGAACGTCGTCCACGCGTCGACCCACTCGGTGGCCTCGGCCTGGCACGTCGTCGACGCCCACTCGGCGAAGGACTCGTTGAGCCACAGGTCGTCCCACCAGCGCATCGTCACGAGGTCGCCGAACCACATGTGGGCGAGCTCGTGCAGGACGGTCAGGGCGCGGCGCTCCACGAGCGCGTCGGGGACCTTCGAGCGGAAGACGTAGACCTCGGCGATGGTGACGCAGCCCGCGTTCTCCATCGCGCCCATGTTGTACTCCGGCGAGAAGAGCTGGTCGTACTTCGCGAACGGGTACGCGCAGGCGAACTCCTCCTCGAAGAAGGCGAAGCCCTTCTTCGTCAGCGCGAAGAGGTTGTCGGCGTCGAGGTAGGGCGTCAGCGACTTCCGGCAGAAGATGCCGAGCGGCACCTCGCCGCCGCGCGTGCTGACCGAGTCGCGGACGACGTCGTACGGCCCGGCGACGAGCGCCGTGATGTAGCTGGAGATCCGCGGCGTGCGCTCGAACTCCCACGTCGCGGTGCCCTCGCCGGCCGGCTGCGGCTCCGGCGTCGGGGAGTTGGAGACGACCTGCCAGTGCGCCGGCGCCGTGACCGTGAAGGCGAACTCCGCCTTGAGGTCGGGCTGCTCGAAGACGGGGTACATCCGACGGCTGTCCGGGACCTCGAACTGCGTGTAGAGGTAGACCTCGTCGTCGACCGGGTCGACGAAGCGGTGCAGGCCCTCGCCGGTGTTCGTGAAGCGCCCGGTCGCCTGGACGACGACCTCGTTCTGCTCCGCGAGGCCGGTCAGCCGGATGCGGCTGTCGGCGAAGTGGGCGGCCGGGTCCAGCGCGGTGCCGTTGACCGTGATCGACTCGACGGAGGCGCCGACGAAGTCGAGGAAGGTCTCGGCGCCCGGCTGCGTGCACGTGAACCGGATGGTGCTCCGGGTCGGGAATGTCGCCTCGCTCGCCGTCACGTCGAGGACGACGTCGTGGGTGTCGACGGAGACGAGGGCCGATCGGGCCGCTGCCTCGTCTCGCGTGAGGTTCGTGCCGGGCACGGGTGCTCCTGTCGTTCGCAAGCGTGGAAGGGCGCCCGTCCACGGGCGCCCCGAGGACCATCCTGTCACGGGCCGCCACCCCGCGACCGGCGGCGGGGTCACGGTGGCAGGATGACGCGGGTGAGCACCGAGACCACCCCCACCGCCCGCGCCTCCGCCGAGTTCTGGTTCGACCCCCTGTGCCCCTGGGCCTGGATGACCTCCCGCTGGATGGGCGAGGTCGAGAAGGTCCGCGACGTCGACGTCACCTGGTCGGTCATGAGCCTGTCGGTCCTCAACGAGGGGCGCGACCTGCCCGAGGAGTACCGCGCGTTGATGGAGAAGGGCTGGGGGCCGGTGCGCGTCGTCGTCGCCGCCCGCGCCGCGCACGGGGACGACGTCGTCAAGCCGCTCTACGACGCGATCGGCACCCGCATCCACCACGAGGAGCAGGACTACGACACCGCGATCGCCGGGGCGCTCGAGGAGCTCGGGCTGCCGGCGGACCTCGCGGGCGCCGCGACGTCGGACGCGCACGACGCCGAGCTGCGCGCGAGCCACCAGCGCGCGATCGACCTCGTCGGCGACGACGTGGGCACGCCGGTCGTCGCCGTCGACGGCGTCGCGTTCTTCGGCCCGGTCGTCACCCCCGCCCCGAAGGGCGAGGCGGCCGGCCTGCTCTGGGACGGCTGCGTCCTCGTCGCCCGCACCCCGGGGTTCTACGAGCTCAAGCGCTCGCGGACCCAGGGCCCGATCTTCGACACCGAGGGCTGAGCGGTGGCCCGCGTCCACCTCGGCGCCGACCACGCCGCCTTCGAGATGCTCCACGACCTCGCGGCCTTCCTCGAGGCCGAGGGTCACGAGGTGACCAACCACGGTCCGCACACCTACGACGCGCTGGACGACTACCCGGTGTTCGTCCTGCGTGCGGCGCAGGCCGTCGCGGCCGACCCCGAGGCGCTCGGGGTCGTGCTCGGCGGGTCGGGCAACGGCGAGCAGATGGCGGCCAACAAGGTCCCCGGCCTGCGCGCCGCTCTCTGCTACGACGAGGAGCTCGCCCGCCTCGCGCGCGAGCACAACGACGCCCGTGTCATCTCGATCGGTGCCCGGATGACCGACCCCGAGCTCGCCCGGACGATGGTGCGCACCTTCGTCGCGACCCCCTTCAGCGGCGAGGAGCGGCACGTGCGCCGCCTGCGGATGATCGAGGCCTTCGAGGCGGACGGGACCCTGCCGCCCGCTCCCTGACCGGCGCGTCGCCCGCAGCGGTCGCCCCGTGTCAGGGCGATCGCCTACTGTGGCGCTGCCCGGACGACGACGCAGGGGGTGAGCATGGCCACAGGAGTCGAGCTCCCCGGCGTCGCGCGCCACGACCCCGGGGCCACCCGGCGGACGGTCGTGGCCGGCCGGTTCTCCGGCGTCGACCAAGGGCGCGCCCTCACCTGGGGCCTGGTCGCGCTCGTCATCCTGCTCGGCATCGGTGTCGTCTTCGACCCCGAGCTCGTCGCCATCTCCTTCGCCTTCCCGATCGTCGTCGTCTCCGGCCTCGTGCTCGAGCCTCGGCGCCACGCCGTCGTCCTCGCCGCGGCCGGAGCCGTGGTGCTGCTCTGGGGTCCGCTCGCGCAGCTGAGCGTCGCCCGCGTGCTCGGGGTGTACGTCGCGGTCGCGCTCGTCATGGCGCAGACGGTCGTCATCTCCCGCTCGCGGGCGCTCGTCGGCACCCGGGGGCTCGGTGCCGACCGGATGTTCGCCGACCTGCGCGACCGCATCGACCAGGTCGGGCGGGTCCCGGCGCTGCCGGCGGGCTGGCGTGCCTCCTCGAGCATCCTCTCGGCGCACGGCGACCGCTTCTCCGGCGACTTCGTCATCGCCAACCTGTCACCGGCACGGGACCGGCTCCAGGTGGCGCTCGTCGACGTCAGCGGCAAGGGCACGGGTGCCGGCGTGCGCTCGCTCCTGCTGTCCGGCGCGCTCGGCGGCCTGCTCGGGTCGGTCTCCGCCGACGGGTTCCTGCGTGCCGCCAACGACTACCTCGTGCGCCAGGGCTGGGACGAGGGCTTCGCGACCGCCGTGCACCTCGACCTCGACCTGCGCAGCGGGGCCTTCTCGATCGGCAACGCCGGCCACCCCGCCCCGGCGCTGTTCACCGCCGGCCGCGGCCGGTGGACCGTCCTCGAGGGCCTGCACGGCCCGCTGCTCGGGGTCGTCCCGGACGTCGACTTCCCGCGGGCCACCGGCCGCCTCGACCGCGGCGACGCGTTGCTCGTCTACTCCGACGGCGTCATCGAGGCCCGCGGGCGCGACCTCACCGACGGCGTCGACCGGATGCTCGGCGTCGCCGCGGCGTCGGTCGTCAAGGGCGGCGACATCGCCCGCGATGTGTGCGCGACGGCGCGTTCGGGGCAGGATGACGACCGGTCCGCCTTCTCGGTCCACCGCGGCTGAGGCCCGGCGAGCAGGCGGCCGGCCCGCCTCCCCGACCCGAAAGGCCCGACCCGTGGCACCCGGCCCGGTCCTCGACCACGAGCCCCGCGAGGGCGTGCGCACCTTCACCCCGCGCTGGCGCAACAGCCCGCTGACCGACGAGCGGATGGCGACGCTGCTGCCCGCGCGCACGCTGCCCGACGGTCCGCTCGACCCGCCCGTCGCGTTCGGCCGGACCGGCCCCGTCGTGCTCGAGATCGGCAGCGGCCACGGTGCGGCCGCGGTCGCGTTCTGCCGCGCCCATCCCGAGGCCGACCTCGTCGCCGTCGACGTCCACGTGCCCGGCGTCGCCCGGATGCTCGCCTCCGCCGAGGAGGCCGGCCTGCGCAACCTGTGGGTGCACCCCGGGGACGTCCTGCCGTTCCTCGGCGACCGGATCGCCCCCGGCACGCTCGACGCGGTGCACCTGTTCTTCCCCGACCCGTGGCCGAAGTCCCGCCACGCGAAGCGGCGGTTCGTCCAGCAGCACACCCTGACGCTCATCGCCTCGCGGCTGCGCCCGGGCGGTCATCTGCTCATCGCGACGGACATCGCCTCGTACGCCGAGCACTGCCGCGAGCAGCTCGCCGCGCACGGCGGCTACGACGTCGTCGAGGGGGAACGGCCCGACTGGCGCCCCGAGGACGGCTTCGAGGCCAAGGGGCGGCGCGCCGGACGGTCGGTCCACGAGTTCCGCTGCACCGTGCGCGCCTGAGCGGCCCGAGGGGAGGCGACACGCAGGTGCCGAGGCGCGACCGTCTGCGTGTTCCCTGCTCTCGATGCTCCGACGGGGCAGCCGGACCCGCCGTCGCCGCTCCCGCTCCTCCGTCGCGGGACCGGCTCCGCCTCCCGTCATCCGCCACCACGACAAGAGGCTCGAAGGGCGCTTCGCGCCCGACGAGCCTCGTGTCGGGGTAGCCGGATTCGAACCGGCGGCCTTCCGCTCCCAAAGCGGACGCGCTACCAAGCTGCGCCATACCCCGTGACGCGCGGGCGTCCTCGTCGATTTCCGGATCCCGCGCGAGCCGCCCTAGGCTAGCGGTGCCCTCGCGGTGCACGCCGACGAGGTGCGCGGGCGTAGCTCAATGGTAGAGCCCCAGTCTTCCAAACTGACTACGCGGGTTCGATTCCCGTCGCCCGCTCCACGGCCCTCCCGGCCCCTCAGTAGTCGGGGTGCCCGAGCACCCCTCGACCCCGCACCAGCGTCCGCCGCCGGGCCGGCACCCGCGACCACACCGCCTGCTGCAACGCGAGCGTGAGGGCGCCGGCGACCGCCATCCCCGCGAGGTTGAGCCCGAGCTGCGCGAGCGACCCGGTCACCTCGTGCCAGGCGCCGAACGCCGCACCGAGCGAGACGTTGGCCGCCGCCGGGACCGTCGTCACCGAGATGAAGACGCCCGACAGCCCGCCGGTGCGCGCGGAGGTCAGCGACAGGACACCCGCCGCGGCCGCGATGACCGCGACGACGAAGCTCCAGCGGTCCGGGGTGTAGATGAACGCCGTCGCCGGGCGCTCGCCGACGATGTCGTCGTACGTCACCCAGCCGAGCGCCCGCCCGAGGAGGCCGGCCAGCGCCGTCACCAGCATCCCGGCGAGGAAGCCGAGCACGAGGGTGCGCGCCGCGATGCCGAGCAGGCCGGCCTTGCGGCGGACGATCGCCAGCCCGATGGCCGCGACCGGGCCGAACTCCGGCCCGAGCACCATCGCGCCGATGACGAGGATGGGGGAGTCCAGGACGATCGCCACGCCGGCGATGAGCGTCGCGAGCCCCATGAACGACAGGTAGGTCCAGTTGAGCTCGGCCTCCGAGTAGGCCCGGTGGCCGACCTCGGTCCACACGACGGCGTCGGCGCTGGCCCCGGGCGCGAGCCGCTCTGCCTCCAGGCCCGAGCGCGAGAGCCACGTGTCGACCGTCTCGACGCGGATCGTCCCCTCCTCGTGCACCCCGAGGGCGCGCAGCCCGTCGATCACCGGGTTGGCGCCCTCGCGGGCGATGTCGGCGGTGACGACGTCACCCGGGGGGATGCGCGAGGCGCCCCGGTGCACGGCGAGACCGGTGACGTAGTCGTCGGACTCCAGCAGCGCGAGGACGTCGTCGGTCAGCGACCCGGGGACGGAGATCCGCAGTGACAGCACCGCGCCAGTGTGCACCGGCGCGGTGCCGTCATCGCGTCACTTGCCGCCGTTGCCGCCCGCGCGGAAGGCGACCCACGCGTCGCTCATCCGCTCGGCCTGTCCACGGGTGAACATGTCCATGCAGGAGTCCTGCGTGTAGTCCATGAAGTTGTGGATGGGGTCCAGCCCCGGGGCGCTGCAGGTGTCGGCCCCGACCGGGCAGTCGAACTGCGGCTGCGCCTCCTTCGGGGTGTCGGTCACGTAGTCGCCGGAGGCCGCGCACCCGTGGGCGAAGGTGTGCTCGAGCATCAGCCAGTGCCCGACCTCGTGGGTCAGGGTGTCGCCGAGGGCGTACTTGCCCGCGGTGCCGCCGGGCATGGACTCGTCGAGCATGACGACGCCGTCGATGTGGTCGCGACCGTTGTTGTAGCCCTTCGGGAAGTACGCCCAGCCGAGCAGCCCGCCGCCGATGTTCGCCGCGTAGACGTTGAGCGTGCGCGAGTCGCCTTGGTGGAGCGCCTTCTTCATGTCGCGCTCGTTCTTGCCGGGCACGACCGTGTACCAGGCCGGGTTGGTCGTCCACGTCGTGCCGGTCAGGGTGAAGCGGAACGGGGTGTTCGCGGCGTCGGCCGAGGTGCGCCCGGAGTAGGAGTCGTTGAGCACCTTCATCTGGGCGGCGATGAGGGTGGTCCAGCGCGCCTTCTCGGCGGCGGTGAAGCCGTCGTCCGAGACCATGTGGAAGACGGTGTTGACCGTCACCGTGCCGTTGCCGAGGTACGGGGCGTCGGGTAGCACGCCGTACGCGTTGGCCTGGTTGTCCGGGTAGAGCTTCGGCTCGGCGGCGGTCGCGCCCTCGGCCGCACGGGCGGCGCCGCCCGGCGCGCAGGCGGCGACGGCCGGGGAGGGGGTCGCGCCGGCGGCCACGGAGCCGACGGTGCCGGCGGTCGGGACGGCCAGGGCGGCGGCGAGGGTGCCGGCCGCGGCGAGGCGGGTGAACGTGCTGGTCATCGAGGTCATCGTCGTCCTCCGAAGGGGACGTCCCCGGGTGGGGGACGCGCGGTGGTCGGGACGGTACTCGTCCGCGGTGTCGGGCGGTAGGTGCCGGGCGCCCGGGATGCCGAGAGGGCGATTCGGCCGCGCCGCGACGGGCCGCTAGCATGGGCCTTTGGTGTCGTCCCGGGCACCGGCGCCATGCGCGGCCCGGGTGCGGCCGGTGCGTCCGGCCCCGCGACCCGTGACCGTCAACCCCGACACCCCAGGTGGAGTGCCCGAAGTGAAGAGTGCCGTCGAGACCCTGAGCCCGACCCGGGTCAAGCTGACCGTTGAGGTCCCGTTCGACGAGCTGAAGCCGCTGCTCGACGACGCGTACCGGACCATCGGTGGCCAGATCCAGGTCCCCGGCTTCCGCAAGGGCAAGGTCCCGGCCCGGATCATCGACCAGCGCGTCGGCCGTGGCGCCGTCGTGCAGGAGGCCGTCAACGAGGCCCTCCCGCGCTTCTTCGCCGAGGCCGCCGAGGCCGAGGACGTCCGCGCCATCGGCCAGCCCGAGGTCGACGTGACCGCCGTGCCCCTCGAGGACGGCCAGGAGCTCACCTTCACCGTCGAGACCGACGTGCGCCCGACCATCGAGCTCCCCGAGCTCACCGGCATCGCCGTGAGCGTCGACGACGTCACCGTCTCCGACGAGGACGTCGAGGAGCGGATGACCTCGCTGCGCGAGCGCTTCGGCACCCTCGTCGGCGTCGACCGCGCCGTCGAGGACGGCGACCACGTCTCCATCGACCTGCGCGCCGAGATCGGCGGCGAGGAGATCGACTCCGTCACCGGCATCTCCTACGAGGTCGGCAGCGGCAACATGCTCCCCGGGATGGACGAGGCTCTCGCCGGCATGACCGCCGGCGAGACCAAGACCTTCACCGCGCCCCTGGCCGGCGGCGACCACGAGGGCGAGGACGCCGAGTGCACCGTCACCGTCCAGTCCGTCAAGGTCCGTGAGCTCCCCGAGCTCGACGACGAGTTCGCCCAGCTCGCCTCGCAGTTCGACACGATGGACGAGCTGCGCGCCGACGTCGTGACCCAGGCCGAGCAGGCCAAGAAGTACGAGCAGGGCATTCAGGCCCGCGACAAGGTCCTCGAGCACCTCCTCGAGACCGTCGAGGTCCCGGTCCCCGAGGGCATCGTCAAGGCCGAGGTCGACGCCCACCTCGAGGGCGAGAACCGGATGGACGACGACGAGCACCGCGCGGAGGTCGACGAGTCGACCCGCAAGGCGCTCAAGGCCCAGTTCCTCCTCGACGCCATCGCCGAGAAGCTCGAGGTCCGTGTCGAGCAGCCCGAGCTCATCGAGTACCTCGTGATGAGCGCGCAGCAGTACGGGATGGACCCGAACCAGTTCGCGCAGGCGCTCGACCAGCAGGGCCAGGTCCCCGCGATGGTCCAGGAGGTCGCGCGCCGCAAGGCGCTCGCGGCCGTCCTCGACGACGCGACCGTCACCGACGCCAGCGGCAACGCGGTCGACCTCGACGAGCTCGTGCCGGACGCCGAGGGTGACGAGGCGGCCGACGCGGAGGCCGTGGCCGACGAGGCCCCCGCGGACGAGCAGGCCGAGCAGGAGTCGGCGAAGGCCTGACGCCTCCCGCAGCAGCGACCGCACGGCGCCGCACCCCGACCGGGGCGCGGCGCCGTGCGTCGTGCGGGGGTGCGCCGCGCGAGGGCGTGCCGGCGTCAGGCGGCGGGCGGGGGAGCGGTCGTCGTGCCGACCCGCAGCGAGACCTCGAAGTCGACGTCGGCGACCGGCGCGCCGTCGAGGGCGGCGCGCACCAGCCGGCCGAGGGCGCGGCCCTTCTCGGCGCCGGGCTGGACGACGGTGGTCAGCGTCTGGTCGAGCCACGGCAGGTCGACCCCGTCGAACCCGGTGACGGACACCTCGCCCGGCACGTCCAGCCCGAGGGCCTGGGCCGCGCGGACCACCCCGGCCGCGAGCAGGTCGGCCTGGACGACGACGGCGGTCGGGCGCTGCGCCGCCGGGCGGTCGAGGAGGAGGCGGCCCGCCGCCTCGCCGGCGCCGACGGTGAGGGCGGCGGCCTGGACGACGGCGGCGTCCGGGCCCGCGAGGTCCCAGAACCCGCGCAGGCGGCCGCCGGCGTCCGGGTAGAGCGCACCCTCGAGGTCGGCGGCCGTCACGGCGCGCGTCGTGGCGCCGGGGTGCAGCGCCATCGCGACGGACGCGACGCGGGTGTGCCCGAGCCCGAGGACGTGCCGGGTCGTCAGGCCGATCGCGCCGGCCTCGTCGACCCGGACGTGCGCGACGCCGGGGTCGGCGGGCGAGCCGGCGCCGACGAGGGGGATGCCGCGGGCGCCGAGGTGGGCGACGACGGGGTTGTCGCGCAGCCCGCACAGGGGGAAGACGGCGGCGTCGACGGCCTGGGTCGCGAGCTGCCCGACCGCACGGACCGGGTCGTCGGCCGGCTGGGCGACCAGGAGCATCGAGCGGCCGGCGGCCTCGAGCTCCTCGGCGAGCCCGTCGAGGACGGCGAGCGCGAAGGGGTCGCGGAACGCGTCGCGCAGGGGGGCCTCGACGACGACCGCCACGGTGCCGACGCGGCCCTGCCGCAGGGACGAGGCGAGCGGGTCCGGGCCGGCGAAGCCCAGCTCCTCGGCCGCCGCGCGCACCCGGTCGGCGGTGCCCGGCGAGACCGGCCCCTTGCCGCTGAACACGAGGGAGGCGGTGGAGGTCGAGACCCCGGCCAGCTCGGCCACGTCGCGCAGGGTGGGACGGCGGTCCCCGGCTTGACGTGGCTGGCTCATGCGGCCGACAATATCGAATCGATTCGATCGAATCGATTCGACGCGGGTCACGACCGCGTCACGGACACCCACGACCACCACGACCCGAGAGCGACCCGTGACCTCCGCCATGACCGCCCCGCCCCTGTCCCGAGCCCGCGTCACGAGCGCCCGCACGGCCGTGTTCGTCGTCTTCGCGCTCGCCGGGCTCGTCTTCGCCTCGTGGGCGGCCCGCATCGCCGACACCAAGGTGGCGCTCGGCCTCAGCGCCGGCGAGCTCGGCGCGACACTGCTCGCCGCGAGCGTCGGCTCGGTCACCGGGCTGCCGCTCGCCGGCCGGGTCAGCAACCGGCTCGGCGCCGGCCGGACCGTGATGATCGGGATGGCCGTCTCGCTCGTCGGGCTGATCGGCACCGGGGCCGTCGTCGACGCCGGCGCCTCGCGCGGGTTCGTCATGGTCGGGCTCTTCCTCGTCGGCCTCGGCGTCGGCCTCTGGGACGTGTCGATGAACCTCGAGGGCGCCGCCGTCGAGCGGGAGCTCGGCACCTCCGTCATGCCGCACTTCCACGCCGCGTTCTCCGGCGGCACCGTGCTCTCGGCCCTCGTCGGGGCGGGGATGTCGGCCGCCGGCGTGCCGCTCAGCCTGCACTTCGCCGGGGCCGTCGTCGTCACCGTCGTCGGCGCCGCCTGGGCGCTGCCGCGCTTCCTGCCGCAGAGCCTCGAGCTCGAGGAGCCGGGCGAGGCCGTCGAGGGTGGCGGGCGCGAGCGCTCGGCCTGGCTCGAGCCGCGCACCCTGCTCATCGGCGTCGTCGTCCTCGCCGCCGCCTTCACCGAGGGCACCGCGAACGACTGGCTGGCCGTCGCGTTCGTCGAGGGTCACGAGCTCCCGACGTGGGCCGGGGTCCTGGCGTTCGCCACGTTCCTCACGTTCATGACGGTCGGCCGGCTGCTCGGCACGCGCCTGCTCGACACGCACGGGCGCGTCCCGGTCCTGCGGGTCAGCTTCGGCCTGGCCGTCGTCGGCGCCGCGCTCGTCATCTTCGGGGCCGACTGGCTCGCGTTCGTCGGCGCCGCCGTCTGGGGCGTCGGGGCCGCGCTCGGCTTCCCCGTCGGGATGAGCGCCTCGGCCGACGACCCCCGGCGCGCCGCCGCCCGGATGTCGGTCGTCGCGACGATCGGCTACGTCGCCTTCATCGCCGGCCCGCCGCTCCTGGGCTTCCTCGGCGACCGGGTCGGGGTGCTCCACGCCCTGCTCGTCGTCGGCGCGCTGGCCATCCTCGCCCTCTCCGTCGTCACCGCCGTCCGCGAGCCGGACGGTCGGCCGGTGGGGGAGCGGCCCCACGACCCCGCCGCGGGCAGCCCGGTCGGCTGACCCGGCCCGGGGGAACCCGGGGCGGGCCCGTGCACGCTCGTGCACGGGCCCGCCCTCGCCCGTTGTGCTCACGGCGAACACGGGACCGGCAGTGGAGTGCGGCGGGGTGGCCGGGCGTTAGGGTCACTGACAGGAACGACCCATCACGAGCGAGGAGCATCCCAGCGTGACCAGCACCGAGATCGTCGCCGCGGGCGAGGGCCAGAAGGCCGGCCTCGACGACTCCATCTACAACCGACTCCTCAAGGAGCGGATCATCTTCCTCGGGTCCGACGTGCGCGACGACAACGCGAACGCGATCTGCGCGCAGATGCTGCTCCTCGCGGCCGAGGACCCCGAGAAGGACATCTGGCTCTACATCAACAGCCCCGGCGGCTCGGTCACCGCGGGCATGGCGATCTTCGACACCATGCAGTGGGTCTCGAACGACGTCGCCACCGTCGCGATGGGCATGGCCGCCTCGATGGGGCAGTTCCTCCTGTCGGCCGGCACCCCGGGCAAGCGCTACGCGACCCCGCACGCGCGCGTCATGATGCACCAGCCCTCGGGCGGCATCGGGGGCACGGCGTCCGACATCAAGATCCAGGCCGAGCAGCTGCTCCACATCAAGAAGCAGATGGCCGAGCTGATCGCCGAGCACACCGGGCAGACCGTCGAGCAGATCGAGACCGACTCCGACCGCGACCGCTGGTTCACCGCGGCCGAGGCCAAGGAGTACGGCTTCGTCGACCACGTCATCACCAAGGCCGACATGGCGGGACGCCGTGCCGACAACCCGGTGACCGGCGACTGACCCCGGCCGAGACGACGCGAGAGAGAGACATGAACGCAGACCTGACCGGCCGCCTCCACGTGCCCGGCCCGAGCAGCCGCTACATCCTGCCGCAGTTCGAGGAGCGCACCTCCTACGGGATGAAGCGCCTCGACCCGTACACCAAGCTCTTCGAGGACCGCATCATCTTCCTCGGGGTGCAGGTCGACGACGCGTCCGCCGACGACGTCATCGCGCAGCTGATCGTGCTGGAGTCCCAGGACCCCGACCGCGACATCCTCATGTACATCAACAGCCCCGGTGGCTCGTTCACGGCGATGACGGCCATCTACGACACGATGCAGTACATCCGCCCGGACGTGCAGACGTTCGTCATCGGGCAGGCCGCCTCGGCCGCGGCGGTGCTCCTCGGCGCCGGCGCGCCGGGCAAGCGCTTCGCCCTGCCGAACGCCCGGGTCCTCATCCACCAGCCGGCGATCGAGGGGACCGGCGGCATGGCCTCCGACCTCGAGATCCACGCCAACGAGATCATCCGGATGCGCGGGTGGCTCGAGGAGACGATCGCCAAGCACTCCGGCCGCGAGCTCGACCTCGTCCGCAAGGACATCGACCGCGACAAGATCCTCTCGGCCGAGGGCGCGAAGGAGTACGGCCTCATCGACGAGGTGCTCGCCTCGCGCAAGGCCTCGACCGTCTGAGGTCCGCCGCACCTCGCACCACCGACGCCGCCCGGCTCCGTGAGGACCGGGCGGCGTCGTCGTGCCCGCGCACCACGCCGGCGAGGGCGGGGGCGGCACGACGAGGTCGGGAGGCAGGCGTCAGGATGGCGTCAGGACGCCGTCAACACCGCGTCGGCGACCCCTCGACGACCCACCGGGGTGCTGCGCTGGGGTCATGTCCGTCCGTCGTGACCTCACCCTCCTGCACGCCGCCGCGGCCTTCGGCCCGGTCCTGCTCGCCGCCCTCGTCGGCCTCGCCCGGGACGCGCTGACGCCCACCGTCGTCGCCCTGGTCCTCGTTCTCGTCGTCGTCGCGGTCGCCGCGGCGGGCGACCGGCTCTCCGGGGTCGTGGCGGCGCTCAGCGCGGCCCTCGGGTACGACGTCTTCTTCACGCGCCCCTTCCTCAGCCCGACGATCGCCTCGCCGGCGGACGTCGAGCTCGTCGTGGCCCTCGTCCTCGTCGGGCTCGCGGTGAGCGAGGTCGCGATCCGTGGACGACGGGCGCAGGCCGCCTCGGCCCGCCGCGAGGGCTACCTGTCCGGCGTCGCCGCCCTCCTCGACCTCGACGAGGGGACCGGCACCGCCGAGCGGAGGGAGGCTCTCGCGCGGGCCGTGGGCGAGGTGGTGGGGGTCGAGCGCGCCCGCTGGCACGACGGCCCGCCGGACCGCCGCGACGCCGTCGTCGGGCCGGACGGCCTGCTCCGCGTCGACGGCCGGGTGCGTGAGCCGGAGCGGGAGGGGCTGCCCACCGACCGCATCACGTCCGTCGTCGCCACCTCGCCACGGGGCGTCGTGGGGCACGTCTCGCTGACGTCCGCGGCGCGCGTGCGCCGGCCGACGCACGAGCAGCTGCGCGTGGCGGCGCTGCTCGTACGGGTGGCGGCGCCGCGGGCCGAGCACGAGGAGCCCGGACCCGCCGGGAACGACCTCGCGTTGCGCTGACAGCGAACCCACGCGACGCGCCGGGCCCGCGGGGGCTTCAATGGGTGCGGCGGAAACCGTCGGCGGGTAGCGTCGGGGGCGTTGTCGAGCCGAGGTGGAGGACGTTCCGTGGCACGAGTGGGAGAGACCAGCGACCTGCTGAAGTGCTCCTTCTGCGGCAAGTCGCAGAAGCAGGTCAAGAAGCTGATCGCCGGCCCCGGCGTCTACATCTGCGACGAGTGCATCGACCTGTGCAACGAGATCATCGAGGAGGAGCTCGCCGAGACCGGCGACCTCGGTCTCGACGAGCTGCCCAAGCCGCGCGAGATCTTCGACTTCCTCGAGAACTACGTCGTCGGCCAGGACGTCGCCAAGCGCGCGCTCGCCGTCGCCGTCTACAACCACTACAAGCGCATCCAGGCTGGGGAGGCCGGCTCCAAGAAGGACGCCGACCACGTCGACATCGCGAAGTCGAACATCCTGCTCATCGGCCCGACGGGCTGCGGCAAGACCTACCTCGCGCAGACCCTCGCGAAGATGCTCAACGTCCCGTTCGCCATCGCCGACGCGACCGCCCTGACCGAGGCCGGCTACGTCGGCGAGGACGTCGAGAACATCCTCCTCAAGCTCATCCAGGCCGCCGACTACGACGTCAAGAAGGCCGAGACGGGCATCATCTACATCGACGAGGTCGACAAGATCGCCCGCAAGTCCGAGAACCCGAGCATCACCCGGGACGTCTCCGGCGAGGGCGTCCAGCAGGCGCTGCTCAAGATCCTCGAGGGCACGACCGCGTCGGTGCCCCCGCAGGGCGGTCGCAAGCACCCCCACCAGGAGTTCATCCAGATCGACACGACGAACGTGCTGTTCATCGTGGGCGGGGCGTTCGCCGGGCTCGAGAAGCTCATCGAGTCCCGCAACGGCAAGAAGGGCCTCGGCTTCGGCTCCGAGCTCCACACGCCGAAGGACCTCATCGAGAGCATCCACGAGGTGATGCCCGAGGACCTCATGAAGTTCGGGCTCATCCCCGAGTTCATCGGCCGCCTCCCGGTCATCACGACGGTCGCGCCGCTCGACGTCGAGGCCCTCGTGCGCATCCTCACCGAGCCGCGCAACGCGCTCGTCAAGCAGTACCAGAAGATGTTCGACATCGACGGCGTCGTCCTCGAGTTCAGCGACGACGCGATCGAGGCCGTCGCCGAGCAGGCGCTCGCCCGCGGCACCGGCGCCCGTGGCCTGCGCGCGATCATGGAGGAGGTCCTCCTCCCCGTGATGTTCGACGTGCCGAGCGACGACGAGATCGCCAAGGTCGTCGTCACCCGCGACGTCGTCCTGCGCAACGTCAACCCGACGATCGTGCGCCACGACGACGAGGGCGGCCGCAAGCGCACGCCGCGCAAGCGCTCGGCCTGACGGCGCACCCCCGCCACGACGCGAGCCCGGACCGGTCGGTCCGGGCTCGCGGGCGTCCGGGGCCCGACCGCGACGGGTCGGTCACCCGGATCTGGCGGGGTCAGCCGGTGCGCGCGGCCCGCCAGGCGAGGATCGCGGTGGCGGCCAGCCCGGCGAGGGCGAGGGTCACGACGGCCGTGCCCCACGCCGACGGGGTCCGGGTGCCCAGGAGGCCGACGAGCGCGGCGCCCGCACCGGTCGTCGCGAGCAGCCCGCCCTGCGTCGCCCACCGGCGCAGGGTCGCCCGGGGCAGCCCGGCGCCGGGCGGGAAGGCCGCGAGCAGGGCGAGGCAGAGGTGGGTCGCGAGCACGAGCGTCGCGACGAGCACCGCAGCGGCCCAGCCGCCGACGTCCGTCGGCGTCACGCCGCTCATCCCGACGACGACCACCTGGCCGACGAGCAGGAGTGTCGCCCCCCAGCGCCCCGGCCGGCGCAGCCCCCACCACGTGAGGCCGGCGAGCGGGAGCGCGAGGACGGCAGCCGTGACCGGGGTCGACAGCGCGGCGAGCCCCAGGAGCAGGACGTCGGCGACGACGACGAGGAGGGCGGCGAGCGGCCGCCAGCGGCGCGCGGGGGTCATCGGGCCGCTCCTGCCGTGCGGGGACGACGGCCGATGCCGCGCAGCACCGTGTCGAGGGCGCCGTCGGCGCCCCAGGGGACGACCGGCACGCCGGCCCGCGCGCAGCGGTGGGCCTCCCGCTCGCGCTCCAGCAGCCGCAGCCGCCAGGTGAGGGAGGCCAGCCGCGGGTCCTCGATCCCGGTGGCGGCGACGAGCGCGGCGGGGTCGGCGTCGGGGGTCGCCAGGTGCCCCGGCAGGGTGTCGACGACGAGGACGACGTGCCCGCTGCGGGCCAGGCGGACGGCGTGCGCGAGCGGTTCGGCCGACACGAGCGCCGAGAGGATGACGACGACGGCGCCGGGTGGCACCGACCGGCGCAGCTGGGCCCGCAACGCCCGCTCCTCGCCGACCGACCCGCCGGAGGGCTCGGCCCGGCCGAGGCCGAGGAGGATGCGGGTCAGCTGGTGGTGCCCACCGACCGCCGGGACGTCGACGACCCCGCCGCCGCCGAGGACCGACACCCCGACCCGGTCGCCGGTCGAGAGGTAGTGGGCGGCGAGCGCGCCCGCGGCGTCGACCGCCACGTCGAGGCTCGAGCGGCGGCCGGTGTCGGTGTCGGGCACGCCCACGTCGCGCAGCGCGTCGACGAGGAGGCGGACCTCGGCGTCCTGGTCGGCGTGGGTCGTCGTCACGTGGAGGGTGCCGGTGCGCAGCGACACCGGCCAGCTGATCCGGCGCAGCCGGTCGCCGGTGCGGAACGGGCGCAGGTCGGCGAGCTCGGTGCCGGAGCCCTGCCGGTTGGAGCGGTGCTGCCCGACGAGGCCGGACGGGTGCGGCAGCCCGGCGCGTGAGGAGAACCGGCCCGGGCGCGGTACGACGGTCACGGCCCCGCGCAGCTGCTCGGGCGAGAGCCAGACGAGGCCGCCGAGGTCGCCGAAGCCGGCGACCTGCGCGGGCCCGACCCGCCGCGAGCCCCACCGCAGCGCCTCGACCTCGAGCCCGAGCGGCACCAGCTCGTGCGGCTGCGGGCCTTCGGTCGCCGCGGCGACGTGACCGTGCCGGGGCGTCGAGCGCCCCCAGCGGTCGGCGGGCAGGTGGGCGACGACGTCGCGCAGCCCGGGGACGGGCGCGAGGTCCAGGCGCCACACGAACGACTCGCCCTCGCGCACCACGAGCGGGTCGACCGACGACTGCACCCGGGGCGCCCGACGGGGGCGCGTGACGAGCGACCACGCGGCCGCCCCGAGGAGCGGCACGCCGACGACGACGAGGTCACCGCGCCCGAACGCGACGCCCACGACGAGCACGAGCAGCCCGACGAGCAGGGCCCGACCGAGCGCTCGGGTGGGGCGCCACCCGCCGGTCACGCCGTGCGGGCCGTCGTGCGCGGGGTGCGGACGGTGCGCAGGACGTCCGCGACGACGGTGGCCGAGGTGACCTCGCCCATCCACAGCTCGGGCCGGACGACGACGCGGTGCTCGAGGACCGCGGGGGCGACGGCCTTGACGTCGTCGGGGGCGACGTAGTCACGGCCGCGGACGACGGCCAGGCCGCGCGCGACGAGCATGAGGCCGAGCGAGCCGCGGGGGGAGGACCCCATCAGCACGTGCTCGTGCTCGCGGGTGGCCCGGGCGAGGGCGACGCAGTACCGCCCGACCTCGGGGGAGACGGTGACGTCCTCGAGGGAGGCCTGCAGCTCGAGCAGCTCGGCGGCGTCGACGACGCGGCGCGCCTCCTGCTCCTCGCGGCGCCGCTCGAGGCGACGGCCGAGGACCTGCCACTCCTCGTCGGCGTCGGGGTAGCCGAAGGCGACGCGGACGAGAAAGCGGTCCAGCTGCGCCTCGGGCAGCGGGTAGGTGCCCTCGTACTCGACGGGGTTGGCCGTCGCGAGCACATGGAACGGCCGCGGCAGCCGGAAGGTCTGGCCCTCGACGGTGACCTGCCCCTCCTGCATCGCCTCGAGCAGCGCGGCCTGCGTCTTCGGGGGCGTCCGGTTGATCTCGTCGGCGAGGAGGAGACCGGTGAAGACCGGGCCCTGGCGGAACTCGAAGCGCCGCTCGCCCTGGTCGTAGACGAAGCTGCCGGTGAGGTCGGAGGGCAGCAGGTCGGGCGTGAACTGCGCCCGCGTGAAGTCGAGGCCGAGCGCCTGCGCGAGGGTGCGCGCCGCGAGCGTCTTGCCGAGCCCCGGGTAGTCCTCGAGGAGGACGTGCCCGCCCGCGAGGACCGCCGCGACGACGACCTCGGTGGCCGCCCGCTTGCCGACGACGACGGTGTCGACCTCGTCGAGGACGGCGACGGCGCGTCGGTGGGTCGTGGCGAGGTCGGTCATGCGGTCTCCTTCGTCGGGGGCACGGTCTGCGTCGGGCGCAGCGACTCGAGGTCGGCGATGACCGCCTCGGCGTCCTGGGGGGTCAGTCGGCGCGGTGGCGCCGCGAGGTAGCGCGCGAGGGCGCCGTCGGGCGGGGTCGCGGGGCGGCCGCCCGGTCCGCCGCCGCCGAGGCGCTCGGTGGCGAGCGCCCGCACGAGCTCCTGGAGCTCGGCCGGGGCGCTCGTGTCCGTCCGGTTCGGGGCCAGCAGCCGGCGGAGGGCACCGATCCCGGGCTCGGGCGGCACCTCGTCGGCCCGGCGGGGGAGCCAGTCCCAGTCCACGCCGTCGTCGCGCTGGAGGGGGACGAGCAGCCCGATGAGCGAGACGACGAGGACGACCGCCGCGGCCGCCGCGAGCACCACGACCCCGCGGGCGAGGACGAGCCCGACGAGCGCGACGCCGGCCACGCCGAGTCCGACGACCCGGCCCCGGGTCAGGGGCAGGTCACGCACGGGATCCGGCCTCCTGCCGCTCGGTGGCGGCGCGCAGGTCGGCGGCGAGGCGGGTCAGGGCGGTCTCCGCGGTGGCCCGGTGGTCCTCGGTCAGCTCGTGCCGCGACCAAGCGGCCTCGCGGTAGAGGGCCGCGAGCGACTGCAGGGTCTCCTCGTCGACCTCGAACCGGCGCAGGACGCCCACGGCGGTCTCGGTCGAGGTCCGCGACGCGCTGAGGGTGAGCCCGGCGGCCCGCAGGGTGTCCTCGAGCCGGTCCCACGCCGCGATGATGCCCTCCGCCGGCGTGCCCCGTCCGAGCACGACCAGCCGCTCCTCGGCGTCGTCCGTGAGCGCGGTGCCCAGCCGGGCCAGGTCCGGCCCGGCCGTGTCGTCGGCCTCGACGGCGCGCGGCCCCTGCAGCGAGCGGAGCAGCGCCCGCAGGACGAGGACGAGGACGACGAGGAGCGCGAGCCCGACGAGGCCCACGGCGGTCCAGCCGACGAGCGCCGCGAGGGAGTCGCCGTTGACCGAGGCGGAGCGGAAGGCCCGGGCGTCGACCTCCGAGGAGGGGCGGAAGACGTCGTCGTCGGCGCCGTACTGCGTCACGGGGCCGAGGTGCGGGCCGCTGATGACCCGCGGGATGCCGGGGACCGACGCCGCCCAGACGGCCAGCAGCGCCGCGGCGGCCGCGGTCGCCCCCAGGGCGACCCGGCTCCACCGGGCGCGGTCACCGCGTCGTGCGTCCCCCACGCGACACACCCAACCACACGCGGCTTGGCGAGAGGGGGACCGGGAGGGGACGATGTGCCCGTGGCGACGACCTTCCGGCTGCGGGCCGGCGACACCGGCCCGGTGCAGCAGTCGCCGGTCACCTGCGGGTCGGCGTGCCTGACCGTCGCCCGGATGCTCGTCGACCCCGTCTTCGCGTCGTGGGTCCGGACGGGCGACCCGCACCCGCCCGGCTCACCGGCCGGGGCCACCCAGGCCGAGCGCTTCGCCGCGTACGAGCGGGTCGTCATGCGACGCACGAACGGGGTGCTCTCGGGTGGTCGGCGCCCGAACCTGCCCTGGCCGCGGGCGCTCGGCACGCCGCCGTGGGGTGCGCTGCGCGAGCTGGAGTTCGGGGCCGCCCGTCTCGGCACCCGCTACACGCTCGACCTGCTGCGCGGCGCCGACGAGTACGGGCTGGTCGAGCGCTTCGAGACCCTGCAGCAGGTCGTCGCCGACGGCGAGCCGGCGCTGCTGTACATCGGCAACGCGCTGCTGCCCCGCCACGTCGTCCTCGTCCTGCCCGGCGACGGCGACCGGATGCTCGACGTCTACGACCCCGGGACCGGCCGGGTCGGCCACCTGCGCCGGGACGAGGTCGTGCAGCACCGGATGCGCCTGTCCGGCTGGGACGTCCCCTGGGTGGCGGTGCGGCCGACGGGCCTGCGCCGGGTCGAGGCGCGCCAGGGCGCCCCGTCCCTCGGCCCGATGCCCGCCTGAACCCGTCGAGTGAGCAGGACACGCCGCGTGCGGGCTTCCGCAGACGGCGTGTTCTGTTCACTCGACGGGTGAGAGCGCCCGGGCGCGCGCGGTCTACGCTGCGCTCGTGCCGCTGCCGCCCGACCTCGCCCCGGGACGAGCCGCCGCGCTCGTCGAGGAGCTCGGCCGGGTCGTCGTCCTCTCGCCGGCCGGCACCGCCTACGCGGTCCGCACGGACCGCCGGCACCTTGTGCGGCACGCGCTGCTCGGGGCCGCCGTCGGCTTCTGGCTGGGGCGGCTGCTGGCGGCGGCGGTGCCGATGCCCCTCGCGCTCGTCGTGGCGCCGCTCTGCCTCGTCCTGGGCGCCGGGGCGTGGGCGCTGCGCTTCCCGCCGTGGGCCCGCTGCTGGGTGCAGGTCCAGCGCTTCGGCCCCGAGGAGGACCTGGGTGGGGCGGTGTGCTGGACCGGTGTCCGCGAGCCCGGGGACCTGCCGGCCGCCGTGGACGAGGCGGTCGCCTGCGTCCGGTCCGGAGCGCTGGACGCGGTCACGGAGCACGACGGGCCGGAGCGGGTCCGTCTGCGCTGGCGCTCCCGTCCGCCCGCCTGACCCCGTCGAGTGAACAGGACACGCCGCGTGCGGGATTCCGCAGACGGCGTGTTCTGTTCACTCGACGGGTGAGAGCGCACCCGGCGAGAAAGGGGACCTCAGGCGGTCGGCTTGGGGACCGGGACGAGCTCGAGGTCGCGCGTCGCGACCTCCTCGCCCTCGGCCCACTCGAGCGACCCGGTGAGCCGGCCGGCGGCCCGCAGGTCCGCCTCGCCGGCGCGCAGGTGCTCGAGGAGCGCGGCCGGGGCGACGATCGTCGCGGTGGGCACCTCGGCCCGCATCCCGACCTTGGCCTCGGACTTGGCCTTGCGCACGACCGCGAGGGCGGCCCCGACGGCGGGCAGCGCGGCGGGGTCGCCACCGGCCGGCACCTCGTCGGCGGTCGGCCACGGCGCGCGGTGCACCGTGCCCTCGTGGAACCAGCTCCAGACCTCCTCGGTGACGTACGGGAGGACGGGCGCCAGCAGGCGCAGGACGACGTCGAGGACGAGGCGCAGCGTGGCGCGGGCGGAGGCGGCCTCGGCGTCACCGCGCGAGCCGTAGGCGCGGTCCTTGACGAGCTCGAGGTAGTCGTCGCAGAAGGTCCAGAAGAACGACTCGGTCACCTCGAGGGCGCGGGTGTGGTCCCAGCCCTCGAAGCCGGCGGTCGCCTTCTCGACGACCTCGCGCAGTGCAGCGAGCACCGACAGGTCGAGCGGGTCGGTGACCTGCGCGGCGAGGTCCCCCTCGACGTCGCCGAAGGAGAGGGCGAACTTGCTCGCGTTGAGGACCTTGATGGCCAGCCGCCGGCCGACCTTGATCTGCCCGACGTCGTAGGCCGCGTCGGCGCCGAGGCGACCGCTCGCCGCCCAGTAGCGGACGGCATCGGCCGAGTGCTCCTTGAGGAGGTCCTCGGGCGTGACGACGTTGCCCTTGGACTTGCTCATCTTCTTGCGGTCCGGGTCGAGGATCCAGCCCGAGATGGCGGCGTTCGTCCACGGCACGCTGCCGTGCTCGAAGTGCGCGCGCACGACCGTCGAGAACAGCCAGGTGCGGATGATGTCGTGGCCCTGGGGGCGCACGTCCATCGGGAAGACCTTCTCGAACAACGGGTCCGGGTCGACGCCGTCACGCCCGCGCCAGCCGGCGGCGATCTGCGGGCTGAGCGACGACGTGGCCCAGGTGTCGAGGATGTCGGGGTCGCCGACGAAGCCGCCGGGCACGCCGCGCTGGTCCTCGCTGTAGCCGGCCGGCGGGTTCGCCGCGGGGTCGACGGGCAGCTCGGACTCGTCGGGGAGGATCGGGTGGTCGTGGTCCGGCTCGCCGTCGGCGTCGACCGGGTACCAGACGGGGATCGGCACGCCGAAGAAGCGCTGGCGCGAGACGAGCCAGTCGCCGTTGAGGCCCTGGACCCAGTTGGAGTAGCGGTTGCGCATGAAGCCGGGGTGGAAGTCGACCTCGTCGCCGCGCTCGACCAGCGCCGCGTTGAGGTCGGCCTCGCGCCCGCCGTTGCGGATGTACCACTGGCGGGTCGTGACGATCTCGAGCGGCTTCTCGCCGCGCTCGTAGAAGTTGGCCTTGCGCTGCGTGGGCTTCGGCTCGCCGTCGAGGTCGCCGGACTCCCGCAGCGCGCCGACGATGGCCTCACGGGCCGAGAACGCCGTCCTGCCGGCGACCTGCTCGGCGTAGAGGGCCTCGCCCGCCGAGCCGACGAGCCACTCGGGGGTCTCGGACTGCATCCGGCCGCTGCGGGTCACGAGCGAGCGGGTCGGCAGGCGGAGCTCGCGCCACCAGAGCACGTCGGTGAGGTCGCCGAAGGTGCAGCACATCGCGATGCCCGCGCCCTTGTCCATCTCGGCGGCGGGGTGCGCCACGACCGGCACCTCGACACCGAAGAGCGGCGTGCGGACGGTCGTGCCGAACAGCGGCTGGTAGCGCTCGTCGTCCGGGTGGGCGATGAGGGCCACGCAGCTGGGG
Organism: Phycicoccus mangrovi; assembly: GCF_018729305.1. NCBI lineage: Bacteria > Bacillati > Actinomycetota > Actinomycetes > Micrococcales > Intrasporangiaceae > Phycicoccus > Phycicoccus mangrovi. Next base: position 94,425 of record NZ_JAHHWP010000011.1, on the reverse strand, counting down.
ATGAGCTCGGGGCGCGTGGTCTCGATGTGCACCGGGCCGTCGGCGCCGTGGAACGCCACGCGGTGGTACGCGCCGGGGTAGTCGCGGGCCTCGAGCTCGGCCTGCGCGACGGCGGTCTGGAACGTGACGTCCCAGAGGCCGGGGGCCTCGGACTGGTAGGCCTCGCCGCGACGGACGTTGCGCAGGAACGCCTGCTGCGACGTGGCGCGCGAGTGGTCGTCGATCGTCCGGTAGCCGATGGACCAGTCGTAGCTGTGGCCGATCCGGCGGAAGAGGGACTCGAAGGCCTCCTCGTCCTTGACGGTCAGCTCGTCGCAGAGCTCGATGAAGTTCTGGCGCGAGATGGGCATCTCGTCGGCGGCCTTCGTGCTCTTGGCGTTGCCGCGGAAGGGCGGCTCGAAGTCCGGGTCGTGGTGCAGCGACGCGTCGCCGCGCACGCCGTAGTAGTTCTGCACGCGCTTCTCGGTGGGCAGGCCGTTGTCGTCCCAGCCGATCGGGTAGAAGACGTTGAACCCGCGCATGCGCTTGTAGCGCGCCATGCAGTCGGTGTGCGTGTAGCTGAACACGTGGCCCATGTGCAGCGAGCCGCTGGCCGTCGGCGGCGGGGTGTCGATGGAGAACACCTGCGAGCGGTCACCGGCGAGGGCGGCCTCGCGGTCGAAGGCGTAGGTGCCCTGCTCCTGCCATACCGCGCCCCACTTCTCCTCCAGGCCGTCGAGGGACGGCCGGTCCGGGATGGCGGAGGCGGCGGTGGGGGAGGCGTGCTCGGTCATGGCCGACATCCTCCCAGACCGCGGAGGGTGCCCTCATCCGGGTTCAGCCGGTGCGGCGTCGGCGTGCGAGGCGCACGAGCGCCAGCCCCGTGAGGGCGCTGCCGGCCGCGACGGCGACCCAGAGCACCTGTCGCCGCTCGCCGGCGCGCGGGTCCGCGACCGGACGCACCTCGAGGCGGGTCGTGGCGGCCTCCGCACGCGGCGGGGCGGTCGTGCCGGGCAGCGGCGGCCCGGCCATCCCGGCGTCGAGGACCGCCGTCAGCGCCTCGACCGGCTGGATGACGCCCCAGCCGACGGCGTCGTCGCGCGCGTCGCGCCGGTCGCGAGCCGCGGTGACCTCGAGGCGATGGGCCCACAGCTGCGGCCCCTCCGACGGGAAACGTTGGGCGAGGAGGGCGGCCGCCGCGCTGACGTACGCGGTGGCGTAGCTCGTCGACCCCTCGTCGGACGACAGGTAGCAGTCGCCCCACGCGCCGAAGGTCGTCAGCACGTCGGTGCCGGGCGCCGCGACGTCGACGTGCGACCCCGTGACCGACCCCTTCGCCGGACGGTCGTCCGCGTCGCTGGCGCCGACCCCGAGCACGCCGGGGTAGGCGGCGGGGTAGCGCGGGCCGCGCACGGGGTCCTGCTCGGTGCTCGTCCCGGCGGCCGCGACGACGAGGGCGCCCTTGCGCTGTGCGTGCTCGACGGCCGACCGCAGGCGGGAGTCGTCACCGGCCGTGCTCAGCGAGACGTTGACGACCTTCGCTCCGCCGTCGACCGCGGCCCGGATGCCCTCCGCGAGGGTGCCGGCGTCGGTGTCCGGCCCCTCCTGCGAGGTGCGATCGTCGGACACGACCTTGACCGGGAGGATGCGGGCGTCCGGGGCGAGGCCCTCGACGCCGGACTTCGAGCCGACGGACCGGGCGGCGATGATGCCGGCGACCGCGGTGCCGTGCAGGCGGGTGTCGGTGCGGGCCGACCCCCCGACGAGGCTCCGGCCGTCGAGCACGGAGGAGCCGGTGAAGTGCTGGTTGCGGGCGACCCCGCTGTCGACGACGGCGACGGTGACACCCCGCCCGGTGGCCATCGTCCAGGCGGTGCGGGACCCGAGCCGGACCAGGGCCGTCGGGGTGTCGGTCACCCACTGGGTCCGGCCCTCCTCGCACTGCTCGGCCGCGGAGGGCAGGGCCGCAGTCACTGCCGGGGCGGACCCGGTGGAGGCGAGCGCCGGTGCGGCCGAGGGGAGCACGGCGGTGCTCGCGAGCAGGAGCGGCGCGGCGATGCGGGCCGCGCGGCGCCGCGAGGTCACGACGTGCCCGAGACGACCGTGCGGGCGGCGTCCTCGCCGAGGGCCGGGCCCGAGCGGAACAGCTCGGTCCAGGCCGCGGGGACCGGCACGACGTCACCGGGCGTGTAGCCCAGGCGCGCGAGCACCTCGGTGTCGGCGCCGACGACCGAGTAGGCCGTCGCGGTCTGGTCCACGGCCAGCACGGGACCCTTGCCGAGCACCTGCCCCGACACCGCCCGGACGAGCGCCCCGGACCCGGTGTCGACGACGGTGCGGCCGCGGTCGGACGCCGGCGGGTCGCTGGTGACCGTCGTCAGCGCGACGACGGGGGCCGTGTTCGCGGCGGCGGTCAGCGTCGCGCACGGCGTGGTCTCGAGGGCGGTCGGCAGCTTCTCGGGCCAGGCCGTCGGGGCCGTGCGCTGCGGCTCCACCTGGAGGCGGGCGATCTGCGCGCCCTCGACGGGCAGGACGTCGGCGGACGCCCCCGAGCCGAGGCGGTACATCGCGAGGGCGACGTCGGGCAGCGGCTCGAGGGTGCCGCGGGGGGTGACGAGGTAGTGACGACCGTCGTCCTGCAGCTCGAGCACGGACCCGACCGAGGCGCCGGGCGGCAGGCCGGGGAGCGGCTTCCCGAGGTCGTCGACGGTGAGCGGGCCGAGCGCCGGCCCCTCGGGGAAGAGGTTGAGCCACGCGGCCGGGGCGGCGACCGGCGGGCGCCCGTCGAGCCGCAGGGCGACCGAGACGGCCGACAGGTCGCGGGCGCGCACCGGGTAGCGCATCCCGTCCGCGACGACGAACACCGCGTCGTCGGAGCGGACGAGCACGGCGGCCCGGACGGCGGGCTCGGCCCGGCGCTTCGGACCGATGGCCGACGAGACCTGCTGTCCCGCACCGAGGCACGAGAGCCAGCCGGTGTTGACGAGGCGGTCGGCCGGGGCGAGGGAGTCGGGGGCGCCGAGGATGCCGAGGGTCGCGCCGCGCTTCTTGTCGGCGAGCTCCTCGTCCGGCACGGCGAGCACCTTGAACTGGTTGCTCGGGATGAGCAGGCGGGCGCTGACGGTGTTGACGACCGGGTGCAGCGCGTCGTCGATGGACACGTACCGCGCGCCGCTGTCCTCGGCGATGACCAGCCGGTCGTTGCCCCAGTCGTCCGGCAGCGACGAGCGCAGGTACCCGAAGGCCATGCTGCCGAGGACGAGCACGACGGTGAGCGCGAGCCCGCCGACGACGGCCCGCAGCGGGCGGTCGGGCTCGACCTCGCGACCGCCCGGGGCGCCGCTGACGAACGCGGTGGTCAGCCGGCGCCGGCTGAACGACTGCGCCTCGACGAGGTCCTTCTTCGTCGCCACGTCAGAGGATCCCGACGGTGGCGGCGGCCAGGGGGAGGAGCGACACGAGCGCGACGCCGTCGAGGGCGTCGGCGACCCGTCCGAGGCGGACCCGGGTGCGGGGGGCGAGGACGGCCAGCGCGACGACGACCGCGCCGGTCGCCCCGAGGAGCACCGCGAGGGCCGGGCGCCACGTCGGGTGCGTCAGCGCGGCGACGACGGCGGCGAGGGCCACACCGAGGATGCCCGTCGCCATCGCGATGACCACGGTGGTGCGGGTGCGGGCGTGCCGCGTGCGCAGCAGCGTGGCGGCGCACCCGGCGAGGACGAGGGCGGTCCCGGCCAGCCCGTCCGCGACGAGCTGCGGCGTGACGAGCAGCGCCGCCCCGCCGGTCGACAGGCCGACGGCGACCATCACCTCGTGGCCGAGGGCCACCTGGCCGCGGACGCGCTCGCGGTCGACCTCGGGCACGTCGGCCTCGATCTCGGCCTCGGTCCGGGGTGCGTGCGAGCTGAGCCGGCTCGAGGAGAGACCGGCCCAGGGGAGGACGTTGCCGACGACGACCGCGAGCACGAGGACGACGGCGCACACCGTCGTCACGTCGACCTCGAGCACCCCGGTGGCGAGGCCGACCGCGGTGGCGACGAGACCGACGACGGCGCCGGCGGCCAGCACCAGGCGGTGCCGGGCCACGACGAGGGCCGCGGCGAGCCCGACGATCGCGACGGCGGAACCGACCCAGACCAGGCCGCGGCCCCAGAGCGCGTCGGCCGGGGCGACCGCGCTGCCGGAGGTCGCCGCGAACGCGAGGGCGGTGAGCGCGAGGGCGAGCGCGCCGCCGGCCTGCGCCCGCGCGTGGAGGACGGCGGCCGACCCGACGAGGAGGAGGGCGACGGCGAGCGCGACCGCCGCGACGAGCAGCCCGGAGTCCCGGGCGGTGAACAGGGCCCAGGCCGCGCAGAGGAAGAGGACGACGGAGGCGCCGACCGCCGTGCCCGCGCTGTGCCGTGCGGTCCACGGGGCGAACTGCGTCTCGACGACGTCCGCGACGGCCTCGACGACGTCGTCGTAGACCTTGTCGGTCGAGGGATCGACGACCTCGAGGCTCAGCACCGACCCGTCGGTCACCCCCTGGGCCGCAAAGGAGCGGTCGGGGTCGAGGAGGGTCCCACCGCCCGCGACGAGCCGGAAGCCGTGCGTGGCCTGCTCGGGGTCGAGGACACCGAGCTCGCGCGCGAGCTCGGGGACGATCTCGACGACCGGGATGCCGCCCGGCACACCGAGATCCGCGCGACGGGTCCCCGACGAGACGGAGACTCGGACGAGCGACGCGGAGGCGGCGCTGGACTGGCTCACGGTTTCGACTCTCCCCTCGACGGCCGGCCCGGTGCCGGTCCCGACGCGCCCCGAGCATAGACGCGTGGGGTTCGGGGAGTTCTCCCCATCGACCCTTTTCGCATGGCACCGTAGGGTCCAGTGCAGGACGAGGGGCCGCACCGGAACCACGTCCGATGGACACCAGCCCTTCAGGGGGTCAGTGAAAACGGCTGCGGCACGATCGTCGTCGCACGAGGGAAGGACACAGCATGGGTGACCAGTTCAGGGCCGGCGCAGGCGTCGTCAAGGCCAGCGCCGACATCGTCTCGGCTGCGCGGGGGGACCTCCGCAAGCAGGTGAACGACCTGCGCACGCAGATGGAGGCCGTCAAGGCGCACTGGGAGGGGCAGGGCGCTGCCAGCTTCCAGAACGTCAGCGAGGCGTGGAACGTGCAGACGCAGGACATCGTCGACGTGCTCGACACGTTCGAGGCGAACCTCACCGGCACGCAGCGCCAGTACGACGCCGACGACGCCGCCGCGTCGTCGAACCTCAGCAAGTACAGCAGCATGCTCGGCAACGGCTGAGCCGACGAAGGGGACTGAACGATCATGGGTGACGGAATCAAGGTCGGCGGCGCCGGCATCGACGCGCTCGTCGACGACATGCAGAAGGGCCTCGGCCAGATCGAGGGCCGGCTCGGCGACATGAAGAACGACCTCAGCAAGTACGTGGAGCAGTGGGACGGTTCGGCCCGCGCCGCGTACTCGAAGGCCCAGGCCGACTGGGAGAAGCAGATCCAGGAGTGCAAGCAGCTCCTCATGGACGTCCGCCAGGCGGTCATCTCCTCCAAGGAGGACTACCTCGCCGGTGAGCTGCGCAACACCAACATGTGGGGCTGAGCGCCCGACGTGCACGCGCCGGGTGCCGGTGCCTCCTCGGGAGGCACCGGCACCGCGGCGTGACGGGGAGGACCGCGGGCGCACGGCGCCCGTGACGGAAAGGACCGAGGAGACGACGTGCCACGACTCGACGACGGCGGACCGGGCGCTGGACCGATCCAGTACCCGAGCATCCTCCAGACGCTCGGGCTGGACTACGAGCAGGACTGGACGAGCTCGACCCACGACGCGCTGCGGACGGTGGAGTACACCGTCGCCTCGCGCTCGACCTTCGGCGAGATCCCGGAGGCGCAGGACTTCGCGACCGTCTACACGGCCGCGGCCCACATCTACGAGGCGACGCTGCGCGGCATCCGTGACGACCTGACCGCCGCCGCGCAGGCGCTGGCGCAGGCCGGCGCCGAGATCCGCGAGCGCGACGAGGCCTCCGGCGACGCCTTCCAGACCCTGCAGGCGCGGTGGGTCGACCCTGACGACTTCGCGGCCTCGCAGCAGACGCAGCAGGCGGCCCGGGACGAGGCCGCGGTCGAGGGGAGCGCGGCCCAGGTGCGCATCGCCGAGGCGGCGCCCGCGCCCACCGACCCCGTGGACCCCGGTGCCGACACCGGTGCGGGCGGGACGCCGGCCTCCACCCCGACCGGTCCGTCGAGCGGCGGCGCCACGCCGTCCACCCCGCCGTCCTCCAGCGGCATGGACGTCGGCTGATGCGTCGAGCCCGCAGGCACGCCACCGCGCTCGCCCTGGCCCTCGTGGCCACGGCGGCCGGCGCCGCGGCCACGCCAGCGACGGCCGGGCTCCTCGCCGGGGCGCCCGACCGCCTGTCGGCGGCCGCGTCCCCGGGCGAGTGGTGGCGCACGGCGATGGGCGTCGACGAGCTCAACCGCCGGGGCACCGGCAAGGGCGTGACGGTCGCCCTCATCGACGGGCCGATCGACGCCGACGTCCCCGAGCTCCGGGGGAAGGTCGACTCCAGCCGGAGCCTCTGCCGGAAGGACGGCTACGACGCCCCCCTCCGCTCGCCGTCGGCCACGGGCAAGCCCGCCGAGCACGCCACGAGCATGGCGGCGCTCATCGCCGGCTCCGGGAAGGGAACGGGACCGGGCGGCCGAGGCATCCGCGGCATCGCGCCCGACGCGACGATCCGGCACTATGCCGCCTTCTACCGGGACGCGAAGGATCGGCCCACCTGCCCGTCGGACGACAGCGAGAGCGTCGACGACGGCATCGCCCGCGCCATCGAGCGAGCCGCCTCGGACGGCGCCGACGTCATCAGCATCAGTCTCGTCGGCCGCTACGACCGCGACACCGTCGACGCCCTCCTCGCGGCCTACCGGGCCGACGCGATCGTCGTCGCCGGCACGCCCAACGACGCGAAGTCGGGGGTGTGGCCCGGTGAGGGCAACGGGGTGCTCGCGGTGAACAGCGTCGACTCGGCCGGCCGGATCCCGGAGTTCGGCATCAAGGGCAGCGCGTTCCTCGCCCTCGCGGCGCCGGGCAAGGACGTCATGGCCGGCAGCTACGACGCCTCCGGCTGGCACAGCGACACCGTCGTCTCGGGCTCGTCGATCGCCACCGCGATCGTCGCCGGCGGCATCGCGGCGATGCGCTCCGCCCACCCGGACGCCAGCGCCGGCCAGATCCTCCACGCGGTCAAGGACAACGTGGGCCTGCGCGAGAAGAAGAGCGGCAGCGGGTACGAGACCTGGTTCCGGCGCAGCGGGGCGGACCTGCCCACCGTGCGCAGCGCCAACCTCGCCTACGGCTGGGGCATCTTCGACCCCGCCGACGCCGTGGAGGTCGACCCGTCGACGCTGCCCGAGGACAACCCGTTCGTCCGCACCGGCAAGAACGACGAACCGACGCCGCAGCAGGTCGCGACGTCCATGAGCCTGCCGGCGCCGACGTCGATGGGCTCCGTGAGCCCGTCGACGTCCCCGACCGCCACTGCGACCCCGTCCGGCACGCCTGCGGTACAGGCGGCTCCGGCCGTCCGGGACGACGGCTCGGGCGGGCCGCCGTGGCTGCTCCTCGGCGCCGCCGGGCTCGTGCTCCTGCTGCTCGCCGGAGGTGGGCTCGCCCTGCGCGGACGCCGTGCTGCCGCGGGGACGTCACCCGCACCGATGACCTCTGCCACCACGACCAGCACCACGACGGACGGCGCCGCGAGCGCCGAGGGGAGGAACCACTGATGGTCATTCCTGACGAGGGCCCGAGCAACCCGGCGCTGCCGGCCGACGCGGGGCCCAACGAGCGCAAGCTCTACGGGATCTACGGATTCTCCACGGTCCTCGTGCGGATGACCGCCGACGACTGGGGGACGACCGCCGACACGGTGAGCAACCTCGCCACCGAGGTGCGCTCGGTCATCACGAAGCTCCAGGGGGCCGACCGACCGTGGACGGGCCCGGCCGCCGATGCGGCCTACGGCACGCTCCAGAAGCTCGCAAGCCAGCTCGATGACCGCGCCGAGGAGATCACCGGCATCAAGCGCGGGCTGACCCAGGCCGCCGACGCCGCGGACACGGCGCGGCAGGCGTACCAGAACACGGTGCGCACGATCTCGACCGACGTCGACCGCTCGTCCTACGAGCACACCCAGGCGCGCCAGGGCGGTCAGCCCGCGCCGGACGGCACGGTCTTCGACCAGGCCGGCTTCGACGCGGCCGTCGCGGCGCAGCGCGAGCAGCGTGAGCAACAGTCCGCGACGGTGCTCGCCGGCTTCGGCTCCGGCATCCGTGGAGCGGCCCAGCAGATGCCCGTGGCCGCGCAGGACTCCGTGACCATCGACCCCGGGTCCTCCGGCGGGGGCGGCGGCGGGGGTGGCTACCCGTCGGGTGGCGGCCCCAGCGGTGGCTCGTACGTCGCGCCGTCGGGCGGTGGCGGGGGCGGCGGCGTCTACCACGTGTCGCACCCGACCGGCTGGGTGCAGGAGCCGGTCGTCGAGAACCCGCAGCCGCCCACACCGGTCCCGCCCGTCGACCCGCCGGTCGACCCACCGACCCCGGTGAGCCCGGTCAGCCCGACGCCGACCCCGGTCCACCTCGACGGTGGTACGACCGGCACGGTCACGCCCGGCGGCGCAGGCAGCACCGGGTGGGCCGGTACGTCACCGGCCGGAAGCTCGGTCTCCGGCGGTGCCGGAGGTCTCGGCGGCGCCGGGGCGGTCGGCGGCGGAGCCCTCATGGGTGGCGCCGCGCTGCTCGGCAAGGGCGTGCTCGGGCGGATGGGTGGCGGCGCGTTCGGGGCCGCCGGCGCGGCCGGCCGTCCCGGCCTGGTGGCCGGCAGCACCTCCGCCGCGGGCCGTGGAGCCACCGGAGCCGCGGGTCGCGGGGCAGCCGGTGCGGCCGGGCGCACGACCGTCGCCCCCGGTGGTCAGGGTGCCGCCGCGCGCGGTGGTGCCCGGGGCGCCGGTGGCGGTCGTGGCGCGGCCGGGGTCACCGGGTCGCGCAGCACCGGGAAGTACGGGGTCCCGAAGGTCGGCGAGAGCGGCGGCCGGGGCGCCGGGGCCAAGGGTGCCGTCGGAGCCGCGTCCGGAGGGCGCGGTGGACGCCGGGGCCGCGACGAGCAGGCCCAGGACGTCGACCACCTGACGCACGAGGACGAGGAGACCTGGTTCGAGGGCGAGGACGACGCGACCCCGCCCGTGTGGCGCTGACGCCCCGCACCAGCGTCGAGAGCGCCCCTTCCCCGCCCGGGGGAGGGGCGCTCCGGCGTGTCGGGGCGACCTCGTCGTGGCCGGGGTCAGCCGGAGGTGAACCGGCGCAGCGCCTCGACGAGGCCACCGGCCACCACGGCGAGCGGCAGCGCGAGGACGACCGCGAGCGCCTCGAGCCGGTCCGCGCCGCGCGAGAGCCGGGTCGAGGCCCAGCCCCCGGACAGTGCGATCGCGCCGAGGACCGCGGCCACCCCGAGGACGACCGCCCCGGCGACGACGCCCCAGCGCCAGCCGCCGTCCCAGTCGACGACGGCGACCGAGGTCGAGAGGGTGAGGGACGCCGCGGTGGCGAGCATCGCGGCGCGCGCCAGCCGGTCGCGGACGTGCCGCGCCTGGTACCCCAGCGCCGCGGCCGAGGCGAGGAGGAGCGCCCAGCGCGACCACGGCGCGAGCGTCGACAGCGGCTCGGTGAGCGCGACGACCCATCCGGCGACGACGGCGAGGACGCCGAGGTAGGTCGTGCCGACCGAGACCACCGAGCGGGCCTGCGCGACGCGGTCGCGGACGTCGGTGGCGGTGACGCGGCGGCGACGCGCGGCGTGCCGCTCGCGCACCGACCACACGGTCGTCGAGAGGCGGTCGGTGTCGACGAGCTGGGTCTGGTCGATGTCGAGGCTGGCGCTCGGCAGCGCGCGGACGACGACCGGCGCGAGGCCCACGACGAGGGCGGCGGCCACGGTCACCGGCTGCTCGGCGAGCACCGTCCCGGCGACGAGGGCGGCGAGGCCGCCGAGGCAGGCCAGCGCCGTCCGCTCCGCCCGGTCGGCGGGGGAGCCGTCGGACGACGCGAGCGCGAGGACGACCGCCCCGAGCGCGGCCGCGAGCACGACGGCGACCGCGACCCGCGAGGGCGAGGACGCGAGTGGGACGAGCAGCCCCGCGGCCCCGGCGAGCGCGGGGGCGCCGACGAGCCGGACGAGCGCGGCACCGCTGCGGTGCCGGGGCGTGAGGAGGACGGCGGCCACGGCGGCGGCCAGCAGCACTCCGCTCGCGGCCCAGCGGACCGCTGCGGCGTCGAGGACCTGGTCGGTCGCGCCGGCCGGCGCGGCGAGGGCGAGCGCCGCGGCGACGAGCGCGACGACGGCGCTGGCCGCGACGAGCACCGGCCCGAGGTCGGAGGCGCGCCGGGCGGAGCGCCGGCCGGGCCCGCGACGACGGCGCCGCGGGTGGTGCAGCGCGGAGCGGCTGACGGTGGCGTCGACGTCGTCGACGGCGTCGCGCCGCTGGGTGGCGTCGTCGACGAGCGAGACCGAGGGGTCGGCGGTCGCGACGGACGGCGAGCGAGACCCACCGGCCCACGCCGGGGCCGACGGGCGGGCGCCGGGGGCGGCGGAGGACCGGTCGAGGCTGACGACCCCGCGGTGCACGGCGTGGGTGGTGGTCCGGACGACGGTGAGGACCGCGCCGGCGGGCAGGTCACCCGAGATCCGGTCCTGCGGCCCGAGGACGTGGCCGGCGGCGGTCGCGACCGAGCTCGGCGTGGCGCTCGAGGAGATGCCGAGGACCGAGAGGACCTCGCTGACGCGGGTGCCGACGGGGACGACGAGGTCGTAGCTGCGCTCGTCCGCGACGAGCGTCAGCTGCTGCGTCGTCCCGTCCACCGGGCCCTCCCGTCGTTCTCCCGCACTCGATCCGGCCCACCTCGGGCCACTCCCCGCGGGGAACAGTATCCACGGGTACGGTAGGCCGAGCGCCAGAAGCACCACCGGGAGGGGAAGCAGGATGTCGGTGCCCGCACGCAGCGGCACGCGAGAGAAGGCACCGGAGGTCCCCACGGGACGTCTCGTGCTCCAGCCCCCTCCCGAGATCACCCCGTCCGAGGGCGCGAGCGGCCTGCTGATGCAGGCGGTGCCGATGCTCGGCTCGCTCGGCTCCATCGGCTTCGTGGCCCTGTCGCAGAACGGCGCGCGCGCCTGGCTGACCGCCGGGATGTTCCTCGTCGCCAGCGTCGGGTTCGTCCTCGCGAGCGGTCTGCGGCAGCGCCAGCAGCACGCCGCCGGCGTCCTCGCCGCGCGCCGCGAGTACCTCGCCTACCTCCAGGAGGTCCGCGGCACCATCCGCGACGCCGCGGCCCGCCAGCGCGAGGCGGCGCTGTGGGACTACCCGGACCCCGCCGCGCTCCCGGTCATCGCCGCGGAGGGCACGCGCGTCTGGGAGCGCCAGGTCTCCGACGTCGACTTCCTCCAGGTGCGGATGGGCACGACGTCGCAGCCGCTCTGCCTCGAGCTCGAGCCGCCGGAGACGCCCCCGCTGGCCCAGCTCGACCCCGTCGCCGCCTCGGCGCTGCACCGCCTCCTCTCGACCCACCGCGTCCAGCCCGGCCTGCCGGCGTCGGCGGCGCTGCGGGCGTGGCCGCACGTCGAGGTGACGGGCGACGCCGACCCCGCGCGCTCGCTGGCCCGCTCGCTCGTCCTCCAGGCCGCGATGCAGCACGCTCCCGAGGACCTCGTCGTCGCCGCCCTCGTCTCGCGCGAGGCGCGTGCCGAGTGGGAGTGGCTCAAGTGGCTGCCGCACGCCCTCAGCCCTCGCGAGCACGACGCGGTGGGTCCGGTGCGGCTCGTCGGGGAGTCGGTCCACGACCTCCTGCCGCTCCTGCCCCAGGAGATCGTCGAGCGCCCGCGCTTCGGCCCGAGCGAGCGCGGTGCGCTGCCGCACGTCCTGCTCGTCGTCGACGGCGGGCACGTGCCGCCGGGTAACCCGGTCGTCACGCCGGACGGCGTCCTCGGTGTCACCGTCCTCGACCTGCCGGAGCAGTGGGGTGAGCTCGACTCGGGGACGACGCTGCGCCTCGCCGTCGGCCCGCGCACGACGAGCGGACCGCGCGCCGGCACGGCCCCGCTCGAGGTCATCAGCCTCGCCCGCGGGGTGGCCCACGGGGTCGCCGACCAGCTCTCGACGACCCGCGCCGAGGCCGCCGCCCGCCGCCTCGCGCCGCGCTACACCGCCGACGAGCCCGAGGCGCGTGACGCGCTGAGCGCCTCCACCGAGCTCGTCGACCTCCTCGGCACCGGCGACGTCCGCGACTTCGACGTCGACACCGCGTGGCGCGCGCGCCTGCAGCGCGACCGCCTCCGCGTCCCGATCGGCGTCGACGAGAAGGGTCTTCCCGTCGCGCTCGACATCAAGGAGTCGGCGCAGCAGGGCATGGGCCCGCACGGCCTCGTCATCGGCGCCACCGGCTCCGGCAAGTCCGAGCTGCTGCGCACCCTCGTGCTCGCGCTCGCGATGACGCACTCGCCGGAGTCGCTCAACTTCGTCCTCGTCGACTTCAAGGGTGGCGCGACGTTCGCCGGGATGGCCGACATGCCGCACGTCTCGGCCGTCATCACCAACCTCGGCCAGGAGCTGACGCTCGTCGAGCGCATGCAGGACGCGCTCCAGGGCGAGATGACCCGCCGCCAGGAGCTCCTGCGCTCGGCGGGCAACTTCGCCAACGTCACGGACTACGAGCGCGCGCGTGCCGGCGGCGCCGACCTCGAGCCGCTGCCCGCGCTGCTCATCGTCGCCGACGAGTTCTCCGAGCTGCTCGCCGCCAAGCCCGAGTTCGCCGACCTCTTCGTCGCCATCGGCCGCCTCGGACGCTCGCTCTCGATGCACCTGCTGCTCTCGTCGCAGCGCCTCGAGGAGGGGCGCCTGCGCGGGCTGGAGTCGCACCTGTCCTACCGGATCGGCCTGCGCACCTTCTCGGCCGGCGAGTCCCGCACCGTCATCGGCGTGCCGGACGCCTACGAGCTGCCGCCCGTCCCGGGCCTGGGCTACCTCAAGCCCGACCAGACGACGCTGACGAAGTTCAAGGCCGCCTACGTCTCCGGCCCGCCGAAGGGCCGCCGGCGCCGCGCCGCGAGCGAGCCCGGCGGCTCGGGGCCGTCCGAGATCCTCCCGTACACCCTCGCCCCGGTCGCGGCCGGACGGCGCGCACCGGTCGAGCCCGCGGCCCCGGCGCCCCAGGAGGCCGCCGAGGAGCGCGCGGTCTTCGACATCGCCGTCTCGCGGATGAAGGGCCACGGCCGCCCCGCCCACCAGGTGTGGCTGCCGCCGCTCGACGTCCCGAACTCGATGGACCAGCTGTTCGGCGACCTGCGCGAGGACCCGGCGCTCGGGCTCACGAGCCCGTCGTGGCGGGCGCGCGGTGACTACGTCCTGCCGGTCGGCATCGTCGACCGGCCGCTGGAGCAGCGCCGCGAGCTGTTCGTCCTGCGGCTCGGCGGGGCCGGCGGCCACGTCGCCGTCGTCGGCGGTCCGCGCTCGGGCCGCTCGACCTTCGCCCGCACGCTCGTCACGGCCATCGCCCTGACGACGACGCCGCTCGAGAGCCAGGTCTACGTCCTCGACTTCGGCGGCGGCACGTTCACGCCGATGGCCAAGCTCGCCCACGTCGCGGGGGTCGCCAACCGCAGCGAGCCGGAGGTCGTCCGCCGGCTCGTCGCGGAGATCCGGGGCATCGTCGACGCCCGCGAGGCCTACTTCCGCGCCAACGGCATCGACTCGATCGAGACCTACCGTCGCCGGCGGGCCGAGGGCCGGGTCGACGACGGCTACGGCGACGTCTTCCTCGTCGTCGACGGCTGGCCCACGGTGCGCGCCGAGTTCGACGAGCTCGAGGGGCAGATCACCGAGCTCGCCGGCCGCGGCCTGACCTTCGGCGTGCACGTCGTCCTCACGACCTCGCGCTGGATGGACTTCCGCAACCAGATCCGCGACGTCCTCGGCACCCGCGTCGAGCTGCGCCTCGGTGATCCGACCGACTCCGAGGTCGACCGGCGCATCGCCGCCAACGTCCCCAAGGGGCGCCCCGGCCGCGGCCTGACGATGACCAAGCACCACTTCCTCGGGGGCATCCCGCGGATCGACGACCGCGGCAGCGTCGACGACCTCGGCGACGGCGTCGAGGACCTCGTCACCCGCGTCAACGCGGCCTGGCAGGGTTCGCGCGGCCCCAAGCTGCGCCTGCTGCCCGAGGAGATCACGCTCGACGCCGTCCGCGAGCTCGCCGGGCCCGACGACCGCCGGCTGCTGCTCGGCGTCGACGAGGCCAACCTCGCCCCGATCGGCCTCGACCTCGCCGAGGAGCCGCACCTCTACCTCCTCGGGGACGGCGACAGCGGCAAGACCGCGTTCCTGCGCACCGTGGCCCACGAGGTGGCGCGCCTGCACACCCCGGACGAGGCCAAGCTCTTCGTCGTCGACTACCGCCGCGGCCTGCTCGGCGAGCTGCCCGAGGCGCACGTCGGCGAGTACCTGACGACCGAGGAGCAGACCGTCGGGGCCGTCGAGGGCATCACGGAGTTCCTCCGCACCCGTCTGCCCGGCCCCGACGTGACGCCGGAGCAGCTGCGCGCCCGCTCGTGGTGGAGCGGCGCCGAGGTCTACTTCCTCGTGGACGACTACGACCTCGTCGTCACCTCGTCCGGCTCGCCGCTGCGGCCGCTCGTGCCCCTGCTCGCGCAGGCGGGCGACGTGGGTCTCCACCTCGTCGTCACCCGGCGCAGCGGTGGTGCGTCGCGGGCGCTGTTCGAGCCGGTGCTCCAGAGCATCCGCGACCTCGGCAGCCCCGGGATCCTGCTCTCGGGCAGCCCGGACGAGGGGATGCTCATCGGCCGCGTCAAGGCGTCCCCGCAGCCGCCGGGCCGTGCGCGCATGGTCTCGCGCGACCTCGGGGACCAGGTGTTCCAGACCGCGTGGCAGCCTCCTCGTCACCGCTGACCTAGGCTGCCCGCATGGAGCCCGTGTACCGCCCCGTCATCCACGCGGCCAAGACCCTGTTCTTCCTCCAGGGCACCCGCTTCACCATCACCGGTGAGGAGAACGTGCCGCGCACCGGTGGTGCCGTCATGGCGATCAACCACACGTCCTACCTCGACTTCATGTACGCCGGGCTGCCGGCGTGGCCGCACCGCCGCTACGTGCGGTTCATGGCCAAGAAGTCGATCTTCGTCCACGGTGTCGCGGGGCCGCTCATGCGCGGGATGCACCACATCCCCGTCGACCGGCACAACGGCGGCGAGGCGTTCCGGCTCGCCGTCGCCGCGCTCAAGGCCGGCGAGATCGTCGGCGTCTTCCCCGAGGCGACGATGTCGCGCTCCTTCGAGCTCAAGGAGTTCAAGCCGGGCGCGGTGAAGATGGCGCAGGTCGCCGGCGTGCCGGTCCTGCCGACGACGATCTGGGGCGGGCACCGGGTCTGGACCAAGGACCACCCGAAGCGGATGGGCCGGGCCAACATCCCCGTGCACATCGCGGTCGGGGAGCCGATCGTGCTCGAGCGCCGCGAGGACGTCACCGCGGCGACCGCGCGGGTCAAGGCGGCGATGCAGGCGCAGCTCGACGTGCAGCAGGCGGCCTACCCGGCCCTGACCGGCGACGAGCTCGTCTACCTGCCGGCGCGCCTCGGTGGCACCGCACCGACGCTGCAGGCCTCGCACGAGGCCGACGAGCAGGACATGCGCCGCACCCGCGACAAGTTCACCGGCTGACCCCGCCGCTCGGGTCGGTCACGCAGGAGCTCCCGCCGCACCCGGACGCTGTGCGGAGTCGCGGGAGCTTCTGCGCGCCCGAGCATCCGCGCCGTCACGGTGACGACGCGGAACCTCCACAGGGACGCGGATGCATCCCCGTCCCGCCGGAGCAACCGCGCCGCGGGTGTGGCGATCGGCGGCGGACGGGCTCTGGTGCGGGGCGTCAGGACAGGCGCATACTCGGCATCGCGGGGCACGGCCTACCGGGCGGCGAGGGGGACGACGTGGCGAATGCTCGTGAGTGGACCGACGAGGACCAGTCGCTGCTCTACACCTGCCACCTGGCGGCAGACCTGTTCGCCGGCCGCCCGTTGCGGCCGGCGCCGGTGACGACGACGTTTCCCCCACAGTTCGCGCACGACGAGTGCTTCCTCGCCGGCGGTCGCTTCGTGCTCAACGTCTTCGACTCGCCGGGCGACGGGACCTACCAGCACGACAGCAGCTTCTTCCTCGCGACGGGACGAGGCGGACTGGCGATGACCGCGGGTTACGCGGCCGGCCGCGCCTACACCAACTCGCGACGGCGGAAGCGAGCCGCGGCGGACGCCCGGCCACGGTGGCTCCCCAGGTACGTCGGCGTGATGACGGTGTCCGACCGTGGCATCTACCTGCGCACGCCGCAGGACTTCATCCCGTGGGACTGGGGTTTCGTGCAATCCTGCGAGGTCGTCGGCTTCAACCAGGTCGTCCTGGCAGCCCCGGCCACCGACGGCCGGTTGGCGCACTGGCTCCTCCAGTCGCCGTACGCCGAGCTGTTCTTCCTGCTCTGGGCCCATGCCCGGTACCCCGGCCACCCCCAGCTGGTCGACGACCGGTGGCTGCCTCCGAGCTGGACGCGCTGGGCGTCCGACCTGGGCAAGCGACCCCCGCTCGTCCGGCCCCCGGCCCATCCGGAGGCTCTGGGCTAGCGGACGCCTGTCCTCCGGGGTCAGACGGAGTGGCCGAGGTGGGCGAGCGCCTGCCGCAGGAGGACGCCGTGGCCGCGGTCCATCTCGGCCTGCACGCCCGGGTCGAGCGCCTGCGCCGGGGTCAGCCACGTGAGGTCGAGCGCGTCGTTCTGCGGGGCGCAGTCGCCGGCCACGGGCACGACGAACGCGAGCGACACCGCGTGCTGGCGCGGGTCGTGGAAGGGCGTGACGCCGGGCGTCGGGAAGTACTCGGCCACCGTGAACGGCTGCGGCGCCACCGGGATGCGGGGCAGGGCCACCGGCCCGAGGTCCTTCTCGATGTGGCGCAGCAGGGCGTCGCGGATGCGCTCGTGGTGCAGGACACGACCCGAGACGAGCTCGCGGCAGACGCGGCCCTCGTCGTCGAGGCGCAGCAGCACGCCGAGGGCGGTGACCTCGCCGCGGTCGTCGACCCGCACCGGCACGGCGTCGACGTAGAGGATCGGCAGCTTCTCGCGCGCCGAGTCGAGCTCCTCGCGGCTCAGCCAGGCGGGGTCGCGGTCGAGCTCGAGGGGGTTCATGGAGGCGATTGTGCCAACTGTCCCGGCGCCCGCGACCGGGGGCTCGCCGGGGCGTCGGCGTCACCGGCCTCCTCGAACGCCACGGGCGCCTCGAAGGCGGCCCGCCGGGCGGCCCGGCGCAGCGCCCCGAGCACCGGCCGGGCGGTGACCGAGACGAGGACGACGTTGGTCAGGGCGCGCCCGAGGTCCCAGCCGAGGCTCGTCGCGAGGCTGAAGACGACGAACCGGTGGAGGTTCTCCAGCAGGGGCGCTCCCGCGACGAACGACAGCCCGCCACCGGTGCCGGTCGAGAACGGCCAGAACGACAGGTTGAGCAGGAACCCGTAGGCGAGGCCGGCGAGCGCGCCGTACCCGGCGAGCAGGGCCACCTCGGCCTTGCCACGCGCCCGCGGCAGGAGGCCGGCGCCCATCCCGACCCACGCGGCACCGAGCATCTGGAAGGGCAGCCACGGGCCGACGCCGCCGGTGATGAGGGCCGACGCGAAGAGCGTGACGGCGCCCTGGACGAACCCGAACCCGGCGCCGAAGACGCGCCCGCCGAGGACGAGGAGGAAGAAGACGGTCTCGAGCCCGGCGGTGCCGGCCCCGAGCGGACGCAGGGCGGCGCCGACGGCCGAGAGCACCCCGAGCATCGCCACCGCCTTGACGTCCATCCCGCCCTCGGCGATCTCGGCGAGGACGACCGCGAGCAGCAGCGGCAGGACGAGGGCGAAGACGAGCGGGGCATCCGCCGAGTGGGCCAGGCCCGAGGACGGGTCGACGAGCAGCGGCCAGCCGAAGGCGACGAGCCCGGCGAGGCTGACCAGCGCGACGGCGACGGTCGAGCGTGGCCGCATCCGGATCGCGCGTCCGGGACGGGCGTCGGCGGCGCTCACCGGACACCCGCCGGGAGCGCGGTCCGGACGGCGTCGACGGTCAGCCACGGGCCGGGGCGCAGGACCTTGGCGACCTGCGGTGCGAACGAGGGGGAGGAGACGACGACCTCGGCGGTCGGGCCGTCGGCGACGACCTCGCCGGCGGCCATGACGACGACCCGGTCCGCGACCTCGGCGACGAACTCCACGTCGTGGGTGGCGACGACGACGGCCCGGCCGCGGGCGGCGAGGTCGCGCAGGGTGGTCGTCAGGGCGGCCTTCGCGGTGGGGTCGAGGCCGCGCGTCGGCTCGTCGAGGAGCAGCACCGGCGGGTCGGCGGTCAGCTGCACGGCGAGCACGAGGGCGAGCTTCTGCCCCTCGGAGAGGTCGCGCGGGTGCCGGTCGGCGGGGATGCCGGGCGCCAGCCGGGCGAGCAGCCCGGCGCACGTCCCTGCGGGGACCGAGCTCTCGCGGTCGGCCTGCATGCACTCCCCGTCGACGGTGTCGAGGTAGAGCAGGTCGGTCGCGGTCTGCGGGACGAGCCCGACGACGGCCCGCCGGCGCGCGGGCGACAGCACGGACGGCTCGACGGGGGTGCCCGAGGGTCGGGCCACCTCGACCCGGCCCGACGTCGGCCGCGTCGAGCCCTGGAGGGCCCAGAGCAGGCTCGACTTGCCCGAGCCGTTGCGCCCCATGAGGGCGGTGACCTCGCCCGCGGCCAGGCCGAGGTCGACCCCGGCGACGGCGATGACGTCACCCGGGTGGCGCACGACGACGCCGGCAGCGCGCAGGAGCGGGGCCCCGCCCGGTTGCTGCTCGACCGCAGGCTTCGGCGCGTCGGCGAGCTCCGCCCGCAGGCCGCGGGAGGCCCGCCGCGCGTCGCGCACCGACAGGGGCAGCGGGCGCCATCCGGCCCAGCGGCCGAGTTCGACGACGGGCGAGGCGATGTCGCTCCACCGCATGACCTCGGCCGGCTCGCCGTCGCGCACGACCCCGCCGGCGCCGACGTGCAGCACGCGGTCGGCGTAGTGGAGCACCCGCTCGACCCGGTGCTCGGCGACGACGACCGTGACCGCGAGGTCGTGGACGAGCCGGGTGATCGTCGCGAGCACCTCCTCGGCGCCGGTGGGGTCGAGGGCCGAGGTCGGCTCGTCGAGGAGGATGACGCGCGGGTGGGCGGTCAGCACCGAGCCGATGGCGACCCGCTGCTGCTGCCCGCCGGAGAGCTCGCGCAGGTTCGCGCCGCGCAGCTCGGGGATGCCGAGGACGTCGAGCGTCTCCTCGACCCGCTTGCGCATCGTCGTCGCCGAGAGGCCGAGCTGCTCCATCCCGTAGGCGAGCTCCTCCTCGACGGTGTCGGTGACGAAGCCGGCGAGCGGGTCCTGGCCGACGACCCCGACGAGGTCGGCGAGGTCGCGCGGGCGGTGCTCGCGGGTGTCGCGGCCGTGGAGCAGCACGCGGCCGCGGAGGGTGCCTCCGGTGAAGTGCGGGACGCGCCCGCACATCGCGCCGAGGAGGGTCGACTTGCCCGAGCCGGTCCGCCCGACGACGAGCGCCAGCTCGCCCTCCTCGACGACGAGGTCGACGTCGCGCAGGACGGGGGCGTCGGCGCCGGCGGGGGTCACCGAGACCGACTCGAGGACGATGGCCTGGTCAGACACCGGCCACCTCCCGGGCGCCGCGCACGGGCACGCGCGACGGCGGGCGGGGCGGCTCGGGGGTGAGGAACGCCGGGAGGGCGGCCACGAGCAGCCCGACGACGGCGAGCAGCGGGAGCGCGGGCACGCCCAGCGGCTCGAGCGGCATGGCCAGGGCGTCGGGGGTGGTGCGGCCGACGACGGTGAACACGGCGGCGGGGACGACGCCGCACGCGACGGTCAGCCACTCGGGGGCGCCCCAGGCGTCGGGTCGGTAGGTGGTGGTGCGCACGTGGCGCCCGCCGAGCCAGAGGCCGGTCAGCGCGAGGCCGAGACCGACGACGAGCGACGGGGTGCCCATGAGCGTCGGCGTCGAGGCGTCGAGGATGCCGTAGAGGCCGACGGCGGTGAGCAGCAGCCCGAGGAGGGTGACCGCACCCGTCACGAGGCGCTGCCGTGGGGCCGCCGTGCCGCTGCGGCCGTAGCCGCGGGAGTCCATCGCGGCGGCGAGGAGCAGCGATCGCTCGAGGGTGTCCTCGAGCACCGGCAGGGCGATGGCGGGGACGGCACGGATGCCCTTACGCGTCTCGCCGCGCAGGTCGCGGGCGCGCCGCACCCGCTGCACCGACTCCGCGAGCTGCGGTGCGACGGAGACCGACACGACGACGGCGGCGCCGACCTCGTGCAGGGCGGTGGGCAGGCTGCGCAGGAGCCGCTTGGGGTTGGCGAGGGCGTTGGCCGCCCCGATGCACGCGATGATGACGGCGAGCCGCAGGCCCAGCGTCGCGGCACCGAGCAGGCCCTCGAGGTAGACGTCGCCGCCGACCTGGATGCCCGCCGCCCACGACGGCAGCGTCGCCTCGGGCAGCGGGAGCACGCGGAGGGTGCCGAACTTCAGCCCCACGAGGACGTGGAGGACCACGCGCACGACGATGATCGCGAGCCCGAGCCACAGGTAGAGCCGGAAGGCCCGGGCCCACGGCGAGGACCCGCGGCGGGCCGACACGACGAGGGCCGCGACGGCGAGCGCGAGGAGAAGCAGCAGCGGGTTGGTCACCGCGCTGACGGCCACGGCGAGCCCGATCGCCCATCCCCACCAGGCGCCCGGGTGGACGGCGCGGGGGAGCGATCGGGTCACCGTGGCATCATCCCAGCCGGCTCAGGACGCGCGACGGCGCGAGACCCACACGGCGCCGCCGCCGACGAGCAGGACGAGCGCCGCGCCCACGGCGAGCGTGCCGAGGCCGCCGCCGTCGGAGGCCTCGGCGCTGGTCGGCGCCGCGGCGAGGCTCGGGGCGTCGGACGGGTCGCTGCCGGGGGTCGCGGCCGCGGTCGCCGAGGGGGAGGCCGACGTCGTCGGTGCGCCGGTGGGGGTCGCCGTCGCCGAGGGGGCCTTCGTCGCCGAGGGCTTCGTCGCCGTCGAGGACGACGCCGACGGGGACGCGCCCTTCGTGGTCGCAGGGCCAGAGGTCGCCGACGAGCCGGACGTCGTGCGCGGCGCGCTCGTCGTCTTCCTCGGCGTGGAGGTGGGCTTGCTGGTCTTCTTCGGCGTGGAGGTCGGCTTCGGGGTCGATGTCGCCGTCTTCGCGGGCGGGGCCGTGCCGGGGGCGCCGCCGGAGCCGAACTTCCAGCCCTCGACGCTGCCCGGCTTCGGGTCGTAGGAGCCCGCGCCGAGGCTGCTGTAGCTCCACGAGCCGCCGCGCGAGGCGTGGAAGTACGCCCAGTACGCCGAGGCGGGCGGGGTGTTGACGCACCCGGCGGAGCTCGGCGCGCCGTTGATCCGGCAGACGAAGCCGGGCTGGCGCTGGACCTGGGTGACCGAGAAACCGGCCTTGGCGAGGGCGTCGAGGCCGCTCGTCGGGTCGCCCGGGGCGCACGCGACGGTCGTCGAGGACCCGAAGTCGACGACGACCGTGACGCCCGTGGTGCCGGAGCAGGCGGCGGCCGAGGCCGGGGCCGCCGCCGCGACGACCCCGGCGGTGGCCAGGGACGCCGCGGCGGTGACCGCGAGGAGGCGGGAGAGGAGGCGACGCATCAGGCGTGCGCCCCCCGACGGCCGCGCGAGAGGGCGACGGCGACGCCGCCGAGGACGAGCAGCACGAGCCCGACGAGCACCGGCACGAGCGGCTCGGAGCCGGTCTGGGCGAGCGACCCGGTCGGCCCCGCCGCGACCGGGTCGGTGGTCGAGCCGCCACCGGAGCCCGCGGTGCCGGTCGGGTCGCTCGTGGAGCCACCCGTCGAGGTCGGGGCGGAGGTGGAGGTGGCGGACCCGGACGGGCTGGCCGTCGGCGAGGCCGACGCGCAGGCGAGGTCCGGGGCCTCGGCGTCCGCGCCGGTGGCGGTCACGGAGCCGAGCGGCGTGCCCACGAGGGCGAGCAGGGCCTGGGCCGTCGAGCGGCGGACCTGGTCGTCGCTCTTCGCGTCCGCACCCTGCGCCACCTTCTTCTCGTATGACTCCCGGTCGTAGGCGATGCCGCCGCGCAGCGCCGCGGGGAAGGTGCAGTCGAACTGCAGCGACCTCAGGTAGGACTGCGCGAGTCGCGCCTGTGCCGTGCGGCCGCCGGCGAGGAACGCCTGGCCGGCGAGACCGGTGCTGTTGGCGTTGAGGACGGCCGTGAGACCGGCGCCGGGCACACCGCCCGAGGCGTCCTGGATGCCCGCGAGGTAGTCGAGGCCCTGGTTGGCCTCCGTGGAGCGACCCCCGACGGCGATCAGGGCCTGGACCGCCATCGCGGTGGCGTCCGGGTCGGCGCTCGCCGAGTCGGAGCAGCCGGCGTCGGTCATGTAGAGCTGGAACCCGCCGCCCGGGCACTGCTGCGCGGCGAGGTAGGCGACGGCGGCGTCGCTGGGGCCGGCGCCGGCACGGTGCAGGCCGATGAGGCCGAAGGACTGCCCGAAGACGTTCGAGTAGTCCTCGGTGAGGGGCTCGCCGGTCTCGGCGTCGAGGGTGAGGTCGGTGTAGCGGCCCGTGGGCTGCTCGCGACCCTGGAGGGTGGCGACGAGGTCGACACCCCCGAAGGAGGTCGGGTCGACCTTCTGGGCGACGGCGACGTTGAGGAGCTTGGCGACCGCCCCGGACGCGACCTCGCCGGGGTGACCGCTGTACGCGACGCCGATGTAGTCCTTGACGTTCGCCTCCTTCGCGAGGAACTCGGTCGCGAGGGTGGCCTCGTCCTGCCCGGTGCCGGCGGCGTCGAGCCCGAGGACGGCATCGGCGGTGGCGCCGTAGTACGGGAAGTCGAACCCGTCGTACGAGAAGTAGTGGCGGTCCCCGACCCGGAGCTGCTCCTCGAGGAAGTTCGCGCCGACGAGGACGGGGTCGGTCGAGGTCGCCGGGCCCTGGGCGGCCGCGACGCCGTAGCGGCGGGCGTCGCCACCGGGGACGAGACCGGTCGGGGCCTCGTCGGTGGGGGAGGCCGAGGGCTTCGGCGAGGCGGGCGTCGTGGCCGACGGGCTCGGCTCGGCGGTCGCGGTGGCCGAGGGGCTCGGCTCGGCGGTCTCCGACGGGGTCGGCGACGCGGAGGCGTCCGGCGTCGTGGTGGCCGACGGCGAGCCGCTGGGGGTGGCGGTGGCGGACGGGGAGGGCGACGCGTCGTCGGCCTGCGCCACGGCGGGCGCGCCGACGAGCGCTGCGGAGAGCAGCAGGGCCCCGAGCGCGCGGGCGCCGGGACGGAGCGTGGTGGGGGACATGGGGCCTTCCTGAGCGGTTCGTGACGAACGCCCGACCCACCGGGACACCCCGGCACCCGGGCTCCGTCCCGCATTCCTCGACGGGTGTGATGGAGCCGCTCGCGCCCGCTGGGCATTCCGACTCGCCACCCTCGCGGGTGACCTACGGCTGCGGGACAGTGCCGGACTTCGACCGGCTTCCCCCAGGCGGGTGCGTGTGGTGTCGCGCTCACGTGCGACGCGGTGAGCCTACCCCCACGGGAAGTCGGTGGGTACCACGCGCCCGGCCCCGGTATCATCGTCCCCACAGGCGCTCGAGCCGTCATCAGCGGCGAGCCTCCGGAAGAACGGGACGCGAGTCCTCACTAGACCCGGACGTCGGGGTCACGTCACGACCTGGTGCAAGAGCGGTCGCCCTGCGGGGCGGCAAGCGAGGTGGTACCGCGGTGGTGCCCGGTGAGCAGCCGGAGCCGTCGTCCTCGACACCACGAGTCGACGACCCGCAGGAGCAGCCCCGATGACCTACCCCAAGGTGTCCACCACCGGCGACCACACCGGTGCGGCCTTCGGCGTCCCCGCCAGCCCGCGCCTCCCGGAGGTCGAGGAGGCGGTGCTCGCGCACTGGGCGGCCGACGACACCTTCCGCGCCTCGGTCGAGCAGCGCGACGCGGGGGAGCGCGGCGAGAACGAGTTCGTCTTCTACGACGGCCCGCCCTTCGCCAACGGCCTCCCGCACTACGGACACCTCCTGACCGGCTACGTCAAGGACGTCGTCCCGCGCTACCAGACGATGAAGGGCAAGCGCGTCGAGCGCCGCTTCGGCTGGGACACGCACGGCCTCCCGGCCGAGCTCGAGGCAATGCGCCTCAACGGCATCAAGACGACGGACGAGATCCTCGAGCTGGGCATCGAGAAGTTCAACGCGGCCTGCCGCGAGTCGGTCATGAAGTACACCGGCGAGTGGCGCGACTACGTGACCCGCCAGGCGCGCTGGGTCGACTTCGACCACGACTACCGCACGATGAACGCCGACTACATGGAGTCGGTCATCTGGGCCTTCAAGTCCCTCTACGACAAGGGCTACGTCTACGAGGGCTTCCGCGTCCTGCCGTACTGCTGGAACGACGAGACGCCACTGTCCAACCACGAGCTGCGGATGGACGACGAGGTCTACCAGAACCGGCAGGACCCGTCGGTCACCGTCGGCTACCTCCTCGACGACACCGGCGCCGACCCGGTCCTCGACGGCGCGCACCTGCTCGTGTGGACGACGACGCCGTGGACGCTGCCGAGCAACCTCGCGGCGATGGTCGGCTCCGACATCGAGTACGTGGTCGTCGAGGCGCCCGTCCCCGGCACCGACCGCACCGCCCGCTACGTCCTCGCCGAGGCGCGGCTGGAGGCGTACAAGCGCGAGCTCGCCTCCGCCGAGGGCGAGGTCAGCGTCGTCGGGCGCTACCGCGGCGCCGACCTCGTCGGCCGCACCTACACGCCGCCGTTCTCCTACTACGCCGGCCGCGCCAACGCCTTCCGCGTCGTCGCCGCCGACGACGCCGTGACGACCACGGACGGCACCGGCGTCGTCCACACCGCGGGCGCCTTCGGTGAGGTCGACAAGGAGGTGACCGACCGCGAGGGCATCGAGGCGGTCATGCCGGTCGGCAAGGACGGCCGCTTCACCGCGCCGGTCACCGACTACGAGGGCGTCCAGGTCTTCGACGCGAACGCGCTCGTCATCGACCACCTCAAGGCCGCGACCCGCGGCGAGGGCGCGACCGGTGCGGTCTCGCCCGGCACGGTGCTGCTGCGCCGCGAGTCCTACGACCACAGCTACCCGCACTGCTGGCGCTGCCGCGAGCCCCTCATCTACAAGGGCGTGGAGTCGTGGTTCGTCGAGGTCACGGCCGTCAAGGAGCGGATGGTCGAGCTCAACCAGCAGATCACCTGGACGCCCGAGCACGTCAAGGACGGCCAGTTCGGCAAGTGGCTCGAGAACGCGCGCGACTGGTCCATCACGCGGAACCGGTTCTGGGGCAGCCCGGTCCCGGTCTGGAAGTCGGACGACCCGGCGTACCCGCGCATCGACGTCTA
The DNA here is from genome assembly GCF_018729305.1 of Phycicoccus mangrovi. Taxonomy (NCBI): domain Bacteria; kingdom Bacillati; phylum Actinomycetota; class Actinomycetes; order Micrococcales; family Intrasporangiaceae; genus Phycicoccus; species Phycicoccus mangrovi. The sequence goes on along the minus strand of NZ_JAHHWP010000011.1, from coordinate 68,888 downwards.
CGGCTCGTTCGAGGAGCTCGAGCGCGACTTCGGCGACCTCCCGCGCGACCGCGACGGCAACCCCGACCTGCACCGCCCGTTCGTCGACGAGCTGACCCGGCCCAACCCCGACGACCCGACGGGCCGCTCGACGATGCGCCGCGTCGAGGACGTCCTCGACGTCTGGTTCGACTCCGGCTCGATGTCGTACGCGCAGGTGCACTACCCGTTCGAGAACGCGGACTGGTTCGCGGGCACCGAGACCGAGGACGCGCACTTCCCGGCGGACTTCATCGTCGAGTACATCGGGCAGACGCGCGGCTGGTTCTACACGCTGCACGTCCTCGCGACGGCCCTGTTCGACCGGCCGGCGTTCCGCTCGTGCATCAGCCACGGCATCGTCCTCGGCAACGACGGCCAGAAGATGAGCAAGTCCCTGCGCAACTACCCGGACGTGCGCGAGGTGTTCGACCGCGACGGCGCCGACGCGATGCGCTGGTTCCTCATGTCGAGCCCGATCCTGCGCGGCGGCAACCTCGTCGTCACCGAGGAGGGCATCCGCGAGGGCGTCCGGCAGGTCATCCTCCCGCTGTGGAACGTCTGGTACTTCTTCTCGCTCTACGCCAACGCGGCGAACGGCGGCGCCGGGTACGAGGCGCGCTGGTCGACGGCGTCCACGGACCCGCTCGACCGCTACCTGCTCGCGAAGCTGCACGACCTCGTCGGCACCGTCGAGGCGCAGATGGACGCCTCCGACGTCCCCGGCGCGAGCGAGTCGGTGCGCCAGTTCGTCGACGTGCTCACCAACTGGTACATCCGCCGGTCGCGGGAGCGCTTCTGGGACACCGGGTCCGGTGACTCCGCAGCCGCCGAGCAGGCGTTCGACACGCTGTACACGGCGCTCGAGGTCCTCACCCGCGTGGCGGCGCCGCTCCTGCCGCTCGTCACCGAGGAGGTCTGGCGCGGGCTGACCGGCGGCCGCTCGGTGCACCTCGCCGACTGGCCCGCCGCGGCGGACCTGCCGGCCGACGACGCGCTCGTCGCGGCGATGGACCAGGTGCGCGCGGTGTGCTCGACCGGCTCGTCGCTGCGCAAGGCCGAGGGTCTGCGCGTCCGCCTGCCGCTGCGCGAGCTGACCGTCGTGACGGCCGACCCGGAGGGCTTCGCGCCGTTCACGGCGATCGTCCGGGACGAGCTCAACGTCAAGGGCGTGACGGTCCTCGACGTCGCCGAGGCGCACGAGTCCGACTTCGGCATCTCGCAGCGCCTCACCGTCAACGCGCGGGCGGCCGGCCCGCGCCTCGGCCGTGACGTGCAGACCGCCATCAAGGGCTCGAAGTCCGGCGACTGGGCGGTCGCCGACGACGGCACCGTCACCGCCGGCGGGCTGGCGCTCGTCGAGGGCGAGTACACCCTCGAGACGGTCGTCGAGGGTGGCGCCGGCGGCTCGCTGGCGACGGCGATGCTGCCCGGTGGCGGTTTCGTCGTCCTCGACACCGAGGTCACGCCCGAGCTCGCCCGCGAGGGCATCGCGCGCGACCTCGTGCGCGCGGTGCAGCAGGCCCGCAAGGACGCCGGGCTCGAGGTGTCGGACCGCATCCTCCTCGAGGTGTCGGGCGACCCCGAGGTCGACGCCGCGGTCGAGGCGCACGGCGCGCTCGTCGCGGGCGAGACGCTGGCCGAGCGGGTCGACGCGCTCGACTCGCCCGACGGCGAGCGGGTCGCGGTCGTCACGGTCGGCGACGGCCACAAGGCCCACGTGCGGGTCACCCGCCGGTGATCCCGCCGGCCGCCCGCTACCCCACGGGTCCCACGCGTATCGGGTCACCCGATACGGCAGCGCTCCACCCGGGAACGGTTCCGGGGTGAAGCGCGGCGGACCCCGGGAGAGCGGTGCGGACACGGCCGCCGACGGCCGGCGCTCCGTGCTGACGTGGCCCGCGGTCCCGCCGGTCGCCGGACGGGTCCGCCTGCGGGAGTTCAGGAACGACGACCTCGCGCTGGTGCTCGACCTCGCCACCGACCCCTACGTGCCGGTCATCTCGACGCTGCCTGCCGGGGCCGACGACGCGGATGCCCTCGCCTACATCGAGCGGCAGCAGGGGCGCCTCGCGGAGGGACGCGGGTTCAGCTTCTGCGTCTCCCTCACGGACACCGACGAGGCGGTCGGCACCGCCGGGCTCTGGGTCGACGACATCGGGCACGGGCGCTTCCGGGCCGGTTACACGGTCGCGCCGTCGTGGCGGGGCCGCGGCCTGGCGACGGACGCACTGCGGGCGCTGACGTCGTTCGCGTGGACCCTCGAGGTGGCCCACCGCGTCGAGCTGTACGTCGAGCCGTGGAACACCGTCTCCCTCGCGGTGGCGGAGCGCAACGGCTACCTCCGCGAGGGGCTGCTGCGCGACCACCACCGCCTCGGCGGCGAGTGGCGCGACATGGTCCTCCTGGCCGCCGTCCGCCCCTGACCCCGGTCTCGTCCCCACCCGCCCCACGCGTATCGGGTCACCCGATACGGCCGCGCTCCATCCGGGAACGGTTCCGGGGTGAAGCGCGGCGTTGTCGGGTGAGGCGCCGTCCACGCCCGAGTCGCGGGGGGTCAGCGCTCGGACAGTCCCGCTTCGCGCCACGCCGCGAAGCCGCCGTCGACGTCGGCGGCCCGTAGCACCCCGACGTCGCGCAGCGCCGCGGCGGCCAGCGAGGACGTGTACCCCTCCTGGCAGATGACGACGACGCGCAGGTCGTCGCTCGCGATGGGCAGTGCCGCGTCGTTCGTCGGGTCGAAGCGCCACTCGAGGACGTTGCGCTCGACGACGAGCGCGCCCTCGGGCTCGCCCTCCTCGGCGCGCTGCGCGGCCGGCCGGATGTCGACGAGCACCGCCTCACCGGCGGCGAGCTCGGCGTACGCCTCCTGCGGCGTCAGACGCTCGATGCGGTCGCGCGCCGCGGAGAGCAGGAGGTCGACGCGGCTGGTCACCAGGCCTCCGCGGTGCGGGTGACGACGGGCTGCAGCACCCCGTCATGCTCCTCGTAGTCGGTCATCGACGCCAGCCGCGGGGCGTAGACGTGCAGCGACACGGCCGGGTCAGGGCCTTCGTTCGAGACGCGGTGGACGTACTGCGCCCCGAATCCGTGCGCGTCGCCGCGTCGGTGGACGCGCCGCAGCCCGCGGACGAGCCCGTGCGCGGCGGTCCGCTCGACGAGCGCGCCCTGGAGGACGACGAAGGCGCCCGCGCTGCCGCCGTGGTCGTGCCACTCGGTGTGCTGACCCGGGAGCCACGTGAGCAGCCAGGCCTCGTGCCCCTCGGTCGCGAGCAGGCGACGGTAGTAGCGGCGCTCGGGGTCGAAGTCGACGGCCGGCCGCCAGACGGCGGGGTCGGCGGCGAGCCGGCGGGCGGCCTCGAGGGGAGTGGACAGGGTGCGGGGTCGGGCGATGACGGTCATGGCGATGTCCTTCGGGTGGCGGTGCGTGCGAGGGGACCGTCGCGGCGCGTGAGGGCGCGGCCGCTCGACGGAGGGAGGTGGGGGAGGTCGGGTGTGCGGAGCGGTCAGCGCGGACAGCGACGACCCGCCGGCCCGGGCGCCGGGGAGCAGGTCGACGGTCGGCGCGAGCTCATGCGACGACCGTAGATGAAAAAGCAGTAGTTATGCAATCCATAACCAACCGTTGTCTTGCGATGGCGTCCTCGTGGCGACCCGCCCGTCGGCGAGGGCTGTCGCCGCGCCGGTGCTCGGGCGTAGCGTGACCGGTTGCCTGCTGACGCGCCCGCGCCCCGCCGGCGAGGAGGAGCCATGGCCAGGGACGAGGTGGACGGTGCCCGGACGTTCCGGCAGCCGGGCGAGGTCTACGACCGCTTCATGGGCCGCTACTCCCGGGCCCTGGCCCCCGTCTTCGCCGACGCCGCGGGCGTGGCACCGGGGCAGCGCGCCCTCGACGTCGGCTGCGGTCCGGGCGCCCTGACCGAGGTGCTCGTGGACCGGCTCGGGGCTGCGGCCGTCACCGCCGTCGACCCGTCCCCGCCGTTCGTCGCCTCCTGCCGCGGGCGGTGCCCGGGCGTCGACGTGCGCGAGGGGCGGGCCGAGGCGCTGCCGGTCGACGACGGGACCCACGACGTCGCCCTCGCACAGCTCGTCCTGCACTTCGTGAGCGAGCCCACCGCAGCGGCCGCCGAGATGGTCCGCGTCGTGCGCCCGGGCGGGACGGTGGCCGCCTGCGTCTGGGAGTTCTCGGCCGGGATGGAGATGCTCCGCCTCTACTGGGACGCCGCCCTCGACGTCGACCCCGAGGCCCCCGACGAGGCACGCACCCTCCGGTTCGGGCGGCCGGGCGAGATCGCCGACCTCTTCTCGGCCGCAGGCCTGGGCGAGGTCGAGGAGAGCGTGCTGCCCGTGTCGTCGACCTACGCGGACGTCGACGAGCTCTGGACAGGCTTCCTCGCGGGCATCGGACCGGCGGGCAGCCACCTCCTCGGCCTGCCCGAGGAGCAGCGCGCCGGGGTGCGCGCCGGCGTCGAGCAACGCCTCGGCGGGACGGGTGGGCCGTTCACGCTCGGCGCGACCGCGCGCTGCGCAGTGGCCCGCCGCCCCGCGTGAGCGGGCACCGGCCGGTTCCCGTGGCGGCCGTGGGATGCGGGAGGATGGGCGGGTGAGCCCTGCACCCGACGCCGCCCAGCGCGAGGCCGCGCACGCCCTCGAGGTCCGCAAGCGCCTGCGCGAGGTCGAGGAGTCCATCCTCTCCCGCGCGCCCGAGCACGACCTCCAGCCCTCGCTCGACCGCATCGCGGCCGTCATGGAGCTCGTCGGCGACCCGCAGCGCACCTTCCCCGTCGTCCACGTCACCGGCACCAACGGCAAGACGAGCACGGCGCGGATCATCGAGTCGGTGCTGCGCGAGATGGGCCTCAAGACAGGCCGGTTCACCAGCCCGCACCTGCACTCGATGCTCGAGCGGATCGCGGTCGGGGGTCGCCCGGTCGACGCCGAGCGCTTCCTCGCGGCCTACGACGACGTCATCCCGTTCGTCGAGATCGTCGACGCGCGCTCGGCGGCCGAGGGCGGCCCGCGGATGACGTACTTCGAGGTCCTCGTCGCGGTCGCCTACGCGGCGTTCGCCGACCTGCCCGTCGACGTCGCCGTCGTCGAGGTCGGGATGGGTGGCGCCTGGGACGCGACCAACGTCGTCGACGCCCCGGTGTCGGTCATCACCCCGATCGACGTCGACCACCGGCACTTCCTCGGGGACACGCCCGCCGAGATCGCGCAGGAGAAGTCCGGCATCATCAAGGCCGACGGCATCGCCGTGTCCGGCGTGCAGGACGACCGCGACGCCGCCGAGGTCCTCGTCGACCGCGCGGCCGAGGTCGGTGCGCGGATCGTGTTCGAGGGCAACGACTTCGGCGTCACGACGCGTGAGGTCGCGGTCGGCGGCCAGCAGCTGTCGCTCAAGGGCCTCGCCGGCGAGTACCCCGACCTCTTCCTGCCGCTGCACGGCGCCCACCAGGCGCAGAACGCCGCCGTGGCCGTCGCCGCGGTCGAGGCGTTCGTCGGGGGCGGCGAGCAGGCGCTCGACGTCGAGGTCCTGCGCGCCGGGCTCGCCGCGGTCGAGTCGCCCGGCCGCCTCGAGATCGTCCGCCGCAGCCCCACCGTCCTCGTCGACGCCGCCCACAACCCTGCCGGCGCCCGGGCGCTGCGCGACGCGATGTCGGACGCGTTCACCTTTGTCAAGCTCGTCGGGGTCGTCGCCGTCATGGCCGACAAGGACGCCGCCGAGATGCTCGAGGTCCTCGAGCCGCTGCTCGACGAGGTCGTCGTCACCCGCAACACCTCGCCCCGCTCGATGCGCCCACGCGAGCTCGGCGAGCTGGCGGCCGAGATCTTCGGCGAGCACCGCGTCACCGTCGTCGACGATCTGCCCGACGCCCTCGACCGGGCGGCCGGCCTCGCCGACGAGGGCGGCGTCGCCGGCGGCGTCCTCGCCACCGGCTCGGTCGTCACGGCCGCCGAGGTGCGGATGCTCCTCGGCACCACCGACGTCTGACCGCCGGGAGCCCTACCTCAGAGCCAGCCGGCCTCGCGGGCGACGCGGACGGCGTCGGCCCGGTTGCGGGCCGTCGTCTTGCCGATGACCGAGCTGAGGTGGTTGCGGACCGTGCCCTCCGACAGGTGCAGGGTCCGGGCCAGCTGCGCGATGGTCGCGCCCGACTCGGCGGCCCGCAGCACCTCGGTCTCGCGCGGGGTGAGCGGCGAGTCGCCGAGCGCCAGGGAGTCCGCGGCCAGCGCCGGGTCGACGACCCGCAGCCCGGCGTGCACGCGCCGGACGGCATCGGCCAGGGCGTGGGCCGGGGTGTCCTTGACGACGAACCCGGACGCGCCGGCCTGCATCGCCCGGCGCAGGTAGCCCGGCCTCCCGAAGGTCGTGACGACGAGCACCCGTACGTCGGGGTGCCGTTCGCGCAGCAGCGCGGTGGCGTCGATGCCGTCCCCGCCGGGCATCTCGACGTCCATGAGCACGACGTCGGGCGCGGTCTCCGCGACGACGCGCACGACGTGCTCGCCGTCCTCGGCCTGGCCGACGACCTCGAGGTCGGGCTCGAGGTCGAGCAGCGCGGCGAGGGCGCCGCGCACGAGCGCCTGGTCGTCGGCGAGGACGACGCGGATGGGGGTCACGGACGGCTCCCGGTGTCGGTGGCGGAGACGACGATCTCGAAGCCGCGCGGCTCGAGGCGGCGGGCGGTGAGGACGGCGCCGGCGGTGCGCGCGCGCTCGGCGAGCCCGCGCAGCCCGTGGCCGGCCGCGCGGGCGGCGGGACCCCCGGGCGGCACCCGGCCGTCGTCGGCGAGGCGGAGGCCGCCGTCGTCGATGGTGACCCGGCACGTGCTCGCGCCGCTGTGCCGGATGACGTTCGTGACGCCCTCGCGGACGGTCCAGGCGTAGAGCTCGCGCAGGTCGGGGGCGACCCCGTCGACCCGGCGCGGCAGGTCGGCCTCGATGCCCGCGGACGACAGCGCGGCCCGCGCCCGGGCGATCTCGCCGGCGAGCGAGATCTCGCGGAAGCCCTCGACCGCACCACGCACGTCGGCCAGCGCCTCGCGGGCGAGCGACTCGACCTCCTCCACCTCGGCCTTCGCGCGGGCCGGGTCGAGGTCGACGAGCCGGGCGGCGAGCTCGGCCTTGACCCGGATGACGGTCAGCGAGTGGCCGAGGATGTCGTGTAGGTCGCGGGCGACCCGGTTGCGCTCGTCCTCGACGGCGAGGCGGGCGTTCTCGCGCTGGGCCTCGGCGAGGTCGCGCGACCGGCGGACGGCGACCATCCCGCTCGTGATGGCCAGCACCGCGAAGGCGATGGCGAAGCTCAGGCTGTTGTCGCGCTCCCACCCCGGGACCCGGTGTGCGAGAACCTCGTAGAGGACCGCGAGTCCCACCGCGATGACGTAGGGCACCCAGCCGCCGAAGGTCCACATCGCCGACACGGCGACGAAGACCCAGGTCGCGGTGGCCGTCTGCCCGATGACGAGCACGCAGCCGGCCGACAGCGCGGAGAGCAGCGCGAACCGCAGCGCGCGCGGCCACGGGCCCGCCTCCGGCGTCGTGACGCCCGATCGCGAGACGCCCGGCAGCGGGGAGACGACGTAGTGCCACACGTAGACGACGACGAAGAGCACGAGCAGCCCGACGCCGGTCACCCGGTCCACCCCGGTCGTCCGCCACGCGGTGACGAGGGGCTCGAGGAGGTAGACGACCCAGATGAGCCCGATGAGCCGGCGCGCGACCCCCGCCGACGCCGGGACCGGCGCGACGAGGTCGTCCTCGTCCCGCCGGCTCGCCCACGGCCGCCCCGTCACGCTCACAGGGTCTCAGACCCGGTCGGTGTCACGGCGGAAGCGCCACACGGCTCCCGCGACGAACAGCGCACCCCAGACGACGAGGTCGAGCACCCACGAGACGTGGAAGGCGTCGTGCGTGCCGGACGTCGTCAGCGTCAGGGGCCAGTGCGCCAGCTGGCTCAGGCCGTAGATCGGCGTGTACTGCGCGATCTGCCCGTAGAGGGAGTCGGTCGGCAGCGGCCCGGAGAACAGCCCGCCGAGGATGGCGAGGACGGCGAGCAGGGGCCCGAGGAACTGCATCGCGTTCTCGCTCGGCAGCAGGTAGCCCATGAAGAGCCCGAAGGCGGCGAAGACGAGCGACCCCAGGACGATGACGAGCGCCATCTGCCACCACGGCGCGAGCCGGGTGAGGTGCGCGGTCCCGGTGGCGGCGCCCACGGCGAAGGTCACGAGCGTGGCGCAGGTGCCGAGCACGACGGCGACGAGCATCTTGACGAGGACGTGCGACACCGGTCGGGCCGGGGTGAGCCGCAGCTGCCGGCTCCACCCGGCCGCGCGCTCGATCGAGACCGACGCGCCGGCCGACGTCGAGGCCATCACCGCGCCGTAGACGGCCATGCTCGCCATGACGTAGGCGCCGACGTTCGCGACGGCGTGCGGTCCGAGCACGTCGTCCTGGCCGGTGATCTGGCTGCCGATGAAGACGAGCATCACCGCGGGGAAGACGAAGGTGAACACGAGCACCCGGCGGTTGCGCACGAGCCGGCGCAGCTCGATGCGCAGCACGGTGGGGTTGAGCAGGGGACGACGCGGGGCCGGTCGGGCCGCGGCCGTCGAGGTGGGCAGGGCGGTCATCGGGGGAGTCCTCCCGTGGTCGGAGCGGTGGCGTCCTCGCTGGTCAGCGCGACGAACGTGTCCTCGAGACGCCGGCCGGCGATCTCGAGGTCGTGGGCGGCGGTGGTGGTGAGCAGGTGCCGGGCGAGGGCGTCCGAGTCGGTGCTCACGACGGAGATCGCGGCGCCGCGCACCTCGACCTCGACGACGCCCGGCAGCGCCCGCAGCGCGTCCGCGTCGGCGCCGGGGAGGGTGGCCCGCACCACGCGGCCCGAGCTCATCGCGCCGAGCTCGGCCGGCGTCCCGTCGGCGACGACCCGACCGCCGCGGACGACGACGACGCGGTCGGCCCAGCTCTCGGCCTCCTCGAGGTAGTGAGTCGCGAAGACGACGGTGCGCCCCTGCGCGGCGTCCGCGTGGATGGCCTGCCAGAAGGCGCGGCGGGCGGAGACGTCCATCCCGGTCGTCGGCTCGTCGAGGACGACGAGCTCGGGGTCGGGCACGAGCGCCATCGCGAAGCGGGTGCGCTGCTGCTCGCCGCCGGAGCAGTCCTTGATGCGCCGACCGGCGATCGCGGTGACGCCCGCGGCCTCGAGCGCCTCGTCCACCGGCCGCGCCGCGGGGAAGAGCGCGGCGGTGTACTCGACGCTCTCGCGGACGGTCAGGTCCTTGAGGAGGCCGCCGGACTGCAGCACCGCCGAGACGAGGCCGCGGTCGACGGCCTCGCGCGGGTGCATCCCGAAGACGGCGACGTCGCCGTCGCTCGGCGTGCCGAGGCCGAGCACCAGGTCGATCGTCGTCGACTTGCCGGCGCCGTTCGGGCCGAGCAGCGCGACGACCTCGCCCTGGCCGATCGTCAGGTCGATGCCGTCGACGGCGCGCACGTCGCCGAAGTGCTTGCGGAGTCCCCTCAGGGTGATCGCGTCCATGGCCACGACCCTCGCGTGGGCGACGGGCGGACGCCCCGCACGGCCGTCACGAGGGTGACGTGACGTCCGCGCGCGTCGGTGCGTGACGGATGTCAGGGCCGTCCGGCGGGCTCGCCTACGCTGGACGCATGACCCTGCTCAAGCTCGTGCTGATCGTGGCCGCGCTCGTGGCCGTCTGGTACGTCGTCCGGATGGTGCGGGCGCAGCAGGGCGGCGCCGACGTGACCTTCACCCCGGTCGAGGAGCTCTCGGCCGACGTCCGGCAGGTCATCGACGCCTCCCTGGCGCAGGGTCAGGCGGTCGCGGCGATCAAGCACTACCGGGCGGCGACCGGAGCGAGCCTCGCGCAGTCCAAGGCGGCGGTCGAGACCTACGACTGGAAGAGCGGCGGGCCCCGATGAGGCGGCTGCACCTCTACGGGCAGCAGGGGAAGCTGACCTTCCGTCTCCTCGCGGTCGTCCTCGTCGGGCAGGCGATCGTGCTCTCGTTCTTCGCGCTCGTCGCCCGCGCCCAGGCCATCGCCGACGGGCGTCCCGACGACGGCAGCCGCCTGCTGTGGGTCGGGATGGGCCTGGCGCTCGCGGCGGTCGTCGCCGGCGGGCTGATGCGCCGCCCGTACGGCATCACCCTCGGCTGGCTCGTCCAGCTCGCGACCTGGCTGAGCGCCGTGCTCGTCCCCGCGATGCTCGGGGTCGCGGTCGTCTTCACCGCCCTGTGGGTGCTGCTGCTCGTCCAGGGCGTCAAGGCCGACGCGCTCGTCGCCCGGCACGAGGCCGAGGTGGCCGCCGGGGGCGCGGTCGCCGCCGACTAGGCTGGGCGCGTGACCACCGAACGCTCCCTCGTCCTCGTCAAGCCCGACGGCTACGCCCGCGGCCTCACCGGGGAGGTCCTGCGCCGCATCGAGGCCAAGGGCTACCGCCTCGCCGCGCTCAAGGTCGTCAGCCCGACGACCGACATGCTGCACCGCCACTACGCCGAGCACGAGGGCAAGCCGTTCTTCGAGCCGCTCGTCGAGTTCATGTCCTCCGGCCCGGTGACGGCGGTCGTCATCGAGGGCGAGCAGTGCATCGCGGGCTTCCGGTCGCTCGCCGGCGCCACCGACCCGACGAAGGCCGCGCCCGGCTCGATCCGCGGCGACCTCGGCCGCGACTGGGGCGCCAAGGTGCAGAAGAACATCGTCCACGGCTCGGACTCCCCGGAGTCGGCCGCCCACGAGATCGGCATCTGGTTCCCCGAGCTCTGAGCCCCACGAGCACCACGCGTATCGGGTGACCCGATACGCCCGCGCCTCACCCGACAACGGTTCTCGGGTGAGGCGCGGTCATGTCCGGGGAGGCGTGCCGAGAGCGGCCCGAGAGACGCCCCACGCGTCACTCCCGTCACACCGACCACGGGAGGCCGGTACGCCTCGCCCCTCCCCGGCGTTGCGTCCCCGGCCGACCGCCGGGCCCGGCCTAGCCTGCACCGCATGAGCGGCTGGTCGACGGGACTGTTCCGGGGGAGGGACCTCGCCATCGACCTCGGCACCGCCAACACCGTCGTCTACGAGCGCGGCCGCGGCGTCGTCCTCGACGAGCCGTCGGTCGTCGCCGTCCGCGCCGGCACGGGCGAGCTCGTCGCCGCCGGCCGCCGGGCCAAGGAGATGCTCGGGCGCACCCCGGAGGCGGTGAGCGCGGTCCGGCCGCTGCGCGACGGCGTCATCTCGGACGCCGACGTCACGGAGCGGATGATCCGCTGGTTCGTCGACCGCGTCGCCCCCTCCAGGCTGCGCCGGCCGCGGGTCGTCGTCTGCGTCCCGAGCGACATCACGAGCGTCGAGCGTCGCGCCCTCGAGGACGCCACGCTCCGCTCGGGCGCCCGCCGGGTCCACGTCGTCGAGGAGACGATGGCGGCCGCGATCGGCGCCGGCCTGCCCGTCGAGGGCACCGAGGCCTCGATGGTCGTCGACATCGGCGGCGGCACGACCGACGTCGGGGTCATCAGCCTCGGCGGCATCGTCGTCAGCCGCACGGTGCGCCTGGGCGGCGACGAGATCGACGAGGCGCTCGTCTCCTTCGTCAAGGCCGAGTACTCGCTGCTGCTCGGGGAGTCGAGCGCGGAGCGGCTGAAGATCGCCGTCGGGTCGGCCTTCCCGCTCGTCGAGGAGCTGTCCGAACGGGTCCGGGGGCGCGACCTCGTGACGGGGCTGCCCAAGACGGTGACCATCGGCTCGGCCGAGGTGCGCCGCGCCATCGAGACGCCGGTCGCCCGGATCGTCGACCTCGTCCGGTCCGTCCTCGACGTCTGCCCGCCCGAGCTCGCCGGCGACGTCGTCGACCGCGGCATCGCCCTGACCGGCGGGGGAGCCCTCCTGCGGGGCCTGGACGAACGGCTCTCGCACGAGCTCGGCGTGCCGGTGCGCGCGGCCGAGGAGCCGCTGCACGCCGTGGCCCGCGGGGCCGGCCGCTGCGTCGAGGAGCTGGCGACGCTGCACCGCGTCCTCGTCGACACCCGCCGACCGTGAGCGACGACCGCCGCCGTCCCCGCGGACGGACCGTCGTGGCCGGCCTCGCGGCGGCGACCGGGCTCGTCCTCGCCCTCGACCTGTCCGGGGCGGTCGACACCGCGCCGGTGCGTCAGCTCGCCGCCGCCGGGCTCGGGCCGCTCGAGCGCGCCGTCGGGCCGCGCGACGACGAGACCACGCGCCTGCGGGCCGAGAACACCCGGCTCGCGGCGCGCCTCACCGACACCCAGCAGCGCCTCGCCGCCGCCGGACGTGCGCAGGCCCTGCTCGACGCCCCGGCGCTCGGTGGCCTGCCCGTCGTCACGGCCCGCGTGGTGGGGGTGGGGCCGTCCGGGCCGGCGGGGCCCGAGCGGGTCACCCTCGACGTGGGGGCGCGCGACGGGGTGGAGGTCGACCGCGCCGTCGTCACCCCCGACGGGCTCGTCGGCCGTGTCGTCACCGTCGGGCCCTGGACCTGCGACGTCCTCCTCCTCGGCGCCCGCGACGTCGCCGTCGGCGTGCGCGTCGGCTCCCGCGGCGTCCTCGGCGAGGTGTCGGCCGCCGCGCGCCCCGGCGGGCCGGCGCCGGCGCCGGGGACCCTCGCGCTCGCCCCGGTCGCCGGGGGAGCGCTCGCCGCCGGCGACACCGTGACGACGCTCGGCAGCCCCGGCGACCGGCCGTTCCCCGCCGGGCTCGTCGTCGGGACGGTCTCCGCCGTCGACGACGCGCGCGGTCGACCGACCGCCGGTGGCGTCGTCACCCCGGCCGTCGCGTCGGCCACTCTCGACGTGGTCGGCGTCGTCCTCGGGGCCCGCCGCTCCCAGCCCCGGCCGGCCGCGACCGCGGGGGGATGATGCGACCCCTCGGGCTCCTCGCGCGCGCGGCGCTCCTCGTCGTCGCGGCCGTCGTGCTCGCCGCCCTCGCGGCCCGGCACGTGCGCCCGGTCCCCGACCTCGTGGCGGTGCTCGTCGTCGGATGGGCCCTCTGGCGCGGACCGGTCGCCGGGGCGCTCGCCGGGCTGGTGGGTGGCTGGGCGCTCGACCTCGTGCCCCCCGGCGCCGACCTCCTCGGCCTGCACGCGATGGCCTACGCGGGGGCCGGTCTGCTCGCCGGTCGGCTGCGCGTGCCCGGACCGGTCGGTGCGCCGCGCGTCGCCGCCGCCGCGCTCGCGGTGTCGGGGCTCGTCGCGGCCGTGGACGTGCTCCGGGCGCTGTCCGTGCAGGCGCCGGTCGACCTCGGCGAGGTCGCGCTGCGCGTCCTGCTCACCGCCACCGTCGCCGCGGTGCTGGTCCCGGTCGTCGTCCGTGTCGAGCGGGCCGTGCTCCGGCGGCGGTTCGGATGAGCCCTGGCGGCCGCCGCGGCCGCGTCACGGCGGTGCTCGTCGCGGTCGTCCTCGCCTTCGCCGGCCTCGTGGCCCGGCTCGGCGAGGTGCAGCTCGCGCAGGCCGACGACCTCGCCGCCCGTGCCGTCGCGCTCGACACCCGGACGATCCTCGTGCCCGCCCTGCGCGGGCGCATCGTCGACGCTCGGGGCCGCGAGCTCGCGGGCCACCGGACGAGCACGGTCGTCACCCTCGAGCGACGGGTCATCGCGGACGACCGTGACGGCGCGCAGGCCGAGGTGCGCGAGGTGGCCCGCGTCCTCGGGCGGGATGCCGACGAGCTGCTGGGGCGGCTCTGGCTCTGCGGCGAGGCCGGGGCTCCGGCCGCGCCGGCCTGCTGGGCCGGCTCCGCGCAGGTCCCGGTGCCGCTCGCCTCCGACGTCGACCCGGTCCGCGCCCTCTCGCTCGTCGAGCGGCCAGACCGCTTCCCGGGCATCGACGTGGCCTCGGTGCCCGTGCGGACCTACCCGCGACCGGCGGGGGCGCAGGCGGCCCAGGTGCTCGGCTACCTCGGCCGGACGACGGAGGCGGACCTCGCGGCCGACCCGACCTTGCACCCGGACGACCTCGTGGGCCGGGCGGGGCTCGAGCAGCAGTACGACCGGGAGCTGCGCGGGACCCCCGGGCGCACCGTCGTGTCGGTCGACGCCCGGGGTCTCGTGACCGGCGTGGTGTCCCGCGTCGACCCCGTGCCCGGCCGCGACCTCGTCACCTCGCTCGACGCCACCGTGCAGGCCCGTGCCGAGGAGGCGCTCGAGACCGAGATGCGACGCGCCCGCGGGCGCGGATGGCCGGCCGACTCCGGTGCGGTCGTCGTCCTCGACCCCCGCTCGGGCGCGGTGGCCGCCCTCGCCAGCCTGCCGACGTACGACCCCAACGTCTGGACCGGCGGCATCTCGGCCGCCGACTACCGGCGCCTCACCGACCCCGCCGCGGGGACGCCGCTGCTCTCCCGCGCCACCGACGTCGGGTTCGCGCCGGCGAGCACGATGAAGCCCGCGTCCGTCGCCGCGGCGGTCCGGGACGGACGCTCGCTCGGGGCGACGTACGACTGCCCGGCCGTCTACCGGATCGGGGACCGCGACTTCCACAACTTCGAGACCGAGCCCCGGGGCCACATCAGCCTGGCGACCGCGATCGAGATCTCCTGCGACACCGTGTTCTACCGCCTCGCCCACGACGCGTGGCGGCGCCAGGGCGGCCCGGACGCACCCGCCGACACCCGCGACCCGTTCGCCTCGACGGCCCGGGGCCTCGGGCTCGGCCGCGCCACCGGCATCGACCTGCCGAGCGAGTCGGCGGGGCGGGTGCCCGACCGCACGTGGCGGCGGGCGACGTGGGAGCAGCAGAAGGACGAGCTGTGCCGGCGCGCGCGCACCGGGTACCCGGAGGTCGGCGACCGCGAGCGACGGCGCTTCCTCACGGAGGTCGCTCGCGAGAACTGCGCGACCGGCTGGCAGCTGCGCGCCGGCGACGCGGCCAACTTCTCCATCGGCCAGGGCGACGTGCTCGCGACACCGCTGCAGATGGCCGTCGTCTACGGCGCGATCGCCGACGGCGGCACCGTCCGGACCCCGCGCGTCGGGGCGGCGCTCGTCGACCCGGTGACGGGCGAGCGGACCCCGGTCGACGCCGGCCCGACCCGCCGCGCGCCGCTCAGCGCGGCGACCGACCGCTACCTGCGCGCCGCGCTCCGCCGGGTGGTGACGTCGGGGACGGCGGCGCCGGTCTTCGCCGGGATGCCGGCGGACTGGCCGGTCGCGGGCAAGACGGGCACCGGCGAGGTCGTCGGCCGGCGCGACACCTCGTGGTTCGTCTCCTACGCCCCGGCCGGCCGGCCGCGGTGGGTCGTCGCCGCCGTCGTCGCGCAGGGCGGCACCGGCGGCTCGACGGCCGCTCCGGTGACGCGGGCGGTGCACCTCACCCTGCGCGGCCTGGGCTGAGCGTCACCGGACGCAGCTGCACCGATAGGCTGACGGGCATGGCTGACTTCGACCTCGTGGTGCTCGGTGCTGGTCCTGGTGGGTACGTCGCGGCGATCCGCGCGTCCCAGCTCGGGAAGAAGGTCGCGGTCGTCGAGAAGAAGTACTGGGGCGGGGTCTGCCTCAACGTCGGCTGCATCCCTTCGAAGGCGCTCATCAAGAACGCCGAGCTCGCGCACACGCTCCAGCACGACAAGGAGCTGTACGGCATCGAGGGCGAGGCGACGATGAAGTACGGCGCCACGCACGCGCGCTCTCGCAAGGTGTCGGCCGGCATCGTCAAGGGCGTCCACTTCCTCATGAAGAAGAACAAGATCGAGGAGATCGACGGCTGGGGCACGCTGACCAGCGCCACCTCGATGGACGTCGCGCTCAACGACGGCGAGACCCGTCAGCTGACCTTCGACCACCTGATCATCGCGGCCGGCGCCGTGACCCGGATGCTGCCCGGTGTCGAGGTGTCGCAGAACGTCGTCACCTACGAGGAGCAGATCCTCGACGAGAACCTCCCCGGCTCGATCGTCATCGCGGGCTCGGGCGCCATCGGAGTCGAGTTCGCCTACGTCATGAAGAACTTCGGCGTCGACGTCACGATCGTCGAGTTCCTCGACCGGATGGTCCCGACCGAGGACGAGGAGATCTCCAAGGAGCTCCTCAAGCACTACAAGAAGCTCGGCGTCAAGGTCATGCTCTCGACGAAGGTCGAGGGCGTCGAGGACACCGGCTCCGGGGTCCGTGTCACCGTCTCGCCCGCCGCCGGCGGCGACCAGCAGGTCCTCGAGGCCGACAAGTTCATGTCGGCCATCGGCTTCGCCCCGCGCACCGAGGGCTACGGGCTCGAGGCGACGGGCGTGCAGCTGACCGAGCGCGGCGCCATCGCCATCGACGAGTACGGCCGCACCAACGTCGAGAACGTCTACGCGATCGGCGACTGCACCGCCAAGCTGATGCTCGCCCACGTGGCCGAGGCCCAGGGCGTCGTCGCCGCCGAGCACCTGTCGGGCGCCGAGACGATGCCGGTCGAGTACGACTTCATCCCGCGTGCCACCTACTGCCACCCGCAGATCGGCTCGTTCGGCTACTCCGAGGCGCAGGCCAAGGAGAAGGGCTATGACGTCAAGACGGCGAAGTTCCCGTTCTCGGCCAACGGCAAGGCGATGGGCCTCGGCGACGCCGTCGGCTTCGTCAAGATCGTGGCCGACGCCGAGCACAACGAGATCATCGGCGCGCACATGATCGGCCCCGACGTCACCGAGCTGCTGCCCGTGCTGACCCTCGCCCAGAAGTGGGACCTCACCGCGGACGAGGTGTCGCGCAACGTCTTCGCGCACCCGACCCTGTCCGAGGCGGTCAAGGAGGCCGTCGAGGGCATCGCCGGCCACATGATCAACCTCTGACGCACGCGCCCCTCGCACCTCCCCTTGTCGGGGTCACCCCGAAAAGTCCACGAGACCCCGGCTCCGAGCCGGGGTCTCGTGCACGTTCCGGGGTGTCGAATCGGCTGACCCTCGAGCGAACCGAGGGCTGGTCAGGGACCGTCGATCGCCGCTAGCCTTCCGCCACCGGCGGGAGGAGCGGAACATGCCGAAGAACGGTGACCGACGGCAGAACCCGGTGACGGGGGAGCGCGAGATCTACTTCGAGCCTCCGGGGCATTGGGAGGTCATCGACTTCGCCAACGCGCCCGACGAGCACGTGCCCGAAGACCTGGTGCCGCCGCCCGACGGCGAACCGTGAGCACGCCGCTCGCGCCGCCGGATGGGTGGACCGTCAGCGCTGCGGTCGCACCCGCCTCCGCCGCTCCGCCGGCCGCGAACGACCAGAAGGACCCGACCCTGGGCACGCCACGTGAGTGGGCCAAGGGGGCCGAGGCCGTGCGGAGCACGGTCAAGTGGCTCGTCACCGCCCTCGCGGCCGTGGGTGCCTTCCTCTTCGCGAAGGGTTTCGTCAGCACCCCGGAGCTCAGCTGGACCGAGAACCGCGACCAACTGCGCCTGGCGCTGATCAGCGGCGGCGTGGGTCTCCTCGGGCTCGGTTATCTGATCGCGAAGGCCGTCGACATCCTCCGTCCTCACATGTACGAACTCCATCGCCTTCCCGCCGATTACGTGAAGGTGGTCGAGGGTGGTGGCGCCGGCGTCGCTCTCCCCACCGACTGCCCGACGGTCGAGAGCGTCCGGGACCGACTGCAAGCCTTCCGCCGCGCGACGTTCGACAACGCCGAGGAGATCGCCGAGATCAATCTGTCTGCCCTGTCGTCGAAGCAAGAGAAGCGGCTAGCGGTCCTCCAGCGCGAGCGGCGCCTGCTCCTGCACAATCTCGCGGTCTACGAGGCCGCGCGGACGGCGCTTCTCGACGGCGCCGAGTACCACACGTTGTCCCGTGGAGTCTCCGGGTGGCGCGCCGCCTCGATGATTCTTGCCGGCGTCGTGGCGGCAGCCGGAGGGATCGGCTACGCCCTGTCCCTCGCGAGCGCCGAGACCGATACGCCTCCGGCGGCGCCCGTCGTCGGCGAGATGGTGCAGGTCGACTCCGAGGCGGGGTCGCAGCTCTGGTCCCTGCTGGGTCTCGCCGGCTGCCAGGCGGCAGCCGACTCGCCGCGCATCCCGGTCGTCGTCGGTGGCGGCGACGGCAGCACGGCGTCGCCCTACTCCGTCACGACGCTCCCGACCTCGACGTGCCGCGCGCAGACGTTCACGGTCACGGACGCCGCGGCCCTCGTCAGCGTCCCGAAGTCCGTGAAGATCACCTACGCGCCGTCGACGGCCACGCCGACGCCCCGCTGACGCGGCCACCCAGCGCATCCGAGCGCGAAACCCAGCCCACGACCGGGACGCGCCCGGCACGTGCGGGGTTATCGCTGTCCGAACCGGGATGCGACCGCGATAACCCCGCACGTGCGGGCTGGGCGGCCGGGGCGCAGAGCGGGGCGCACGGGGCCGAGACCACGGCGCCTGTGCAGAATGGCGCCCATGACGCCCGAGGAGTTCCGCGCCGCCGGACACCAGCTCATCGACTGGATCGCCGACCACCGCAGCCGGGTCCCCGACCTCCCGGTGGCCGCGCAGGTCCGCCCGGGCGAGGTCCGCGACGCCCTCCCGGCCCACGCCCCCACCGAGCCGGAGCCGTTCGCCGACGTGCTCGCCGACCTCGACCGCGTCGTCGTCCCCGGCGTCACCCAGACCCAGCACCCCGGCTTCTACGGCTGGTTCCCCAGCAACGCGAGCCTGGCCAGCGTCCTCGGCGACATCGCGTCCGGGGGAGTCGGCGCGCTCGGCATCACGTGGCAGTCGGCCCCGGCGCTCACCGAGGTCGAGCAGGTCGTCACCGACTGGCTGCGCGACCTCTGCGGCCTCGCCCCCGAGTGGCGCGGCGCCATCCAGGACACCGCCTCCACCGCCTGCCTCGTCGCGATGCTCGCCGCCCGCGAGCGCGCCAGCGACGGCTCCGAGCACCGCGGCGGCCTCCAGTCCCTCGACGCGCCCCTCGTCGCCTACACCTCACCGCAGGCGCACAGCTCGGTCCCCAAGGCCGTCCTCCTCGCCGGCTTCGGGGCCGACAACCTCCGGTACGTCGACGTCGACCCGGTGACCTACGCGATGGACCCCGCCGCGCTGCGCCGGGCGATGGCCGACGACGTCGCGGCCGGCCGGGTGCCGGCCGTCGTCGTCGCGGCGGTCGGCACGACGGGCACGACGGCGATGGACCCCGTGCCCGCCATCGTCGAGATCGCGCGCGAGCACGGGGCGTGGGTGCACGTCGACGCGGCGATGGCCGGCTCGGCGATGCTCCTGCCCGAGATGCGCCACCTCTTCGCCGGGGTCGACGACGCCGACAGCCTCGCGTGGAACCCGCACAAGTGGATGGGGACGATCCTCGACACCTCCCTGCTCTACGTCCGCGACGTCGACCACCTCGTCTCGGTGATGTCGACGACCCCGAGCTACCTGCGGGCGAGCACCGACGACCAGGTCGTCCAGTACAAGGACTGGGGCATCCCGCTGGGCCGGCGCTTCCGCGCGCTCAAGCTGTGGTTCCACCTCCGCCTTGACGGCGTCGAGGCCATCCGCGAGCGGCTGCGGCGCGACCTCGCCAACGCGCGCTGGCTCGCCGAGCAGGTCGAGGCCGAACCGGGATGGCGGGTGCTGGCGCCCGTCGAGCTGCAGACGGTCTGCGTGGTCCACGAGCCCGAGGGGCTGACCGGCGAGGAGCTCGACGCGCACACCCTGGCCTGGCTCGAGGCGGTCAACGCGACCGGGCGGGTCTTCCTCGGGGCGAGCAGCCTCGACGGCCGCTGGATGGTGCGGGTGTCCGTCGGCGCCGAGTCCACCGAGCGCGCCGACGTCGAGGAGCTCTGGCGGCTGCTGCGCGAGGCCGTCGCGAGCCGCTGAGGGCGCCCCGCCACGGCCGGGTGGGTCGAGTTTGCGCGAACCGGCCCGCGCGACGGCCCGCCTGGTGTCACACTCGCCTCGAGCAGGCGGGAGGAGCAGCATGTCGCAGGTCAGGCACCGGATGAGCCACGCCGCCGCGGGGCTGACGCTCGCCCTCGGCGCGGCGGTCGCCATGCTGGGCACGCTGCTGCCCGTCTACACCGTCCGTCCCGGCACGGTGCCGGCGCGCGTGTGGTCCGTCCTGTGGCTGCGCGCCGACGGGTCCGCCGTGCACCTCGACGACTCCCTGCGCACCTACCTGCTGGTGACCGCCGCCTGGGCCCTCCTCATGGGTGTCGCCCTCATCCTCACGCGGGTTCGGTACGTCGGCGCGGTGTGGCGGCTCGCGGCCGTCGTGGGACTGAGCGCGGCGTCCTTCGTTACGTTCGCCTTCTGGGTGCTCGTCTTCCGCCCCGGCGCGTCGGTCGGCCGCCCGTCGTGGTTCGCCGCGACGGCTCCGGAGGTGGTCGACGCGTTCGCGGCGACGACGGTCGACGCGGGCCTGGGGCTCTACGTCCTCACCGTGGGATGCGCCGTCGGCGTGCTGGCGGCGCTCGTGCCCACCTTCCACACGCGGCGCGTCGTCAAGGACGCGACACAGGGCGGGCGGGCGCTCGCCCCCGGTTGGTACCCGTCCCCGAACGGCCGCCGGCGACACCGGTACTGGGACGGCGAGAAGTGGACCGTCGGCGCCTGAGCCCGCCGCTGCGCCTGCCCTGACGCGAGGTCGCCCGAGGTTAGCCTCGGAGGGTGACCGACTCCCGCCGCCCCCCGTCCGCGACGCTCGCCGCGGTCGCGGCCGTGCTGCTCGCGCTCCTCGTCGTCCTTCTCGTGCTCGCGCTCGCCGTCGGGTGGGTGGCGGTGCTCGTCCTCGACGACGGCGTCAGCCGGTGGATATGGGGGATCCTCGGCGCGCTCGTGCTCTGGCGGCTCGTGCCGCGCCCCGCCCGCGTCGACCGCCGGGCGGTGCCGACGACGCGGGAGGAGCAGCCGGCCCTGCACGGGCTCGTCCACGCGGTGGCGCACGAGGTGGGGGTGGCCGCCCCGACCCGCGTGCTCGTCGACACCGTCGCCGCGACCCGCGTGCACCCCACCGGCTACCTCGGCGGGGCCGCGCTCGTCGTCGGCCTGCCGGAGTGGACGGCGCTCGACCCGGGGGAGCGGGTCGCCGCCCTCGCCCACGAGCTGCGCTGCTCGGGGGCCCGGCGGGGGCCGGCCGGCATCCTCGTGCGCCTCGCCGGTGACGTGCTCTCGGGAGCGCGGACGATCCTCACGCCCGTCCGGGCCGTGACCGCCGACCGCAAGGCCGTCGAGCAGGCGACGTCGACGATGGGCTACTACGGGCCGGGTGACGAGATGGCGGGCAACCTCATGCGTCGCCAGGCGTCGGCGGCCGTCGGTGGTGCCGGGATGCAGGTCGTGGCGGTTCCCTTCCGTGCGCTCCACGCCGCGCTCGACCGGGCCTGGCGCCCGACCCTGTACCGCGCCGCGTTCGAGGCCGACCGGCGCGCCGCCGCCCTCACCGGGCCCGCCGCGGTGCGCGGCTGGCTGCTCGCCGGCGTCGGGGTGCCCCGCGGCGCGACCGCCGCGCACAACGCCGCTCGCACACCGGGGGCCGACGTCTTCCTCGCCATCGAGGCGGCCGACCGGCCCTCGGCCGCCGAGCTGCGCTCCCGCCTCGAGGCCGCGCCCACGACGGCCGTCGACGCCGACCACCCGCCGACCCGCCAGCGCGTCGCCGCCCTCGAGGCCGGCGACGTGCCCGTGGGCGACGGATGGGTCGAGCGCAGCACCGTCACCGCCGCCGACGTCGAGCTCTTCCGGATGCGGGCCTCGCTCGGCGACCGCCTCCGCGACGAGCTGGTGCACGGGCGCGGCTGACGCACCACGTCGCGACCGCCGTCAGCCGGCCAGCACCTCCGGCAGCGGCTCGGAGTGCACGACCACGAGGGCCGACACCGCCCGGGTCAGCACGACGTAGAGGCGCCGCAGGCCGGTGCGCTCGTCCGGCTCGCCGCGCACGACCGCCGCCGGCTCGACGACGACGACGCGGTCGAACTCCAAGCCCTTGGCGATGCTCGCCGGCACGAGCTCGACCTGACGGTCCTCGTCGTCCCCGTGGTCGGCGTCGAGCCGTCCGTGCGGGATGCCCGCGGTCGTGAGCGCCGACGCGACGGCAGTGACGAACGCGTCGGGCACGATGACGCCCACCGACCCGGGCTCGTCCGTCAGCGAGCGCACGGCGTCGACGACCTCGAGCGAGCGCCGCTCCGGGTCGGCGTGCACGACGTCGAGGCGGCCGGGGTCGTCGCGCACCGAGACCGGCGCCGCCAGCCCCGGTGCGACGAGGGGCAGCAGGCGGGCGGCGTAGTCGATGACGAGGGCCGGGACGCGGAAGCCGCGGTCGAGGACGACGAGCTCGTGCTCGGGTCGACCGAGGTGGCGCATCGCCTCCGCCCACGACGGGGTCGCCCACGGGGTCGTGCCCTGCGCGAGGTCGCCGAGGACGGTCAGGCTGCCGGTCGACGCCCGGCGGCCGACGGCCCGCAGCTGCATCGGGGAAAGGTCCTGGGCCTCGTCGAGGATGACGTGACCCAGGCTCGGCGTGCGGTCGAGGAGGTCGGCCAGCTCGTCGAGGAGCGCCATGTCGGCCCGCGTCCACCGCGCGGCGCCCTTGCTGCGGGGCGGCCTCTCCCACAGCAGGATCCGCTGCTCGTCCTCGGTGAGCACGCCGTCCGCGGCGGCGGCCAGGGCGTCCGCGTCCGACAGCAGGCCGTGGAGCACGGCGGCCGGGTCGAGCGCCGGCCAGAGGTCCTTCGTCGCGGCGCGGACCGGTGCCGAGCGGGCGATCGAGTCCTGCACGGTGTCGCCGGGGAAGTCGCCGGAGCGCTCGATCTGGAGCATCACGAGGTGGGCCAGGCGCTGGGGGAGGAGCTCGCGGGCCGCGGAGTAACGGACGCCGCGCGCGACCAGCCCGTCGAGCTCGTCCTGCACCTCGTACGCCGGGACGCGCCAGCGGCGGGAGCCGCGCGGGACGACGAGCGCGTCGTGGGCACGGGCGACGTTGCGCCACACCGCGGCCCGGAGGACCTCGGCCATCCGGGCATCGCCCTTGAGGAGGGCGACCTCGGTGGGGTCCTCCGCGCGCACGCGGCCGTGGTCGAGGAGGGTGTCGACGGTGGCGTGCTGCACGCGCACCTCGCCGAGCGAGGGCAGGACCGCGCCGATGTGGTCGAGGAACGCGCGGTTGGGGCCGACGACGAGGACGCCGGCCCGGTCCAGGCGCCGGCGGAAGGAGTAGAGCAGCCACGCCGCACGGTGCAGGCCGACCGCGGTCTTGCCGGTACCGGGCGCCCCCTGCACGCAGATGCTCGTCGCGAGGTCGGAGCGGACGATCTCGTCCTGCTCGGGCTGGATCGTCGAGACGATGTCGCGCATCGGACCGGAGCGGGGACGCTCGATCTCGGCGGCGAGGATGCCGCTGCGGTCGGCTGCGTCACCCGCGACGAGCCGCTCGTCCTCGTACGCCGTGAGGCGGCCGCGGTCGACCCCGAACCGGCGCCGCAGCTCGACGCCCATCGGCTCGGCGGGGGAGGCGCGGTAGAACGCGGTCGAGATCGGCGCCCGCCAGTCGACGACGACCGGGTCGCCGTGGGCGTCGCCGACGTGCCGCCGCCCGACGTGGAAGGTCTCCTCGCCGTGCTCGGTGCGGCAGTCGATGCGCCCGAAGAAGAGCGTGGTGCGCGGGTCGTCCTGGAGGGAGGCGACGCGACGGGCGAGGACCAGGTCGAGGTAGGCCGCGTTGAAGGCGTCGGCCGCGGTCGTCACGTCGAGCCGCTCGGTGGTCTCGCGCATCCGGCGCAGCTCGTCGCGCGCGTGGTCGAGGTGGGCCTGCTCGCGGGCGAGCACGTCGTCGGTGGGGGTGGTCGGGTGGTCGGCGGTCGTCGTGGGCACGGCGGAGCCGCCTCCTGCGGTGTGTGGGTTTCCCATGCTGGCGAACCGATGATGGTACACCCGGTGGGGGTGGGTCCGTCCAGCCCTCGGACGCCCGTCGGGCGGGCGCGTCAGACGGCGCGGGGGACTGCCCCCGTCCACGTGAGGACCCGGCACATCACGTGGTGCACGCCGTCCCCGTCGGGGTGGAACATGATCGGGCAGCCACCGGCGATGACCGTCGCGCCGGCCGCCCGCGCGCGCTCGACCGCCTCGGGGGAGACGGAGCCGGTACCGGTCGAGCGGTGCAGCCAGAGGCGGCGGACGCCCGAGTCGAGCGACTCCTCGACGCTCTCGAGCGCGTGCGCGGCGGACGTGGCGACGACGACCGCGTCGACACCGCCGGGCACGGCCTGCACCGTCGGGTAGGCCGGGTCGCCCTGGACCTCGGTCGCGTGCGGGTTGACCGCGAAGACCTCGTAGCCGTGGTCGCGCAGCCACGTGTAGACGGTGTTCGCGCCGTGGCCCCGCGGGGTGCGGGAGACGCCGGTGACGGCGATGCGGCGCTGGGCGAGGACGTCGGCGGCGGCGACGCGGACCGGGGTGGTGGTGGGTGTGGTGGCCATGGCGGGGCTCCTTCTCGACGCCTCTCGATGCTTCCACCGCGGGGGGCGCCGCGCTGTTCCGTGGGTCACGCGACGGGTGTCGGTGGACGGGTCCACACTCAGCGCATGGACCGATCACTGCAGCCCGTCCAGGTCGTCATCGACTGCGCCGACCCCGCCGCCCTCGCGGAGTTCTGGGCCGGTGCCCTCGCCCCGCGGGGCTACGCGGTGCCGGCGCCACCGGGCGGGTTCGCCGACTGGCCGTCCTTCCTCGCGGCGCAGGGACTTCCGGAGGAGCGGTTCAACGACGCCTCGGCGCTCGAGGCCGACGGGCAGCCGCGCATCTTCTTCCAGCGGGTGCCCGAACCCAAGGAGGGGAAGAACCGCCTCCACCTCGACCTGCTCGGCGGGGGCGGGCCCTCCGTCCCGATGGAGGAGCAGCGCCGCCGGGTCGCCGCGGAGGTCGAGCGCCTCGAGGGGCTCGGCGCCGTCCGGGGCGAGGAGCACGCCGAGATGGGCGTCCACTGGGTGACGATGCACGACCCCGAGGGCAACGAGTTCTGCGTCTGAGCGCAGCGGGCGACGGTGGCCGGCGCCGAGACGTGGTCGTCGGCGTGGGCGGTGGCGTGGGACGTGGGGTGATCACCCCCGCTTGGGCGCCACCAGCGCCGCCCGGGGCGCTGCCGCGGTCGGCGACGTCACGTCAGCCCACGTAGGCCGTCATCCTGATCGAGACCAGCACACCGGGGATCACGGCGCCGAGCTTCGCGGCGTACCGCGCGGGCGGCGTGGCGGGGACCCACTGCGAGTAGGCGGCGTTCATCCCGGGGAAGTCGTCGGGGTCGTGCAGCAAGATCCCGACCTCGACGACGTCGTCCTTCGAGCCCCCGGCCGCCTCGACGACGGCGGTGCAGTTGGCGAGGGCCTGCGTGGTCTGGGCGCCGATCGTGTCACCGGCCAGGGCGCCGGTCGCGGGGTCGACACCGACGGTCCCCGAGACGTGGACGAACCCGCCGGCCTTGACCCCTTGCGCGAAGAGCGGGTTGCGGGGCGCCGCGTCGGTGGTGATGACCTCGACTGCCATGGAGACAGCGTGCCCGAGCGGTGCCCCGGACGCCAGAGCCCGGGCAGAGCGGCATCCCGGTGCAGGCACGACGACGCACAGTGCGAACGAAGGTCAGAAGGGTGGGGCGGCGGGGAACGGGTCGCGCTGCCGGGGTGGGTGGAGGCCGGTGACCCGGTACGCCCGCGCCGGTCGATGGACCTCGACGCGGCACCTGCGGGTCACGGGCGGAGCGGTGCCACCGCGGTGCTCGAGGCCGAACTCGAGCGCCGAGTGCACGTGGGTCTCCGCATTGCGTCGGGCCGGGGGAGGCGGCGGGTCCGGGGCACGAGCCGGGAGCACCAGCGGCCGGTGGTCGAGGGGGTGGGTGGTGCGAACCGCGCCGGTGGGACCGGTCCAGTGGAGCGTGCCGTCCTCGTCCATCCGCACCGACCACCCCGGCCGTTGCTTGACGCGGTGGTGGCGGCGGCAGAGACACGCGAGGTTGGCGGCGTTCGTCGGCCCCAGAGGCCAGGCGAGGACGTGGTCGAGGTCACAGAACCGGGCCGTCACCTGGCAGCCGGGGAAGCGACACCGGCCGTCCCGGGCCCGGACCAGCGCGACCAGTCGCGCGCCGGGCCGGTAGGCGTCCGTCGCGAGCTCGTCGTCGGGGTCGGTGAGGGCGCCGCTGGTGGGGTGGAGGACCGGGGACGCCGGGGCGGTGACGTGGGTCGCGCGAGCCAGCCATCCGCGAGGCACGAGGTCGGGGTCGCCGGCGTGCAGGCCGTGGACGGTGACGAGGTCGCGGTCGTCGAGCTGGGAGGCGTCGGACGTGTCCTCGACGACGTGATGGCCGGCGGGAGCAACGAGCTGCACCCGCACGTCGACGGTCGCGTTCGACGTGACGAGGTCCGTGAGCGCCTTGGCCCGCGCCCGCTCGAGGTGCTCGCAGGTGCCCTCGTCGACGTACTGCCGGGCGAGGGTGTCGATGGCCGCCCACGCCGCGCAGGCGTCCTCGGACGGGAAGGTCCCGAGCCACGTGTCGACCCCCGGCTCGTCGACCCAGCGCCGCAGCCCCGAGGCCGCTCGAGCACGGACCGCCCTCTGGCGCAGCAGGTCCGGTGAGATGGCGGCGAGCACCCGACGCGTCCGGCGCCGCAGCCGGGCGGCGTCCTCGCGGTCGAACCACGAGTCGAGGGAGGCGACGACACCCGCAGCGACCTCGGCCGGGACCTCCTCGAGCTCGGCCGCGACGACCTGCGCGCGGTAGGCGTCGAGGCGACCGGCGGCCATCGCCGCGTGGAGCCCGCCGAGGCCGGTGCTCGTCGCCGTCCCGCTCGGGCCGTCAGCCGCACGCCGCACCGCGTCGCGCACCCGCCGTTCCGCGTGCACCACCGACACCGACAGCACACCCGACACGACGGCCGGTGCGTTGAGGGCGACGTGACCGGGCGCCCGGTGGGTCTCGACCAGCTCGCCCGTCTCCAGCACGACGGGCTCGACCGCCGCGAGCCGGACGATGGCCTCGTCCTGCGCCGCGGCGACGACGTCGGCGAGGGCCTGGAGCTCGCGGAGCGCGTGCGCCCAGTCGGCGACCGAGCCGTCCACGAGGGTGGGGGAGAGCGCCTCCGCGACGAGCGTGCGGGCACCGACCGCAGCGGCGGCGACGTCCGCGGCGTTCGCCGGGAGCTGCGTGCTGGTGGCCATCGGCTCCCCCTCCCCTCGTGCCCCCATCCTACTCCCCGAGCCAGCGGAGCGGAAGAGTCGTCCGCAGTCAAAAACACTGTGGCACAACGGAAGTAAGGGGTAAGAGGGTCCGGTGTGACGGTCGTGACGACGGCCCCTGGCCCGCCCTCAGCCGCGGGTGAGGAACGCGTCGATCTGCCCGATGGCGGACCGCGCACCCTCCTCCATCCCCATGTCGAGGACCTGCTGCAGCGCCTCGGCGCTCGCGTAGGTCGTCGTGTACACCGCACGGGTGCCGCCCTCGGTCTCGGAGAACTCGTACAGGCAGTCGGACACGGGCAGGTCGGGGTTGGGCGTGAGGTCCGCACGGGCGAAGCCGTCGCGGAACGTGAACCGCGTCGGCGCGTCCACGCCCGTCACGTCCCAGTAGCCGGCGAAGCGCTCGCCCTCCGGCGAGGTCATGTAGTACGTCGTCCGGGTACCCTCGCGCAGCTCGTGGTCGACGAACGTGGCGGGGTACTCCGGCGGGCCCCAGACCTGCTCGAGCTGGCGGGGGTCCTCGTAGAGCGCCCAGACCCGCGCGACCGGAGCGGCGAACTCCGCGGTGATGGTCAGGGTGTGGTTCTCGACGTCCTTGGCGATGTCGGTGACGGGCATGTCAGGTCTCCTCGGTGAGCAACAGGTCGATCCGGGCGATCCGTCCCCGCCAGACCGCCTCGAGCTCGTCGAGCATCGAGGCGACCGACCGGACGGCCTCCACGTCGCCGCTGGCCAGCTGCTCGCGACCGTGACGTCGCTTCGTCAGCAGGCCCGCCCTCTCCAGGACGGCGACGTGCTTCTGGATGGCGGCGAAGCTCATGTCGTAGCCCGCCGCCAGGGTGGTGACCGAGTGCTCCCCGGCGAGGACGCGGCGCAGGATGTCGCGCCGCGTCCGGTCGGCGAGCGCGTGGAACAGCGCGTCCGCGCGGTCCTCGCTGCTTTCGGTCACAGGACCAACATACAACCAAGCGGTTGTATGTTGTCAAGGGGTGGGCCCGGCGAGGGGAGGGGGCGTCGGCGTGACGTACGTCGCACCCGCTGCAGCGCCCGACGAGCCACCCTGTCGTGAGATCCGGCCGCCTGACCTGCGGCGCAGCGTATTCCCGAGCGCTTTCAGCGACCTGAGACCTGGGCCTGCCGACTTGAGCCACGGCCCGACCCCTCGGCAAGGTCGTGGGGATGGAGCTGCTGACCCGCCGGCCGGCCCTCCCCGCGCTCACCGGCCTGCGGGCCGTCGCCGCGGTGTGGGTCGTCCTCTTCCACTACCGCGAGGAGATCCTCGCGCTCGAGCCCTCGCTCGCCCCGCTCGACACCTTCATGCGGGCGGGCTACCTCGGCGTCGACCTCTTCTTCGCCCTGAGCGGCTTCGTCCTCGCGTACACGTACGCCGAGCGGATGCGCGCCTTCCGCTGGCGCGACACCCGCTCGTTCGTCCGCAACCGCTTCGCGCGGGTCTGGCCCGTGCACGTCGTCGCCCTGCACGTCGACGTCCTCACCGCCTTCCTCCTCGGCACCCTCGGGCGCACCGTCGAGGACAGCCGCCGCACCGGCGACGCCTACCTCCAGAACCTCGGGATGGTCCACTACTGGGTCAACGACCGGCCGAGCTTCAACACCCCGGCGTGGTCGATCAGCGCCGAGTGGTTCGCCTACCTGCTCGCGCCGCTCCTCTTCGTGGTCGTCGCGCGCCTGCGCCGGTCCTCCACGGCCCTGGTCCTCGCCGCCGCGAGCTACGGCGTCATGCTCTGGATCTTCGCGACGATGGCCCTGCCGAACGGCAACCTCGAGAACATGTTCTGGGTCCGGATCATGTTCGAGTTCGTCGGCGGGATGCTCCTCTGCCTCGCGTGGGTGCGCGGAGGGGCGCGCCTGGGCCGCCTCGCCCCCGTCCTGCCGCTGGCCCTCCTCGTGACCGCCGTCCTCCCCGCGGCGTCGGCGGGGCGCTACTGGATGGCGCCCGCGCTCGGCCTCGGGGTCGCCGCGCTGGCGGCCTCGTCCGGGTGGCTCGCCAAGATCCTCTCGCTGCGCTGGCTCGTCGCCGCGGGCGAGGCGTCGTTCGCGCTCTACATGGTCCACTGGCTCTTCGAGTGGCCGGTCGAGCAGGCCGTCGGCCTGGCGGCGGGCAACCCGTGGCTGGCCCAGCTCGTGCTCGTCGCGGTCGTCGGCGTCCTCGGCCTCGCGTCGTGGGCGATGCTCGTGCTCGTCGAGCGCCCGGCGCGCCGCCGCATCGTCACCGGCCGCCGTCCCCGGCAGGACGAGCCGGCCGTCAGCGCACCGGCACCGGTGCCGGCCGGGCCCCGACCGGAGCTGGTCGGCCTCCGGTGAGCGCCGGCTGCCGTACGGTCACGCCCCGGTGGGGCGGTCCTCCTCGCGCAGGCGCGGCTCGGTGCGCCTCTCGGGGTGGATCCCGCGCTTGTCGCGGTAGAACTCCCGGACGAGGTCCATGTCGGCGCGGACGTCGGGCGTCGCCGTGATGGTCGGCCCGAATCCCGCTGTGCGGGACGGGCCGTCGATGAACGCCAGCGCGATGGGCAGCTTGGCCGCGCGCGCGATCCGCCAGAAGCCCGACTTCCAGTACTCGCCGCGCTCGCGCGTGCCCTCGGCGGCGAGGATGAGCAGGAACGGCTCGCCGCTGCGGGCCTCACGCACCAGCTCGCGCACGACCTGACCGGGGTTCCCGCGGTCGAGCGGGATGCCGCCGAGGCGGTGCAGCAGCCAGCCGAGCGGTCCCCTGAACAGCTCCTGCTTGATGAGGACGCGCGGCGTGACGTCGCCGCGCCACATGACGAGCAGCATCATCACGAAGTCCCAGTTGGACGTGTGCGGGGCCCCGACGAGGATGCCGGTGCGGGGGACCTCGCCGACGGCCGTCCACCGGGCCAGGCGCAGCACGGTCTTGGCCAGGGCGACGCGCATCGGGACCTCTCCGCGGCCGGCCGGTCCGGCGCGCGGCACCACGCTAGCGCTCCGCCCGCCTCAGCCCCCGGACGGCTCCCGCACCTCGGACCGGTCGATGTCGCCGTCGACGAGGTCCTCGGCGGCCCGCACGAGCAGCGGGTGGAGGTCGGTCTCGCCGCGCCGGACGCGCGCCAGCAGCTCGTGCCGCATCCGGGGCTCCCAGAACTTCTTGATGTGCGTCGCGAGCTCCTCGGCCGCCTTCTCCGGCGGCAGCGCCTCGAAGTTGCGGACGAGGTCGTGCCCGAGCCGGACGACCGGGGGGACGCCCCCGGTCACCGGCGTCGCCTCGCCATCGCGCCGGCCGGCATCGGGGCACCGCGCTCCTCGGGCGCGGCGCCGCTCTCGGCCCGCGCGGCCTCGGTCGCCACCGTCACCTGGACCGCCGTCACCTTGTACTCCGGGCAGTTGGTCGCCCAGTCGGAGTTCTCGGTGGTCACGACGTTGGCACCGGTCACCGGGTGGTGGAACGTCGTGTAGACGACGCCGGCGGGCATCCGGTCGGAAACGAGCGCCGTGAGCCGGGTCGCCCCGACGCGCGAGGCGAGCTCGACGACGTCGCCGTCGCGGATGCCGCGCAGCTCGGCGTCGGACGGGTGGATCTCGAGCACGTCGGCCGGGTGCCACGTCGAGTTCGGTGTCCGGCGGGTCTGCGCGCCGACGTTGTACTGCGACAGGATGCGACCGGTCGTCAGCACCAGCGGGAAGCGCCGGTTCGCGCGCTCGGTCGTGGGGACGTAGACCGTCGGGGTCAGCTGGCCCAGACCGCGGACGAACTGCCCGACGTGCATCGTCGGGGTGCCGTGCGGCGCGGCGTCGGTGACCGGCCACTGCATCGAGCCCTCGGCGTCGAGCCTGGCGAACGAGACGCCGGCGAACGTCGGTGTGGTCGAGGCGATCTCGTCCATGATCTCGGCCGTCGACCCGTACGACATCGGGTAGCCCATCGCCGTCGCGAGCTCGCAGACGACCTGCCACTCGTCCCGGCCGACGCGGCTCGGCATGACCGGCCGCACCCGGTTGAGCCGGCGCTCGGCGTTGGTGAAGGTGCCGTCCTTCTCGAGGAACGACGTGCCGGGCAGGAACACGTGGGCGAAGCGCGCCGTCTCGTTGAGGAAGAGGTCCTGGACCACCACCATCTGCATCGAACGCAGCGCGGCCTCGACGTGCTGCGTGTTGGGGTCGGACTGCGCGATGTCCTCGCCCTGCACGTAGAGCCCGAGGAACGACCCGCCGATCGCGGAGTCGAACATGTTGGGGATGCGCAGCCCCGGCTCCGGCTGGATGGTCACGCCCCACAGCGACTGGTAGATCTCGCGCACCTCGGGTCGGGACACGTGCCGGTAGCCCGGCAGCTCGTGCGGGAAGGAGCCCATGTCGCAGGAGCCCTGCACGTTGTTCTGGCCGCGCAGCGGGTTGACGCCGACGCCCTCACGCCCGAGGTTGCCGGTGAGCATCGCGAGGTTCGCCATCCCCATGACCATCGTCGAGCCCTGGCTGTGCTCGGTGACGCCGAGGCCGTAGTAGATGGCGGAGTTCGGGCCGGCCGCGTACAGCCTTGCGGCGGAACGCAGCTCGTCGGCCGGGATGCCCGTCTCGGCCTCGGTGGCCTCCGGCGAGTGCTCGGGTCGGGCGATGAACTCGAGGTAGCCCTCCGCGCCCTCGGTGCGGGTGCGGACGAACTCCTCGTCGAGCAGGCCCTCGGTGACGATGACGTGCGCCATCGCGTTGACGAACGCGACGTTCGTCCCCGGACGCACCGGCAGGTGGTACGCGGCCTCGACGTGCGGGCTGCGGACGAGGTCGATGCGCCGGGGGTCGGCGACGACGATCCGCGCGCCCGCCCGCAGGCGCTTCTTCATGCGTGAGGCGAAGACCGGGTGCGCGTCGGTGGGGTTGGCCCCGATGAGGAGCATGACGTCGGCCTGCTCGACCGAGCGGAAGTCCTGGGTGCCGGCCGAGGTGCCGAAGGCGTGGTTGAGCCCGTACCCGGTGGGGGAGTGGCAGACCCGCGCGCAGGTGTCGACGTTGTTGTTGCCGAACGCCGCCCGCACCATCTTCTGGACGACGTACACCTCCTCGTTCGTGCAGCGCGAGGACGAGATGCCGCCGATGGACCCGACGCCGTGCTCGGACTGGATGCGCCGGAAGCCCTCGGCCGCCGTCCGGATCGCCTCCTCCCACGAGACGACGCGCCACTCGTCGTCGATGGACTCGCGCACCATCGGCTGCAGCTGCCGGTCCTCGTGGGCGGCGTACCCGTAGGCGAACCGGCCCTTGACGCACGAGTGCCCCTCGTTCGCGCCGCCGTCCTTCCACGGCACCATGCGGACGACGCGCGTGTCGTCGCCGGAGCCCTGCACCTCGGCCTTGAACGAGCAGCCGACGCCGCAGTACGCGCACGTCGTGACGACCGAGCGGGTCGGCATCCCGAGCTGGACGACCGACCGCTCCGTCAGCGCCTCGGTCGGGCAGGCCTGCACGCAGGCGCCGCACGAGACGCACTCGGAGTGCAGGAAGTCGGTGCCGCCGGCGGAGATCCGCGAGTCGAAGCCGCGCCCCTCGACGGTGAGGGCGAACGTCCCCTGCGTCTCGGAGCAGGCACGCACGCAGCGCGAGCAGACGATGCAGGCGGCCGGGTCGTAGTCGAAGTAGGGGTTGGAGCGGTCGGTGGTGTCGGCGAGGTGGCTCGCGCCGTCGAGGCCGTACCGGACCTCGGCGACCCCGGTCTCGCGCGCCCACTTCTGCATCTCGCAGCTGCCGCGGGCGCACCCGGCGCAGTCGGTCGGGTGGTCCGAGAGGTAGAGCTCCATGACGTTCCGGCGCAGGTCCTGCACCTGCTCGGTGCGAGTGCTGACGACCATCCCGTCGGTGCACGGGGTCGTGCACGACGCAGGGGTGCCCTTGCCGCCCTCGACCTCGACGAGGCAGAGCCGGCAGGACCCGAACGCCTTGAGCGAGTCGGTGGCGCAGAGCTTCGGGATCTCGATGCCGACCTCGGCGGCGGCTCGCATCACCGACGTGCCGGCGGGCACCGTGACCTCGCGGCCGTCGATGCTCACGGTGGCGGGTGCACCGACGACTGCCGGTGTGCCGTGGTCGGTCTCGGACGCCAGGGCGTCGGGTCGCTCGTCGAGGGTGGTCATGGCCGCGCTCCTCCGGTGGTGCTGGTGGCTGACTCGGGCATCGTGTCGGTGGCGGCGTCGGCCGCGGCGGGCTCGACACCGAAGTCCTCGGGCCAGTGCTCCAGGGCGCTGCGGACCGGCATCGGGGTGAGGCCGCCCATCGCGCAGAGCGAGCCCTTGGTCATCGTCGCGCAGAGGTCCTCGAGGAGGACGAGGTTGGACTCGCGCTGCGTCCCCGCCCGGATGCGGTCGATGACCTCGACGCCCCGGGTCGAGCCGACCCGGCACGGGGTGCACTTGCCGCAGGACTCCTTGGCGCAGAACTCCATCGCGAACCGCGCCATCGCGCCGGCGTCCATCGAGTCGTCGAAGACGACCACGCCGCCGTGCCCGACCATCGCGCCGGCCTCGGCGAAGGCCTCGTAGTCCATCGGCAGGTCGAAGCGGGCCGGCGGCAGGTAGGCGCCGAGCGGGCCGCCGACCTGGACCGCCTTGACGGGCCGCCCGGACGCCGTACCCCCGCCGTAGCCCTCCACGAGCTCGCGCAGCGAGATGCCGAAGTCGGCCTCGACGACCCCGCCGCGGGCGACGTTGCCCGCCAGCTGGAAGACCTGGGTGCCGCGGCTGCGACCCGTGCCGAGCGCGGCGTACGCGGCGCCGCCGTCGGCGAGGACCATCGGGACGGCCGAGAGCGTGAGGACGTTGTTGACGACCGTCGGCCGGCCGAACAGCCCCTCGAGCGCGGGGATCGGCGGCTTGGCGCGCACCTCGCCCCGCTTGCCCTCGAGCGACTCGAGCATCGACGTCTCCTCGCCGCAGATGTACGCGCCGGCCCCGACGCGGACGTCGAGGTCGAAGCGGCGGCCGCTGCCGAGCACCGACGCGCCGAGGACTCCGTGCGCGTACGCGACGTCGATGGCGCGGCGCAGCGTGCGGATGGCGTGCGGGTACTCGGAGCGCAGGTACACGAAGCCCTCGGTCGCGCCGGTGGCCATCGCGGCGATCGTCATGCCCTCGACGAGGGTGAAGGGGTCGCCCTCGATGAGCATCCGGTCGGCGAAGGTGCCGGAGTCGCCCTCGTCGGCGTTGCAGCAGACGAACTTGGTGTCGGCCTGCGCCGTGCGGACGGTCTCCCACTTGATGCCGGCGGGGAAGCCGGCGCCGCCGCGGCCGCGCAGCCCGGAGTCGGTGACCTCGCGGACGACCTCGGCGGGGTCGAGGCCGAGGGCGCGCTCGAGGCCGGCGAGCCCGCCGTGGGCGCGGTAGGCGGCGAGGTCGGTCGGCTCGATGACGCCGACCCGGGTGAACGAGACGCGGTGCTGGCCGGTCAGCCACGGGTGATCGTCGACGACGCCGACGCAGCGGTCGGTGTCGTCGAGCGTGCCGCCGAGCAGGGCGTCGACGTCCCCGCTCGTCACGTTCGCGTAGCCGACCCGTCCGGCGTCGGTCTCGAGCTCGACGAGGGGCTCGAGCCAGAGCATGCCGCGGGAGCCGTTGCGGCGGACGGTGGCGCCGGCCGCCTCGAGGGCAGCGGCGACCTCGTCGGCCCCGACGGAGACGGCGGCGGCGTCGGCCGGCACCCAGACGACGGGGTTCACGCCGGCCACCCCTCGGTCAGGGCGTCGAGGCGGTCGGGCGTGAGCCGGCCGTGGAGGGCGCCGTCGAGCATCCCGGACGGGCCGAGCGCGCAGTTGCCGAGGCAGAAGACCTCGCCGACCTCGACGTCGGTCGAGCCGGCCCACCGGTCGGTGGCGGCCGCGACGGTGGCCTCGGCGCCGCGCGCCTGGCAGGCCTCGGCGCGGCAGAGCGTGACGCGGTGCGCGGTCGGGGGAGTGCGGCGCAGGTCGTGGTAGAAGGTCAGCACGCCGAGGACGTCGGCCCGGCTGAGGTTGAGGACGTCGGCGACGACCGGCACGTCGTCGTCGTGGACGTACCCGTGCTGCTGGACCACCGCGTGGAGCACCGGCAGGAGCGGCCCGCGCATCGAGGCCATCCCCTCGGCGAGCGCCCGCACGGCGGCCGCGCGCCCGGGGTCGGCCGGCGCCGGGGCCGGTGCAGGGCTGGGTCCTCGCTGGCGCACGTCGTCCACCTCTCTGTGGGGTCGCTCACCTGTCCGGGCAGCCTACGACGGACCCGCCGGTAGCGGCAGGTCCTCCGGCCCGCGGCGCAGCGCCCCGAGCACGGCGAGGCCTTGCCCCGCGGGCAACGCGCCCCGACCGGCCCCGGCGACCCCGCACATGCGGGCTTTTCGTGGTCGGCGGGCAGGGCGGACAGCGACAACCCCGCACGTGCGGGGTCATCCGGGACGAGAGCGGACAGGAGATGACACATGCGTCGATCGCAGCACGCCCGAGCGCGGGGGGGCCTCCGGCCCGCGCCGCATCGCCCCGAGCACGACGCGCCCTTGCCCCGTGGGCAACCCGCGTCGGCTCTGGTCCGCTCTGCCGGGTGGCGGCGAGAGCTCACCGCCACCCGGACGATCGCGACCAGAGCCGGCGATCCGGACCAGAGCCGGGCGGTGAGAGGATGGGGGAGCGGGGCCACCGGGCGCCGGTCGCGCCGATTAGGGGTGCGTACCGGGCCGCTGGTAGCCTTGCCAACTGCCGTCAGATCGGCCGCGGATCCAGAGAGCCCCGGTGAACCAGCCCGGGAGCGCCGCGCAGCAGAAACCCCCGAAGGAGAGTCGTCGCCCCATGCCGCTGAGCACCGACGTCAAGAAGCAGATCATCGCCGAGTACGGCACCACCGAGGGTGACACGGGCTCGCCCGAGGTCCAGGTCGCGCTCCTCACGCAGCGCATCAAGGACCTCACCGAGCACAGCCGTGCGCACAAGCACGACCACCACTCCCGTCGTGGCCTGCTGCTGCTGGTCGGCCGTCGCCGCCGCCTCCTGCGCTACCTGGAGAGCATCGACATCGAGCGCTACCGCTCGCTGATCAAGCGCCTCGGTCTGCGTCGTTGAGACTTCCGAGAGGGCGGTCCCCGCACACGTGTGCAGGGGCCGCCCTTCTCGCATGAGCGGGCTCGGCCCGTTCGGAAGAACCCACAACTGAACATCGACAGCACGACCGGCGTCGCCCCGCGCGACGCCGCCTGAAGGACACACCCGCGCACAACGACGATGCGCGTGCGTGAATGACACGAGAGAAGGAGGCCCCGTGGAGGGTCCCGAGATCACCGCCACCGAAGCCGTCATCGACAACGGCAGCTTCGGTACCCGCACCGTCCGGTTCGAGACCGGACGCCTGGCCAAGCAGGCCGGCGGCGCCGTGAGCGCCTACCTGGACGAGGACACGATGCTCCTCTCCACCACCACCGCCGGGAAGCACCCGCGCGAGGGGTTCGACTTCTTCCCCCTGACCGTCGACGTCGAGGAGCGGATGTACGCCGCGGGCAAGATCCCCGGCTCGTTCTTCCGCCGCGAGGGCCGCCCGTCCACCGACGCGATCCTCACCTGCCGTCTCATCGACCGCCCGCTGCGCCCGACCTTCACCAAGGGTCTGCGCAACGAGGTCCAGGTCGTCATCACCGTCCTGGCGCTCAACCCGGACCACCAGTACGACGTGCTCGCCATCAACGCGGCCAGCGCCTCGACGCAGATCTCCGGCCTGCCGTTCAGCGGCCCGATCGGTGCCGTCCGCGTCAGCCTCATCGACGGCCAGTGGGTCGCCTTCCCGAACTTCAGCGACATCGAGCGCTCGACCTTCGACATGGTCGTCGCCGGCCGCGTCGCGGGTGACGACGTCGCGATCATGATGGTCGAGGCCGAGTCCACCGAGCACACCTGGGACCTCGTGAAGACCCTGGGCAAGCAGGCGCCGACCGAGGAGGTCGTCGCCGAGGGCCTCGAGGCCGCCAAGGGCTTCATCCGCACCCTGTGCGACGCGCAGGCCGAGCTCGCCCGCACCGCCGCCAAGCCGGTGCAGGAGTTCCCGGTCTTCCTCGACTACGAGGACGACGCCTACGCCGCGGTCGAGTCCGCCACCACCGGCGACCTCACCGCCGCCCTGCAGATCGCGGGCAAGCAGGAGCGCGAGGAGCGCATCGACGAGATCAAGGAGTCGATGAAGGCCTCCCTCGCCGAGCAGTTCGAGGGGCGCGAGAAGGAGCTCTCCGCCGCGTACCGCTCGGTGCAGAAGAAGCTCATCCGCGAGCGCATCCTGCGCGACAAGGTCCGCATCGACGGCCGTGGCCTCGCCGACATCCGCGCCCTGAGCGCCGAGGTCGAGGTCCTGCCGCGCGTGCACGGCTCGGCGATCTTCGAGCGCGGCGAGACCCAGATCATGGGTGTCACCACGCTCAACATGCTCCGGATGGAGCAGCAGCTCGACACCCTCTCGCCGGTGACGCGCAAGCGCTACATGCACAACTACAACTTCCCGCCGTTCTCCACCGGTGAGACCGGTCGCGTCGGCTCGCCGAAGCGCCGCGAGATCGGCCACGGCGCGCTCGCCGAGCGGGCGCTCATGCCGGTCCTGCCGACCCGCGAGGAGTTCCCCTACGCGATCCGCCAGGTCTCCGAGGCGCTGGGCTCCAACGGCTCGACCTCGATGGGCTCGGTCTGCGCGTCCACCCTGTCGCTGCTCAACGCCGGTGTGCCGCTGCGCGCCCCGGTCGCCGGCATCGCGATGGGCCTGGTCTCCGCGGAGGTCGACGGGCAGACGCAGTACGCGGCGCTCACCGACATCCTCGGCGCCGAGGACGCGTTCGGCGACATGGACTTCAAGGTCGCCGGCACCCGCGAGTTCGTCACGGCCATCCAGCTCGACACCAAGCTCGACGGCATCCCCGCCGACGTGCTGGCCGGCGCGCTGACCCAGGCCCGCGACGCCCGCTTCCACATCCTCGACGTGATGAACGAGGCCATCGACGCCCCCGACGAGATGAGCCCCTTCGCTCCCCGCGTCATCAGCGTCACGGTCCCGGTCGACAAGATCGGCGAGGTCATCGGCCCGAAGGGCAAGATGATCAACCAGATCCAGGACGACACGGGCGCCCAGATCTCGATCGAGGACGACGGCACCATCTACATCGGTGCGACCGACGGCCCGTCGGCGGAGGCGGCCCGCGCGGCCATCAACGCCATCGCCAACCCGCAGATGCCGGAGATCGGCGAGCGCTTCCTCGGGACCGTCGTCAAGACGACGACCTTCGGGGCGTTCATCTCCCTCCTGCCGGGCAAGGACGGCCTGCTGCACATCTCCGAGGTGCGCAAGCTCGTCGGCGGCAAGCGGATCGACGCGGTCGAGGACGTCCTGTCCGTCGGCCAGAAGATCCAGGTCGAGCTCAAGGAGATCGACCCGCGCGGCAAGCTGAGCCTCGCGGCGGTCACCGCCGAGGGCGACACCGAGGCCGACGCCCCGGCCGCCGAGGCGCCCGCCGCCCCGGCCGCCGAGGCCCCCGCGGCCGACGCGGACACCTCCGACGACGACCACGACGAGGCCGGCGACGCCGGTGACGAGTCGGGCGAGGGCGGCGACCGCCCGCGTCGCAACCGTCGCCGTCGCGGTGGCCGCGGTCGTGGCGAGCGCTCCGGCGAGGGCGGTTCCAGCGAGGACTGACCCGGCCGGCGCCGCACGCGTCATCCGGACCGGAGCCCCGGCACACCCCGTGTGTGCCGGGGCTCCGGCGCGTCAGAACGCCACCGGGGACGTCCGGGGGAACGCGAGAGGCCCGCGCCCCCGGTGGGGGTGCGGGCCTCTGTCGTGACG
Source organism: Phycicoccus mangrovi (assembly GCF_018729305.1). Classification (NCBI taxonomy): domain Bacteria; kingdom Bacillati; phylum Actinomycetota; class Actinomycetes; order Micrococcales; family Intrasporangiaceae; genus Phycicoccus; species Phycicoccus mangrovi. The sequence goes on along the minus strand of NZ_JAHHWP010000011.1, from coordinate 29,954 downwards.
TGCGGCCGGTCAGGCGGCGGCGCGGGGACGCAGCTGGTGCGGCGCGCTCCAGCGCATCTCCATCCGCGTGCGGCCCTCGGCGTCGGTGACCGGGACCCAGCGCACGGCCAGGCCGGTGCGGCTCGTCGTGGTCGTGACCTTCTTCATGTCAGGCCCCCTTTCCGTGGTGTTCACCTGCTGTTCACCTTCAGGATAGCCGACGGAACCGCCAAAGGTGAACGGACGGTGAACGACGGCGCGGCGCGGACGTCGAGCGGGCCGGCATCGACGCGCTGGCTAGGGTGGTCGGTATGAGCACGACACGCTTGGCGGTCATCGGTGCGGCCGGCCGGATGGGGTCCACGGTCTGCGCGGCGGTCGAGGGCGCCGACGACCTCGAGCTCGTCGGCCGGTACGACGCCGGGGACGACCTCGAGGACCTCGGCGGGGCCGACGTCGTCGTCGAGTTCTCGGTCCCCGACGCCTCGCCGGCCAACGTCGCCCACTGCGTCGAGCGCGGCGTCCACGTCGTCGTCGGGACGACCGGGTGGAGCGAGGAGCGGCTCGCGACGCTGCGCGAGCAGCTCGGCGAGGACCCGACCGTCGGCGTGCTCGTCGCCCCGAACTTCGCCATCGGGGCGGTGCTCCTCATGGAGCTCTCCCGTCGCGCCGCCCCGTTCTTCGAGTCCGTCGAGGTCGTCGAGCTGCACCACCCGGACAAGGTCGACGCGCCCTCGGGCACCGCCGCGCGCACGGCCGACCTCATCGGCGCCGCCCGCGACGAGGCCGGCTGCGACCCCGTCCCGGACGCCACGACCCACGACCCCGACGGCGCCCGCGGCGCCCGCGTGCACGGCGTCCCCGTCCACTCCGTGCGGCTGCGCGGCCTCGTGGCCCACCAGGAGGTCCTCCTCGGGGGTCCCGGCGAGATGCTCACGCTGCGCCACGACTCCTTCGACCGGGTCTCCTTCATGTCCGGCGTCCTTGCCGCCGTGAGGCAGGTCGGCGACCGCCCCGGCCTCACGGTCGGGCTCGAGCACTACCTCGGCCTCGGGTGAGCACCCTCGTCGGGCTCGACCTCGCCGGACGGCGGGTCGTCGTCGTCGGTGCCGGCGCGGTCGGCGGCCGACGGGTCCGCACCCTCGTCGAGGACGGGGCCCGGGTCGTCGTCGTCGACCCCGCACCCTCCGAGGACGTCCGCCGGATGGCCTCGCACGGCGACGTCGAGCTCCGGCAGCGGCCGGTCGTCGAGCAGGACGTCGACGAGGCCTGGTTCGTCGTCGCCGCCACCGGCGACCCGGCCACCAACCGCGACGTCGCCGCCTGGTGCGAGGCGCGGCGCACGTGGTGCGTCGACGCCTCGGACGGCGCGGCGGGCAGCGCCCGCGTCGCCGCGCAGTCGACCCACGACGACCTGCGGATCGGGGTCGTGAGCACCGGCGCCCCCGACCCGCGCCGGACCGTCGCGGTCCGCGACGCCCTCGGCGCGCACGTGGAGTCCGGCCGCGTCGACCTGCGGCGGCACCGGTCGGGCACCGGCCGGGTCGTGCTCGTCGGCAGCGGCCCGGGGGCGCCCGGCCTCGTGACCACGGCCGGGCGCGAGGCGCTCGCGACGGCCGACGTCGTCGTCACCGACCGGCTCGGCGCGACCTGGCTGCTCGACCACCTGCCCGACGACGTCGAGGTCGTCAACGTCGGCAAGAGCCCGACCAACCACCCCGTGCCGCAGGCCGAGATCAACCGGCTGCTCGTCGAGCACGCGCTCGCGGGGCGGACCGTCGTGCGCTTCAAGGGCGGTGACCCGTACGTCTTCGGCCGTGGCGGCGAGGAGGTCCACGCGTGCCGCGCGGCGGGCGTCGAGGTCGACGTCGTCCCCGGCATCACCTCGGCGTTCTCGGTGCCCGCGCTCGCGGGCATCCCCGTGACGCAGCGGGGCGTCGCGACGTCGGTCCTCGTGACCTCCGGGCACGCCGGCGCCGACCCGGCGATGACCGGCGCGCTCGCGGCCGGGGCCACGGTCGTCCTCCTCATGGCCGTCTCCGCGCTGCCGGGCATCTGCGACGCCGCGCTGGCGCAGGGCGTGCCGGCCGACCTGCCGGTGGCCGCGGTGGAGCAGGGCTCGACCGCGCACGAGCGCGTGACCCGGGCGACGCTCGCCACGGCGGCCCGGGTGTTCGCGGAGGCCGGCGTGCGCCCGCCCGCCGTCGTCGTCCTCGGCCGGGTCGCGGCCGAGGGCTTCCTCGACGACCCGGTCTGCGCCACCCCGCCCGGCTCCGCGTCGGACGATGGCTGAGCCGCCGGCCCTCGTCGTCTGCGGGCACGGCACCCGTGACCCGGGCGGCCGCGCGGTCGTCGCGGCGGCGGTCGAGGCGGTCGCGGAACGGTTGCCGGGCGTCGACGTCCGCGAGGCGTACGTCGACGTCCACGGACCGGCCGTCGACGACGTCGTGGCGTCCCTGCCGGCCCGACCCGACGGCTCGCGCGCCGGCGTGGTCGTCCCGCTGCTGCTCGCCGCCGGCTACCACGTGCGGGTCGACCTCGCCGAGGCCGTGGCCGAGCGGCCGGACGTCCTCGTCACCCCGGCGCTCGGGCCGGACGACCGCCTCGTCGACCTCCTCGTCGAGCGGGTGGAGCAGGCCGGGGGAGCGGGGCCGCAGGACACGGTCGTCCTCGCCCCGGCCGGGTCCAGCGACGGGCGCGCACAGGAGGCCTCGGCCGAGACGGCGCGCCGGCTCGGGGAGCGCCTGCACCGCCCGGTTCGTCTCGGCTACGCGGCGGGCCCGCGACCGCCGGCCGCCTGCGCGGTGACGGCGGCCCGCGTCGAGGGTGCCCACCGGGTCGTGCTCGTCTCGTACCTCCTGGCGCCGGGGTTCTTCCAGCGCCGGCTCGACGAGTGCGGCGCCGACGTCGTCACCGCGCCGCTGCTCCCGGACCGGCGCGTGGTCGAGGTCGTGCTCGAGCGCTACCGCACGGCCTGACTCAGCCCCAGCCGACGGCCCGCAGCAGCGCCGCGGTGGCGGCCGCCCCGGCGACGACGACGAGGAAGTTGGCGCGCAGGAGGAGCAGGACGACGGCCACCGCGAGGGCCGCGGCGCGGGCGTCGAGGACGAGCGCCCCGGCGTCCCCGGCGACGGTCTGCACGGTGACGAGGGCGGCGAGCAGCGCGACGGGCAGCAGGGCGATGACGCGGGAGCGGCGATCGCCCTCGACCCAGTGGGCGGGCACGAGGTAGCCGGCGAGCTTGAGCGCGTAGGCCGCGGCGCAGGCGAGCAGCACGGTGGTCCAGGTCGTCACGGCAGCGGGTCCCGTCCGTCGAGCTCACCGGGGGCGGCCGTCGGCGACCCCTCGTGCCGTCCGCCGCGCCGCAACCCCACGGCGAGGGCGGCGAGGACGGAGAGGATGACCGGCACGCCCGGCGGCAGGAGCGGGCTCGTGACGAGGGCGACGAACACGGCGAGCACCGCGGTGGCCGCCGCGTCCCCGCTGCGCAGGCGCGGCCAGAGGAGCGCGGCGAAGGCCGCCGCCGCCGCGGCGTCGAGTCCGTAGGTGCGGGGGTCGCCGAGCGCGTTGCCGACGAGCGCGCCGACGAGGGTCATGAGGTTCCAGCCGAGGAACACGGCGATGCCCGTGAGCCAGAACCCGATCCGCTGGGACGGTCGCTCCGGCTGGGCCACCCCGACGGCGGTCGACTCGTCGATGGTCAGCTGCGCCGCGGCGAGCCGGCGCAGCCCGGCGACGCCGAGGAAGCGCGAGGTCTGCAGGGCGTAGAGGCCGTTGCGGACGCCGAGCAGCGACGACGTCGCCACCGCGGCCACGCCGCTGCCCCCTGCCCCGAGCACCCCGACGACGGCGAACTGCGACCCGCCGCTGAACAGCAGGAGCGAGAGCGCCTGCGTCTGCCAGACGTCGAGGCCCGAGGCCACCGACAGCGCGCCGAACGAGACGCCGTAGAGGCCCGTCGCCCCGCCGACCGACAGCGCCTGGCGCCGCACCTCGCGCAGCGTGTCGCCGTCGGGCGAGACGACGCGGTCGCGGAAGGCGCCGTCGGGGCCCAGGCCCGAGCCCGCGAGGAAGGCGCGGGTCTCCTCGTCGTCGGCGAGCAGCCACGCGGTGACGGTGTCGGCCCCGGCCTGGCGCAGCTGGTCGACGGCGGCGTTGACCAGCCGCGAGCCGTGGCCCTGGCGGCGGGCGTCCGGGTGCACGGCGAGGAGCGTGACCTCGCCCCAGGCGCCTTCGGCGTCGGGGTCCTGCGACGGCCCCAGCGCGACGGCGCCGACGACCTGCGGGCCGGCGCACGCGACGAGCAGCCGGTGCACGCCCTCGGGCGGGTCGGTCAGGCCGGCCCGCCAGGCGCGTGCGAAGGCGTCCGGCTCGAAGAGCGCGACGACCTCGTCGGGCAGCCGGCCGGCGTACGTCGCCCGGAAGACGTCGGCCTGGACGCGGCCGACGGCCGGCGCGTCGTTGGCGCGGGCGACCCGGACGCTCGCGTCGGCCGTGGGGCCGGTGTCGGACCCGTGGTCGTGACCATGATCGTGCGGGTGGTCGTGGGAGTGGTCGTGCGTCGTCATCGTCAGACCCCCCGGAAGACGGCCGGACGGCGCTCGGCGAAGGCGGCCCGCCCCTCGGCGAGGTCCTCGCTCGACCACGCGTGCGCGAACGCGGCCTCGTAGCGTCCGAGCCCGGCCTCGTCGTCGTGCCGGACCCCGAGGCCGACCTTGGAGCCGGCCTGGCTCAGCGGCGCGAGCGCTGCCGCGCGCGTCGCGAGGGCCAGGGCGTCGTCGAGGCCACCGCGCTCCTGCGCGAACCCGAGGCGCCATGCGTCGTCGGCGTCGAGGACGGCGGCCGTGAGGACCAGGTGCCGGGCCGCGCCCTCGCCCCAGCACCGCGCGAGCCGGTCGAGGGTCCAGTGGTCGACCATGAGGCCGAGCTTGGCGACCGGGACGGCGAAGCGGGCCGAGTCGCCGACGACGCGCACGTCGCAGGCGAGCGCGAGCTGCATCCCGAGGCCCATGCACGAGCCGTCGACGGCGGCGACGGTGGGGACGGGGACGGCCGCGAGGTGCTGGAGGACCTCGGCGAGGCGCTGCGTGAAGGAGACGTCCTCGAGGTCCGTGAGGTCGGCGCCGGCGCAGAAGTGGCCGCCGGCGCCGGTGAGGACGACCGCGCGCGCACCGGCGGCGAGCGCGGCGACGACCTCGTCGTGCAGCTGCTCGAGGGTGGCGAGGTCGAGGGCGTTGCGCCGGTGCTGGCGGTCGATCGTCAGGACGGCGACCCGGTCGGCGAGCGAGGCGTGGACGGTCACGGCCTCGACCCTACCGAGCGCCCCGGGTGACGCCCGGCCCGGCAGCCCCTACGCTCCCGGGCATGACGCTGCCGCTGACCGTCGTGCCGGTCCCGGGCCCCGGGGCGGAGGACGTGCTCGTCGGGGACGACGGGCGCGTCTGGACGGGCACCGCCGACGGCGTCGTCCACGTCCACGACCCCGCCACCGGCGCGGTGGCGCCCGTCGCGGTGACGGGCGGCCGCCCCCTCGGCCTCGAGTGGCTGCCGGACGGGCGGGTGCTCGTCTGCGACGCCCACCGCGGCCTGCTCGCCCTCGACCCCGCGAGCGGCGACCTCGAGACGCTGCTCACCGAGGTCGACGGCGAGCACCTGCTCTTCACGAACAACGCCGCCGTCCAGCGCGACGGCACCATCTGGTTCACCGACTCCAGCCGGCGCTGGCAGGTCGAGGACTGGAAGAACGACCTCGTCGAGCACACGTGCACCGGGCGGCTGCTGCGCCGCACCCCGGACGGCGCTGTCACGACCGTCGTCGACGGGCTCGCCTTCGCCAACGGCGTCGCGCTCCTGCCCGACGAGCGCGCGGTGCTCGTGGCCGAGACCGGCACCTGCCGCATCCGCCGGGTCCCGCTGCACGGCGGGGAGCCCGGCGAGGTGACGACGTGGGTCGAGGACCTGCCCGGCCACCCGGACAACATCGCCCTCGGCTCCGACGGGCTGGTGTGGGTGACCGTCGCCTCGCCGACCGACCCCGTCCTCGGGGTGCTGCAGCGCAGCCCGCGCGCGGTGCGCGGCCTCGTCCGCCGCCTCCCGGACCGCGTCAAGCCGGCGCCGCGCCGCACCGCGCGGGTGCTCGCCCTCGACGACACCGCGCGCGTCGTTCGCGACCTGTCCTTCGACGCGAGCCGCTGGCACGTCGCGACGGGCGTGCGCGAGCACGAGGGCCGGGTGTGGCTCGGCAGCCTCGTCGAGCCGGCGATCGCGGTGGGGGAGGTCCCGGGCGGTCAGCGCCGCTCGTAGGTGACCCAGGCGCAGCGCTCGCCCGGCACCCGCTCGGTCTCGACCCAGGTGCCTGGGTCGACGGGCGGGAAGTGTGTGTCGCCCTCGGGCTCGAGGTCGACCTCGGTGACGAGCAGGCGGTGCGCGTAGGGCATCGCCTCGGCGTAGACCTGGCCGCCGCCCGCGACGAAGACCTCGTCGGCCGGGCCGGCGAGCGCGAGCGCCTCGACGAGCGAGTGCGCCGTCTCGACCTCGGCGTGCGCCCAGTCGGGCTGCCGGGTGATGACGATGTGGCGCCGGCCGGGCAGCACCCGCCCGATGGAGTCGAAGGTGCGCCGGCCCATGACGAGCGGATGCCCCATCGTCGTGCGCCTGAAGAACGCGAAGTCCTCCGGCAGGTGCCACGGCATCGACTGCCCCGCGCCGATGACGCCGTTGCGGGCGACGGCGGCGATGAGCGAGACACGGGTCATACGGCGATCGGCGCCTTGATCGACGGGTGCGCCTCGTAGCCGACGAGCTCGAAGTCCTCGAGCTCGTAGGCGTCGATCGAGGGCCGGGGCGCGATGGTCATCGTCGGCAGGGGCAGCGGTTCGCGCGTCAGCTGGAGCGTCGCCTGCTCGAGGTGGTTGAGGTAGAGGTGCGCGTCGCCGAGGGTGTGGACGAAGTGGCCGGGGCGCAGGTCGGTCTGCTGCGCGACCATCATGGTCAGGAGGGCGTAGCTGGCGATGTTGAACGGGACGCCGAGGAAGACGTCGGCGCTGCGCTGGTAGAGCTGGCAGTCGAGGAACGCCGGCCCGCCGTCGGCGGCCGGGCGGACGTAGAACTGGAACATCGTGTGGCACGGCGGCAGGGCCATGTCGTCGACATCGGCGACGTTCCACGCCGAGACGACGTGCCGCCGCGAGTCGGGGTTGGTCCGCAGCGCCTGCACGACCTTGGCGACCTGGTCGACGGTGCGGCCGTCCGGCGTCGGCCACGAGCGCCACTGGTGCCCGTAGACCGGCCCGAGGTCGCCGTGCTCGTCGGCCCACTCGTCCCAGATGGAGATGCCGCGCTCCTGCAGCCAGCGGACGTTGGTGTCGCCGCGGAGGAACCACAGCAGCTCGCCGATGATCGAGCGCAGGTGCAGCCGCTTCGTCGTGAGCACCGGGAAGCCCTCGGCGAGGTCGAAGCGCATCTGGTATCCGAAGACGCTCCGGGTGCCGGTGCCCGTGCGGTCCGACTTCTCGACGCCGGTCGTCATCACGTGGTCGAGGAGGTCGAGGTACTGGCGCACGGTCCCAGCCTAGGGGCGCACTAGTCTGGCGTGCATGACCTCCTCCCCGTTCGGCCGCGTCCTCACCGCGATGGTCACGCCGATGACCCCCGACGGTGCGGTCGACGGCCCGGGCGTCGAGGCAGTCGTCGAGCACCTCCTGGCCACCGGCCACGACGGGCTCGTCGTCAACGGCACGACCGGCGAGGCCTCCACCCTGACCGACGACGAGAGCGTCGACGTCGTGCGCCGCGTCGTCGCGGCCGCGGCGGGCCGGGCCAAGGTCGTCGCGGGCTGCGGGTCCAACGACACCGCGCACGCCGTCGCGATGGCCCGGCGGATGGCCGACGCCGGCGCCGACGCGCTCCTGCTCGTCTCGCCGTACTACAACAAGCCCACCCAGGCGGGCCTCGTCGCGCACTGCCGCGCCGTCGCCGACGCCACCGAGCTGCCGGTCATGCTCTACGACATCCCCGGCCGCACCGCCGTCCCGTTCGCCACCGAGACCCTCGTGGCGCTCGCCGAGCACCCGCGGATCATCGCGGTCAAGGACGCCAAGGGCGACCTCGCGGCCTCGACCCGCGTCATGGCGGCGACCGACCTGCTGTGGTTCAGCGGGGAGGACGCCCTCAACCTGCCGCTCCTCGCGATCGGCGCCGTCGGCGTCGTCTCCGTCGTCGGCCACGTCGCCGGTGCCCAGTACCGGGCGATCCTCGAGGCCGTCGACCGCGGCGACCTCGACGACGCCCGTCGCCTGCACCGGGGCCTGGTCCCCGTCGTCGACGCGATCATGTCGCCCTCGCAGGGCGCCATCATGGCCAAGGCCGCCCTCGTCGAGCTCGGGGTCATCGAGCACGCGAGCGTCCGCCTGCCCCTCGTCGAGTCCCCGCCCGAGCACCTCGAGGCGCTCCGGGCGGCGCTCGCCACCCTCCCCACCCCGAAGGACTCATGAGCCACCCGCACCCCGACCTCGACCTCCCCGCACCCCTCGCCCCCGGGGGCGTGCGCGTCATCCCGCTCGGCGGGCTCGGCGAGGTCGGCCGCAACATGACGGTCCTCGAGCACGAGGGCCAGCTGCTCGTCATCGACTGCGGCGTCCTCTTCCCGGACGACCACCACCCCGGCATCGACCTCATCCTCCCGGACTTCAGCGCCATCGAGGACCGCCTCGACGACATCCAGGCGATCGTCCTCACGCACGGTCACGAGGACCACATCGGCGCCGTCCCCTACCTCCTGCGTCGCAAGCCGGACATCCCCGTCGTCGGCTCCCAGCTGACCCTCGCCCTCATCGAGGCCAAGCTCAAGGAGCACCGGATCACGCCCTACACCCTCGGGGTCGCCGAGGGCGGGCGCGAGCGGCTCGGGGTCTTCGACTGCGAGTTCGTCGCGGTCAACCACTCCATCCCGGACGCCCTCGCCGTCTTCGTGCGCACCCCCGGCGGCACGATCCTCCACACCGGCGACTTCAAGATGGACCAGCTGCCGCTCGACGGCCGGCTCACCGACCTGCGCGCCTTCGCCCGGCTCGGGGAGGAGGGCGTCGACCTCTTCCTCACCGACAGCACGAACGCCGAGGTGCCGGGTTTCACGACGCCCGAGCGCGAGATCGCGCCGGCCATCGACAAGGTCTTCCGCCACGCGCAGCGCCGCATCATCGTCGCCTGCTTCTCCTCGCACGTGCACCGCGTGCAGCAGGTGCTCGACGCGGCCGACAAGGCGGGGCGCAAGGTCGCGATGATCGGCCGCTCGATGGTGCGCAACATGGGCATCGCCGCCGACCTCGGCTACCTCAAGGTGCCCGACGGCGTCCTCGTCGACCTCAAGCAGCTGAACGACCTGCCCGACGAGAAGGTCGTCCTCGTGTGCACCGGCAGCCAGGGCGAGCCGATGGCGGCCCTCTCCCGGATGGCCAACCGCGACCACCGGATCGAGGTGGGGGAGGGCGACACCGTGCTCCTCGCCTCCTCGCTCATCCCCGGCAACGAGAACGCCGTCTACCGGGTCATCAACGGCCTGATGCGCCTCGGCGCGAACGTCGTGCACAAGGGCAACGCCAAGGTGCACGTCTCGGGCCACGCCAGCGCCGGTGAGCTCCTCTACTGCTACAACATCGTCAAGCCGCGCAACGTCATGCCGGTCCACGGCGAGTGGCGCCACCTCGTGGCCAACGCCGACCTCGCCGTCGCCACCGGCGTCCCGCGCCGCAACGTCGTCGTCGTCGAGGACGGCGTCGTCGTCGACCTCGTCGACGGCCGGGCGCGCGTCGCCGGGGCGGTCGAGTGCGGCTACGTCTACGTCGACGGCTCCTCGGTCGGCGAGGCCGACGAGACCCTGCTCAAGGACCGCCGCATCCTGCGCGACGAGGGCTTCATCTCCGTCGTCGTCGTCGTCGACTCGATGACCGGCAAGGTGGTCGCGGGTCCGGAGATCACCGCGCGCGGCTTCGTCGAGGACGACGTCGTGTTCGACGAGATCCGCCCGCGCATCGAGCGGGCCCTCGACGAGGCCACCGCCCAGGGCGTCACGGACTCCCACCAGCTCCAGCAGGTCGTGCGCCGCACGATCGGGCCGTGGGTCGGGCGCAAGATCCGCCGTCGCCCGATGATCATCCCGACCGTCATCGAGGCCTGAGCCCGCCACCCCGGGGTCGTTGACCCTTCAACCGATTCCGCACGGGGTGTCCACGCACGGGCTCGGCGCGGATGAGCGGTTGGGCGGGCTCCTGCCTACGGAATCAGTAGGCCCGGGCGCATCGCGGCCACTCATCCGCTCAGACGAAGTCCCGGATCATTTCGCCGAACCCGCCCCGGGAAGGTAAAGCGTCCGTAAAGTGGTTCCCATCGGACGACAACCGGTGGACCCGCGAGGGCCGGCCGCGACACCGCCCGGTCCGGGCGGAGTCCAGCAGGTGAGCGAATCGAGAAAGATCCGCGAACCTCTGGCGGACCGGGTAAAGAGTTCGTAAAGTACGGGTCAGTGGCCGGTCAACTCCACGGCAGTGGAGGAGGCGGGGCACGGACGGCCGGAGCGCAGGGCTCCGGCGACCACGACGCACGGCAGGACGTCTGGCGAAGCTCCGCAGGGGAGCCCGTCGGACGGGACCGGACAGGCTCCGCAGGGGGAGTCGGCCCCCGGTCCACCCGGCCGGCACGACTGTGCGGTGTCCCGCTCGGCGACAGGGGTCGAGCGGGGCGCCGCACGTGCGTGTCGGCCGGGAGCACCGGCTCTCGCGCGCGCAAATCCGTGGCCCCCGTGCCGCGTGTGACGCGTGAGTCGGCTGTGACGCTCGCGTAGCCTGCGACCATGGCGACACGTACGTCCTCCACCTCCCGCTCCCGGGGTGGCAGCACGCGCCCCGCGACGCGGAAGAAGGCGGCGAGCCCCCGGACGGCGGCCAAGCGGCCCGCGCGCTCGGGCGGGCTGCCGCTCCCGCTGCGCGCCGCCCAGACGACGTGGATGGGCCTGGCCCACGCCACCGGCGCCGTCGCGCGCACCGTCGGTGACGCGGGGCGCGACCTCGAGCCGGAGCACCGCCGCGACGGCGTGGGCTTCCTGCTCGTCGCGCTGTCGGTCGTCGTCGCCGCCCGCGAGTGGTGGGGGATGCCGGGTGCCGTCGGCACGATCGTCCACGCCGTCGTCGCCGGGACCTTCGGCAAGGTCGGTTACGCGGTCCCGCTCGTGCTCCTCGCCTTCGGCATCCGGGTGCTGCGGGCGCCGCGCGAGGAGGAGTCGACCTCCCGTGCCGCCGTCGGCACCACGGCGCTCGCCTTCGCCGCCTGCGGCCTCGTCCACGTCGCCGCCGACATCCCGACCCCGCCCGAGGGCGCCGACGGGATGCGCGCGGCCGGCGGCATCATCGGCTTCCTCGCCTCCAGCCCGCTCGAGGCGGCCGTGTCGGTCTACGGCACCGTCCCGCTGCTGCTCCTCCTCGGCCTGTTCTCCCTCCTCGTCCTCACCGCCACCCCGCTGCACCAGGTGCCCGAGCGCCTGCGCGGGGCGATGGACCGGCTGACCGGCCACCACCCCGACGCCGAGCCCGAGCCGGAGCCGACCCCGAAGGCGCCGCGCCGCCGCCGCACCGCCCGTGAGCTCGCCGACGCCGAGGCCTCGATGCACGGCGACGAGGCGTTCGAGCAGGCCGCGGTCGTCGACCCGCGCACCGGCAAGCGACTGCGTCCCGGGCAGAAGCGCCCCGCGTCCGCCCCGGAGACCGCCGCCGCGTCCTCGCCGTCGGCCCCGCCGGCCGCGGCGGAGGCGCTCGCCCGGCAGGTCCAGGCCAAGGCCCCGCTCGAGGCGCCGCCCACCGCGCAGCTGCCCCCGCGCGTCGAGCAGCTCTCCCTCGCCGGCGACATCACCTACACGCTGCCGGACTCGGGCGTCCTCGAGCCGGGCAGCCCGCACAAGGCGCGCAGCGCGGCCAACGACCGCGTCGTCGAGTCGCTGACGACCGTCCTCGACCAGTTCGACATCGACGCGCAGGTCACCGGCTTCACCCGCGGCCCGACCGTCACCCGCTACGAGGTCGAGCTCGGCCCGGGCATCAAGGTCGAGCGGGTCACCGCCCTCTCGAAGAACATCGCCTACGCGGTCGCCAGCGCCGACGTGCGCATCCTGTCCCCGATCCCCGGCAAGTCGGCGATCGGCATCGAGATCCCCAACACCGACCGCGAGAAGGTCAGCCTCGGCGACGTCCTGCGCAGCCAGGTGGCGCGCGGGTCCGAGCACCCGATGGTCATGGGCGTCGGCAAGGACGTCGAGGGCGGCTACGTCATCGCCAACCTCGCGAAGATGCCGCACCTGCTCGTCGCCGGCGCCACGGGCGCGGGCAAGTCGAGCTTCGTCAACTCGATGATCACCTCGATCCTCATGCGCTCGACCCCCGACGAGGTCCGGATGGTCCTCGTCGACCCCAAGCGCGTCGAGCTGACCGCCTACGAGGGCATCCCGCACCTCATCACGCCGATCATCACCAACCCGAAGAAGGCCGCCGAGGCCCTCCAGTGGGTCGTGCGCGAGATGGACACCCGCTACGACGACCTCGCGGCGTTCGGCTTCAAGCACGTCGACGACTTCAACAAGGCGGTCCGCGCGGGCAAGGTCAAGCCGCTGCCGGGGTCGGAGCGGGTCATCACGCCCTACCCGTACCTGCTGGTCATCGTCGACGAGCTCGCGGACCTCATGATGGTCGCGCCGCGCGACGTCGAGGAGTCGATCGTCCGGATCACCCAGCTGGCGCGCGCGGCGGGCATCCACCTCGTCCTCGCGACCCAGCGGCCCTCGGTCGACGTCGTCACCGGCCTCATCAAGGCCAACGTTCCCTCGCGGATGGCCTTCGCGACCTCCTCGCTCGCCGACAGCCGCGTCGTCCTCGACCAGCCGGGCGCCGAGAAGCTCATCGGCCAGGGTGACGCGCTGTTCCTCCCGATGGGCGCGAGCAAGCCGATGCGCGTCCAGGGCGCGTGGGTCACCGAGTCCGAGATCCACGCCGTCGTCACGCACGTCACCGAGCAGCTCAAGCCCCGCTACCGCGACGACGTCGTCGTGACGGCGCCGAAGAAGCAGGTCGACGACGACATCGGCGACGACCTCGACCTCCTGCTGCAGGCGACCGAGCTCGTTGTCACGACGCAGTTCGGCTCGACCTCGATGCTCCAGCGCAAGCTGCGCGTCGGGTTCGCCAAGGCCGGGCGGCTCATGGACCTCCTCGAGTCGCGCGGCGTCGTGGGGCCCTCGGAGGGGTCGAAGGCGCGCGACGTGCTCGTCAAGGCCGACGACCTGCCGACGACGCTCGCGCTGCTGCGCGGCGAGGACGTCCCCGACGCCGACGTGCCCTTCGACGGCGAGGCAATGGACGGGGACGCGCACGCGCTGGCGTCCGCCGCGGCCGCCGGCCACGGCGTTCCGGAGGACGACACGGCCGAGGTGCCGGTCGTCCGCTACGGCGGCGACGCGGTGGCCGACGACCTCGACCGCTACCCGGCCGCCGTCGAGTACCACGACGGCGACGACGACGGCGAGGACGCCTGGGAGCTGACGGGCCGCCGGTGACCGGCCGCGGTCGCCGCCCGGCTACCGTGCTCCCATGACCTCGACCTGGGAGGAGCTGCGGGAGCCGCCGTCGACGTGGGAGCGGTGGAAGGCGACGCTGCGCAAGCAGCCCTCGGCCATGCTCCTCGGGGTGCAGATCCTCGTCATCCTCCTGCTGCCGTTCCTCCAGGACCTGGACTGGGGACGCGCCGTCATCTCGCTGCTCAGCCTGAGCGCCGTGAGCATCGCCGTCTTCACCGTGCGCAGCACGCCGGCCCTCACCTGGTTGTCGGCGACCCTCGCGCTCCCCGCGGCGGGCTTCGAGGTGTGGAGCCTGTTCGTCGACGCCGGCACCGTGCTCATCCTCGCCCACGCCGCGCTGGCGGTCTTCTACTTCTACACGGCGTACGCGCTCATCTCGTACATGTTCGAGGACTCCTGGGTCACCAAGGACGAGCTGTTCGCGGTCGGTGCGGCCTTCACGGTCCTGCTCTTCGCCTTCGCCTACGTCTTCCTCCTGATCCAGGAGATCTGGCCGAGCTCCTTCACCTCGGTCGACGGTCCCGGGCGGCGCACCTTCCTCGAGCTCCTCTACTTCTCCGGCGCCAACCTCACCAGCGTCGGACTCTCCGACGTCGGTCCGGTCAGGCCGCAGGCCCGGGCCGTGGTCACCGTCGAGCAGCTCGGTGGCGTCCTCTACGTCGCGATGGTCATCTCGCGGCTCGTGGCGCTCACGGTGATCCGCGCCCGTCAGTGACGGCGCGGGTCCTCAGGCGGGAACGCCGTCGAGGTCCTCGATGCGCGCCAGTCCGGGACCGCGGGTCGCCGCGATCTCGCCGGCGCGCTCCTGCGCCTCCCCGAGCACGCGCAGGGCGTTGCCGCTCGTGAGGGCGCCGAGGTCGGCGTCGCTCCATCCGCGCTCGGCGAGGGCGGCGAGGAGGCGGGGGTAGCCGCTGACGTCCTCGAGGCCCTCCGGCTGCACGTCCACGCCGTCGTAGTCGCCCCCGAGGCCGATGTGCTCGACGCCGGCGACCTCGCGCACGTGCTCGCAGTGCGCCACGACGTCGTCGAGCGTGGCCGCCGGGGCCGGGTGGGTGCGGCGGCGCGCGGCGGTGAAGGCGGTGTAGGCGACGAAGTCGGACGACGAGATGCCCTCGGCGGCTGCGGCATCGGCCGCCTCGAGGTCCCACTCGCGCACGGCGGGGGAGACGAACTTCGGCACGAACGTCACCATGCAGACGCCGCCGTTGCCCGGCAGGCGCTCGAGGACGTCGTCGGGGACGTTGCGGGGGTGGTCGCAGACGGCGAGCGCCGACGAGTGCGAGAAGACGACCGGCGCCTCGGTGACCTCGAGCGCGTCGCGCATCGTGTCGGCGGAGACGTGGCTGAGGTCGACGAGCATGCCGAGCCGGTTCATCTCGCGGACGACCTCGCGGCCGAACTCCGAGAGACCGCCCAGCACCGGCTCGTCGGTGGCGGAGTCCGCCCACGGGACGTTGTCGTTGTGGGTGAGCGTCATGTACCGGACTCCGAGGGCGAAGAGCATCCGGAGGGTGCCGAGCGATGAGTCGATGCTGTGCCCGCCCTCGGCGCCCATGAGGGAGGCGATGCGGCCGGTCGCGAGGGCCTGCTCGACCTCGGCGCGGGTCGTCGCGAGGGCGAGGTCGCCGGGGTGGCGTCGGACCATCTCGTGGACGGCGTCGACCTGCTCGAGGGTGGCCGCGACCGCAGCGTCGCCCTGGAGCTCGGCGGGGACGAAGACGGACCAGAACTGGGCGCCGACCCCGCCCTCGCGCAGCCGCGGGAGGTCGGTGTGGGTGGCGAGCCCGCCGGCCGCGAGGTCGAGGCGCTCCCAGTCGTAGCCGACCCGCTCCCGGGCCTCCCAGGGCAGGTCGTTGTGGCCGTCGAGGACCGGGTGGTCGCGCAGCAGCGCACGGATGCGGGCCTCGGTGTGCTCGAGCATGCGCGCGACCCTACCGGGGGTGCCCGAGGGGCCGACCCGGCGCAACTAGAGTGGCGGCATGACGACCAGTGCGACCCGCGGCAGCGTCGCGCTCGTGACCCTCGGCTGTACCCGCAACGAGGTCGACTCGGAGGAGCTCGCCGGCCGGCTCGCGGCCGACGGGTGGACCCTCGTCGACGACGCGGCCGACGCCGACGTCGCCCTCGTCAACACGTGCGGCTTCGTCGAGCAGGCGAAGAAGGACTCCATCGACACCCTCCTCGAGGCGGCCGACCTCAAGGACACCGGACGCACCCGGGCCGTCGTCGCCGTCGGGTGCCTCGCTGAGCGCTACGGGCGCACCCTCGCCGACGAGCTGCCGGACGCCGACGCGGTGCTCGGGTTCGACTCCTACGCCGACATGTCGACCCACCTCCAGGGCATCCTCGCCGGCGGCCGCCCCCAGTCCCACGTGCCGACCGACCGCCGCCGCCTGCTGCCGCTCTCGCCCGTCGAGCGCCCCGCGGCGTCCGACGCCGTCGCGCTGCCCGGGCACGACGCCGAGGTCGTGCGCTCGCGCCTCGGGTCGGCCCCGTGGGCGCCGCTGAAGATCGCGAGCGGCTGCGACCGCCGCTGCGCCTTCTGCGCCATCCCGATGTTCCGCGGCTCGTTCGTGTCGCGCCGGCCCACCGACGTCCTCGCCGAGGCGCGCTGGCTCGCCGGGCAGGGCGTGCGCGAGCTGTTCCTCGTCAGCGAGAACTCGACGTCGTACGGCAAGGACCTCGGCGACCTCACGCTGCTGGAGTCGATCCTCCCGGAGCTGACCGGCATCGAGGGGATCGAGCGGGTCCGGGTCTCCTACCTCCAGCCGGCCGAGGTGCGCCCCGGCCTGCTCGAGACGATGGCCGCCACGCCCGGCGTCTCGCCCTGGTACGACCTGTCCTTCCAGCACGCCTCGACCCCGCTGCTGCGCCGGATGCGCCGCTTCGGCGGCACCGAGCCCTTCCTCGGGCTGCTCGAGGGCGTGCGCGCCCGCCAGCCGCTCGCCGGCGCCCGCAGCAACGTCATCGTCGGGTTCCCCGGCGAGACCGAGGCCGACGTCGAGGAGCTCGAGCGGTTCCTCACCGCGGCCCGGCTCGACGTCGTCGGTGTGTTCGGGTACTCGGACGAGGACGGCACCGAGGGCGAGACCCTCGACGGCCACCTGCCCGAGGACGTCGTCGCCGAGCGTGTCGAGCGCGTCTCCGCCCTCGTCGAGGAGCTGACCGCGCAGCGCGCCCTCGAGCGCGTCGGCGAGCCGGTCACCGTCCTCGTCGAGGAGCACGACGAGGACGACGCCCTGGTCGTCGTCGGCCGGGCCGACCACCAGGGGCCGGACGTCGACGGGGTGTGCCACGTGCGCGTGTCCGACGGTGCGCTGCCCGCCGTCGGGACCTTCGTCGAGGGCGTCGTCGTGGGGGCGGAGGGAGTCGACCTGCTGGTGGAGCCGCGATGAGCGAACCCACCCCCCGCCCGCCGCGTCCCGTGCGGCCCGGGCCGCTCGCCGACGGGCGGATGAGCGACCCGTACCGCGTGGGCATCGACCCCGCGAGCCCGGTCGTGCCCGAGACCGGCCCGAGCGCGTGGAACATCGCCAACTACCTCACCGTGCTGCGCCTCGCGCTCGTGCCGGTCTTCGGCTGGCTGCTGCTCACGCACGGCGGCGAGGACCCGACCTACCGCTGGGCGGCCTTCGGGGTCTTCGCGGTCGCGATGATCACCGACCGCATCGACGGCGACCTCGCACGCAGCCGCGGGCTGGTGACGAACTTCGGCAAGGTCGTCGACCCGATCGCCGACAAGGCGCTCGTGACGATGGCCCTCGTCGGCCTGTCGAGCGTCGGCGAGGTCATGTGGTGGGTCACCGTGCTCGTCCTCGTGCGCGAGTGGGGCATCACCGCCATCCGCTTCTGGGTCATCCGGCACGGCGTCATGGCCGCGGGGCGCGGCGGCAAGGTCAAGACGCTGCTGCAGACCTTCGGCATCGGGTTCTTCCTCTGGCCGCGCTCGACGCTGCCGTTCAGCGGCTTCTGGGACGCCCTGTCGTGGACCCTGCTCGGGGCGGCCGTCGTCGTCACCGTCGTCACCGGGGTCGACTACCTCGTCCAGGCCCTGCGGCTGCGGCGCACGAGCGAGCGGGCGGTGCGCAAGCGCGCCGAGCGGGCGGCGCGCCGGTCCGGGGGAGCCTCGCGGTGACCCCGGCGGGGGTGGCGAGGCCGGCGGGAACAGCGGTGGGGGAGCGCGCGTTCTCCGAGGACCGGCCGCGGGCCCGGGCCACGAGCGTCACGGCCCGGCTCGTCCACGTGGTCGGGACCGTCCGGAACCTCCCTGCCGACGAGGCCCCGGCGCGGTACCGTAGGGCGACCACCGACGAGCCGACGTCCCGAGAGGAGGCCCCGTGATCCTGCTCCGCCACGAGCTGGGCGAGGTGCTCCGCGAGGTGCGCACCGCGCAGAAGCGCACGCTGCGCGACGTCGCCAAGTCCTCCGCCGTCTCGCTCGGGTACCTCAGCGAGATCGAGCGCGGCACCAAGGAGGCCTCCTCCGAGCTGCTGGCCTCGGTGTGCGACGGCCTCGGGATGACCCTCTCCGAGCTGCTCTCCCTCGTGCGCGACCGGGTCGAGCACGTCGAGACGATGACCGCCCCGGTCACGCTCCCGGTCGGGCCCGCCCGTACCGCGGACGAGGTCTCCGCCTCCGCGGCCTGAGCCCGTCCTCCCCGCGGCGGCTCCTCCGTCCGCCGCGCTGGTCCACCACCCCGTCGAGGGTGCGCATGCTCTCGGCGACCTCGCCCAACCGCTGCGACCCCACCAATACGCCCCGACGTCGCCCTGCCGGGGTGTCATGGCACCCCGGCACGGCGGGGCATCACCGGCACTGCGACGGCGCCCCGGCGAGGCACGACACAGGGGATCGTCCACGAGACCCCGGCTCCGAGCCGGGGTCTCGTGCCCTTTTCGGGGTGACCCCGAAAAGTGGAGGCGGTGGAGGCCCCTGGGGTGGGTGGGGGCGGTGGGTCAGGGGGTGCGGCGGCGGTAGGCGCCGCGCGGCCCCGGGGTGCTGCCGAGGGGGCGCTGGGGGCGGCCGTCGTCGGTGGGCGCGAGACCGCCCTGGCACGTCGGGCACGAGAAGATCGTCCGCTCCCGCGGCGGCACCCCGGCCATCGCGACGCGCACCGTGCTGCCACACCGCCTACACGGCCGACCGGAGCGGGCATGGACGTACGCCTCCTCGCCGGCCCGCTGGATGCCGGTGCTGCCCTGCCAGCCGGTCCGCTCGGCCGCCGCCATGAGGCGCTGCAGCCGGGCGAGCAGCCGATCGAGCCGGGCCGGATCGGCCTCGGCGGCCGGCTGCCACGGGAAGAGCCGCTCGATGAACAGCAGCTCGCTGGCCCAGAACGTCCCGACCCCCGCGAGGGTGCGCTGGTCGAGCAGCGCCTCGACGAGCGTGCGCGGATGGGCGAGCAGGTGCTCGCGGGCGAGGTCCGCGTCCCAGTCGGGGCCGAGGACGTCCGGGCCGAGGTGGCCGACGAGGTCGGACTCACGCGCTGTCGGCACGAGGTCGAGCATCCCGAGGCGCAGCCCGAAGCCGGACCACTCGTCGGTGAGGACCGCGGCGCGCAGGTCCTGCCGGCGCAGCGTGCGTTCGGTGCGCGGCCCGGGGTGCTCGACGCGCCACTGTCCCTCCATCCGCAGGTGCGTGTGGAGGGTCGAGCCGGTGTCGAAGCGCTGGAGGACGTGCTTGCCGCGGGCCACGACCTCGAGGGTGGTCGCCCCCCGGAGGTCGACGTCGGGGGCCGAGGGCCAGCGCAGCTCGGCGTGCGTCACGACGCGGCCGGCGAGGGCGCGGTGGAGCCGGTCGGCGGTCCGGTGGACGGTGTCACCCTCGGGCACGGACGCTCACCGCCGCATCCGCAGACCGCGGGGGGTGAGGTGGAAGCCGGCGGCCTCGAGGGCCGAGACGACGGGGTGGTCGGAGCCGAGGAGCTGCCCGCCGTCGGCCTTCTCGACGGTGATCCGGCCCAGGTGGCCCCGCCGGACCGCGTCGGCCAGGGCCGCGGCGGCGAGGGCGAGGACGGCCGCGTCGTCGGCGAAGGTGAGGAGCGTCTTGCCACCCCGCTCGACGTAGAGCGCGAGGACGCCGTCGACGAGGACGACGACCGCCCCGGCCTTGCGTCCCGGCTGGTGCCGACGCCGCTTGTCGTCGCCCTCGCCGTCGGACGGCTCGGCGACGCGGTCGGGCCACGGCAGGGCCGCGCCGTAGGGGTTGGCCGGGTCGCTCGCCGCGAGGACGACGGTCGTGGGTTCGCCTCGCTTCTCGCCGCCCGCCGGTCCGGTGCCGGCCCGCAGGCGGTCGACCGCCCCCGACGTGCCGAACTGCGATGCGCCGAGCCCCTCGACGAAGTAGCCGCGCCGCACGCGTCCGCTCTCCTCGGCCTTGCCGAGCACCCGGTAGACACCGGCGAAGCCACCGGGGACCTCCTCGGCGGCCACCGCGCCACGCGTGACGACGCCGTGCCGGTCGAGCAGCAGCTCGGCGGTGGCGAGGGCGCGCAGGGTCGGGTCGGCGTCGGCCGGCGGCAGCAGCGCCCAGCGACCGGTCACCCGGGCGGGGCCGGAGCGGGCCGGGAAGGCCGGGCGCGACGGCGCGGAGCCCAGCGCCCCGAGCGGCCCACGGCGGCTGCCGTAGCGGGTGCGGCGCGGCGCGGGGGTGCTGCGCTTGTGGGCCGTCCGGCCTCCGGCGAGCACGGCGCGCACCGGGGCGAAGGTGTCGCCGGTGACGCGGCCGGACCACACGAGGTCCCACAGCGTCGTGGCGAGCGCCTCGTCGTCGGTGCTGCCGACCTGGTCGGACAGGCTGCGGAAGAAGTGCGCGCCGCCGCCCGCGAGGACGTCGAGCACGGCGATGCCCTGCTCGGTCGGCACCCGCTCGGGGTCCGGGCCGGGCAGCGTGAGGTGCGCGGACTCGGCGAGGTGCAGCGACACCCAGCCGTCGTCGCCGGGCAGCGATCCGTGGCCGCACCACAGCACCTCGCCCCCGGCCATCAGCTCGTCGAGGAGGGCCGGGGTGTAGTCGGCGACGCGGGCGGGCAGGACGAGCGACTCGACGGCGCTCGCGGGCAGGACCGCGCCGCTCAGCTGCTCGACGGCGCGCAGGACGCCGTCGCGTCCACGCAGCCGCCCGCCGACGCCCTGCCACTCGCCGAGGAAGCGCCCGAAGGCGTCCGGCGTGACCGGCTCCACCTCGGCGCGCAGCGCCGCGAGCGAGCGGCGGCGGAGCATCCGCAGCACCTCGGCGTCGCAGAACTCGGTGGAGCCACCACCGGTCGGCAGGAGCTCGCCCTCGACGACCCGCCCCGAGGAGACGAGGCGGGCGAGGGTCTGCGCGGCCACGGCGACCCCGATGCCGTAGGCGCGGGCGACCTCGGAGGCGTGGAAGGGCGCGTGGGTGCGGGCGTAGCGCGCGACGAGGTCGCCGAGGGGGTCGGTGACCGGCTCGAGGAAGGTCTGCGGCACGCCCGGGGGGAGCGAGGCCCCGAGGGCGTCGCGCAGCCGGGAGGCGTCGTCGATGGCGGCCCAGCGGTCCTCAGCGGCCACGCGCACCGGGATGGCCTGGCGGGCGGCGGCGAGGTCGGCGAGCCAGCCCTCGACGTCGGCGCCGGTGACTCCCTCGCGGCAGCGCTGGAGCACGCCGTCGACGGACAGAGGGCCGAGGACGCGCAGCAGGTCGAGGACGTCGTCACCGTCGCGGGCCGCCCGCTCGGGTGTGAGGCGCTGCAGCTCGGCCTCGGTGCGGGCGACCTGCTCGGCGTCGAGGAGGTCGCGCAGCGCGAGCCCCTCGGAGCCGCCGAGCAGCTCGGCGAGGAGCGAGGGGTCGAGGGCCAGCGCGGCGGCCCGGCGCTCGGCGAGCGGGGTGTCGCCCTCGTAGAGGAACTGGGCGACGTAGCCGAACAGCAGCGACTTCGCGAAGGGCGAGGGCGTGCCCGACTCGACCTCGACGACGGTGACCTTGCGCCCGGCGACGTCGCGCATCAGCTCGACGAGCCCGGGCACGTCGAAGACGTCCTGGACGCACTCGCGCACGGCCTCGAGGACGATGGGGAAGGTCGGGAAGCGGCTCGCGACCTCGAGCAGCTGGGAGGCGCGCTGGCGCTGCTGCCACAGCGGCTGGCGCCGGTCCGGCCGGCGGCGGGGGAGCAGGAGCGCGCGGGCGGCGCACTCGCGGAAGCGGCTCGCGAACAGGGCCGAGCCGCCGATCTCGTCGGTGACGATGCCGCGCACGTCGTCGGGGTCGAGCGTCACGAGGTCGAGCAGCTCGCGCCCGACGCCGCGCCGGTCGATGCCCTCGACGTCGTCGAACTCGAGATCGGGCAGCCGCAGGACGATGCCGTCGTCTCCGTGCATCGCCTGCACGTCGACGCCGAAGCGGTCGCGCATCCGTGCCGACAGGGCCAGCGCCCACGGGGCGTGCACCTGCGCGCCGAAGGGGGAGTGGACGGCGATGCGCCAGTCGCCGAGCTCGTCGCGGAAGCGCTCGACGACGACGGTGCGGTCGTCCGGGACGTGGCCGGTGGCCTCGCGCTGCTCGCGGAGGTAGGTGAGGAGGTTGTCGGCCGCCCACTCGTCGAGCCCGGCCGCCATGACGCGCTCACGGGCGGCGGTGGGGGAGAGCGCCTCGACCTCGCGGACGAACTCGCCCACGGCGCGGCCGAGCTCGGCGGGGCGCCCGAGGGAGTCGCCCTTCCAGAACGGCAGCCGTCCGGGCAGGCCGGGGGCGGGGGTCACGAGCACACGGTCGTGCGTGATGTCCTCGATCCGCCAGGTGCTCGTGCCGAGGGTGAAGAGGTCCCCGACGCGGGACTCGTAGACCATCTCCTCGTCGAGCTCGCCGACCCGCCGGCCCGGCCCCTCCCCGGTCGCGAGGAAGACGGCGTAGAGCCCGCGGTCGGGGATGGTGCCGCCGGAGGTGACGGCGAGCCGCTGCGCGCCACGGCGACCGGTCAGGGTGTCGGACAACCGGTCCCACGTGATGCGGGCGCGCAGCTCGGCGAAGTCCTCGCTGGGGTAGCGACCCGCGAGCATGTCGAGGACCGACTCGAGGACCGGCCGGGTCAGCGTCGCGTAGGGCGCGGAGCGACGGGCCAGCGCGAGCACGTCGTCGACCGTCCACTCGTCGAGCGCGCACATCGCGACGACCTGCTGGGCGAGCACGTCGAGCGGCGTCTGCGGCACGTGCAGGGCCTCGATGCTGCCCGAGAGCATCCGCTCGACGACGACGGCGGTCTGCACGAGGTCGCCGCGGAACTTCGGGAAGAGCACACCCCGGGAGACCGCCCCGACCTGGTGTCCGGCGCGGCCGACGCGCTGCAGGCCGGACGCGACCGACGGCGGCGACTCGACCTGCACGACGAGGTCGACGGCGCCCATGTCGATGCCGAGCTCGAGGCTGCTCGTGGCGACGACCGCGGGCAGCCGGCCGGACTTCAGCTCCTCCTCGATCTGGCCGCGCTGCTCCTTGCTGACCGAGCCGTGGTGCGCGCGCGCGAGCACCGGTGCGGCGCCGGCGGACTGGCCGGACTGGGCCATCACCTTGGCCGGCGCGGCCTTGAGGACCGCCGGCCGCGGCGTCGCGCCCTCGGCCCCCACCTCGTCGGCGCCGTCGGCGGCCTCGACGCGCTCCTCCCAGATCTCGTTGAGCCGCGTGGTGAGCCGCTCGGCGAGACGCCGGCTGTTGGAGAAGACGAGGGTCGAGGTGTGGTCGGCGACGAGGTCGACGATGCGCTCCTCGACGTGCGGCCAGATGCTCGCGCGCTGCTCCTGCCCGGACGCCGCGCCCGCGAGGTCACCCGTCGGCTGGCCGAGCTCGCTCATGTCGGGGACCGGCACGACGACCTTGAGGTCCCACTCCTTGGTGGAGGGCGGCTGGACGATGTCGACGGGCCGACCGCCCGCGAGGTAGCGGGCCACCTCCTCGACCGGGCGGACGGTGGCGGACAACCCGATCCGCTGTGCCGGCCGCTCGAGCAGCCCGTCGAGGCGCTCGAGCGAGAGGGCGAGGTGTGCGCCCCGCTTGGTGCCGGCGAGGGCGTGGACCTCGTCGAGGACCACTGTCTCGACGCCGGCCAGGGCCTCGCGCGCGGCGGAGGTGAGGAGCAGGAAGAGCGACTCCGGCGTCGTGATGAGCACGTCGGACGGGGTGCGCGCGAAGGCGCGTCGCTCGTCGGCCGGGGTGTCGCCGGAGCGCACCGCGACCGTGATGTCGGGCTCCGGCAGCCCGAGCCGGGTCGCGGCGTGCCGGATGCCGACGAGCGGGCTGCGCAGGTTGCGCTCGACGTCGACGGCGAGCGCCTTCATCGGGGAGACGTAGAGGACCCGGCAGCGCTTGAGCCGCTCCTCGGGCACGGGCTCGGAGGCGAGGCGGTCGAGGGCCCAGAGGAAGGCCGAGAGCGTCTTGCCCGAGCCGGTCGGCGCCACGACCAGCGCGTGGTGGCCGCTGCTGACCGCCTCCCAGGCCCCCGCCTGCGCCGCGGTGGGCGCGCTGAAGCTCCCGCGGAACCAGGCGGCGGTGGCGGGCGAGAAGCGGTCGAGGACGTCGGCATCCATGCTGGTCACACCCTCTCACCCGGCACCGACACCTCAGGTCGCTGCCGACCGGGCGGGGACGCCGGGTGTCGAGGCGCGCGACGTCAGTCCCGACGGTCCAGCAGCAGGTGCACCACGCCGCTCGGCGACGCGACCGCGTCGATCGCGTAGGTGTCCTCGAGGGCCTCGAGGCCGTCCCAGAGCCGCACCCCGCGCCCGAGGAGGATCGGGACCTGGACGACGTGCGCGTGGTCGACGAGCCCTGCGGCCAGGAAGTCCCGGACCACCGTCGCCCCACCGCCGACGCGCACGTCGAGCCCGCCGGCGGCCTCCCGGGCGACCTCGAGCGCCTCGGCGACCGGGGCGTCGAGGAAGTGGAAGGTCGTGCCGCCGGCCATCTCGAGCGGGGGCCGCGGCCGGTGGGTCAGGACGAAGGTCGGGGTGTGGAACGGCGGGTCCTCACCCCACCAGCCGCGCCAGTCCGGGTCGTCCTGCCACCCCGGCGGGCCGAACTTGTGCGAGCCCATGATCTCGGCGCCGATGCCGACTGAGTGCTGCTGCGCGAGGGCGTCGTCGACGCCGGACGAGCCGTCCGGCCCCCAGAAGCGGGTCGCGAACATCCACGCGTGCAGGCGTTGCCCGGCGTGGCCGAAGGGTGCCTCGAGCGACTGCGGCTCCCCGGAGCCGAAGCCGTCGAGGGAGACGGAGAAGTTGTGGACGCGGGTGCGGGACATCGGTGGCCTCCTCGGTCGGTGCCCGGCACTCTGGCACGCCGGACCGACAGGCGGCACCCCCGCGGCGGGCTCAGCCCGCCGGCTGCTGCTGCGTGATGCAGTGGATGCCGCCGCCGCGCGCGAAGAGCGGGCGCGCGTCGACGCCGACGACCGTGCGACCCGGGTAGGCCTGCGCGAGCACGCCGAGCGCCTCGTCGTCGCGGGGGTCGTCGAAGGCGCAGGCCACGACGCCGCCGTTGACGACGAGGTGGTTGATGTAGGACCAGTCGACCCAGCCCTCCGTGTCCTCGAGCGTCCGCGGCGCGGGCACCCGGACGACGTCGAGGGTGCGGCCCGCGGCGTCGGTCGACGACGACAGGAGGCCCTCGAGCTCGACCGACACCTCGTGGTCGGGGTGCGCTGGGTCGTCCTGCCAGTGCAGCAGGACCGTCCCGGGCGCGGCGAAGGCCGCGACGATGTCGACGTGGCCGCGGGTGCCGAACTCGTCGTAGTCGCGGGTCAGGCCGCGCGGCAGCCAGACGCAGCGCGTCGCCCCGATCGTGCGCGCCATCTCGGCCTCCACGTCGGCCCGCGACAGCCCGGGGTTGCGGCCGGGGTCGAGCTGCACGGTCTCGGTGAGCAGGACGGTGCCCTCGCCGTCGACGTGCAGGCCCCCGCCCTCGTTGACCAGGTCGGAGCCGATGCGCTCGGCACCGGCCCGCCCGGCGACGAACGTGCCGATGCGGGCGTCGTGCTCCCAGGCCGCCCACTCCTGCGCGCCCCATCCGTTGAAGACCCAGTCGACCGCGCCGAGCGTGCCGTCGTCGTCGCGGACGAACGTGGGACCGATGTCGCGCATCCAGGCGTCGTCGAGCGGCGCCTCGAGCAGGTCGACGCGGTAGCGGCCGTGGCGCCCCTCGTCGAGCCAGTGCCGTGCCACGGCGACGGCGCCGGGGTCGACGACGACGGTGACCGGCTCGAAGCGGGACACCGCGAGCGCGACGTCGGCCCACGTCGCGCGGGCCTCGTCGGCGTCGGCGTCGGTCTCCCCGAGCGTGTAGCCCGACGACGGCCAGGCCATCCACGTGCGCTCGTGCGGGGCCCACTCCGGCGGCATCCGCCAGGCCACGGGTCAGCCCTCCCGCTGGTGCTCGGGCCGGATCGGGGCGGCGAGCGGGGCGTAGGAGTCGGGGCGCCGGGTCGCGAGGAAGGGGAAGAGGTCGATCCAGTCCCGGCCCTGGGCGAGGTCGAGGTCGGCGACGAGGACGGCCGCCTCGTCGCGCGGCGCCTGCACGAGGACCCGGCCGTAGGGGTCGGCGATGAACGAGGAGCCGTAGAAGGTGATGAGCCCCTCGGTGCCGTAGCGGTTGGGGACGACGACGAAGACGCCGTTGGCGATGGCGTGCCCGACGATCGTGTGCTGCCACAGCGGCTGGGTGTCGAAGTCCGGGTGGTCGGGCTCGGAGCCGATCGCCGTCGGGTAGACGAGGACCTGCGCGCCGGCGAGGCCGTAGGAGCGGGCGACCTCGGGGAACCACTCGTCCCAGCACGTGGGGAGGCCGACGCGCATCCCGCTGACCGCGTCGAGCTCGTAGACGGGGTAGGCGTCCTGCGGCGGCCCGGCGCGGAAGTACTTGTCCTCGTGGTAGCCGGCCGTCACGGGGATGTGGGTCTTGCGGGTGCGGCCGACGAGCGTGCCGTCGGGGGCGACGAGCACGGCGGTGTTGAAGCCGAGGCCGTCGTCGGAGCCGTCCGGCGCCGGTGCCTTCTCGTAGAGGCTGGCGTGGACGTGGACGTCCGCGGCCGCCGCGGCCTCGCGGGCGAAGGCCATGGTCGGGCCGTCCTCGAGCGACTCGGCCGTCGCGTCGGGACGCCCCGTGGGCAGCGTGTCGGCGGGGTAGCGCGACAGGGTGAGCTCGGGGAGGAACACGACCCGCGCCCCGGCGTCGGCGGCGGTGCGGACGCCGTCGAGGAGCGTGGCGCGCAGCCGGTCGGCGTCCTCGTCCCAGGCGTGCTGGACCAGCCCGACCCGGACGGGCGGCTGCGAGGGCTCGTGGACACGGGCGAGCGAGGGGAGGACCCCGTCGGCGGTGATGAGGCGCATGGCGCCAGTATGCCGTCGCGGGACGGCCCGCCCGCACCGGCCGCGGGACGCGCCGCCTACGATCGGCGGATGCGTCACTCGAGGTTCTGGGAGCTCATGGCCGAGGAGTTCGGCGAGGGCTACGCGCGCTCGCTCGCGAACAACCAGCACCTCACCGCGCTCGGGGGTCGCACCGCGCAGCAGGCCCTCGACGCGGGCGAGGCGCCGCGGGCCGTCTGGGCGGCCCTCACCGCGCAGATGGACGTCCCCGTCGAGCGGCGGCACGGCCGCGAGGTCCCCCCGCCGCGCTCCTGACGCGGCGGCGTCAGCGCACGACGAGCTGGTAGGTGACGGGCCGTCTGCCCGGGAAGGCGACGGCGCCCTCGGCGTCGGTCAGCTTGAACCGCCCGATGCAGAAGGTGCCGGCGGCCGGCGCGGTGACCGCGGTCGCGACCTCGACGACGTCCCCCGGGGCGGTGTCGGGCACCGGGACGTGCGTGATGGTCTGGCAGTCCTCCGGCCCCGGTGCGCCGCCGACGCGCTGCAGCCGGTAGCCCACCCACGGCCGGGTGCCGGCGTTCTTCAGCCGCCAGACCTTGGTCGTCGTGCTGCGGGGCGCGACGACCGAGCAGTCCGGCAGCGTCGCGTCCCCGACGAAGACCGCGACGTCGCCGGGGTGCGCCGGCTCCGCGGCGGGCGGGTTGGGCTGCTGGACCGGGCAGCGCGCCGGGGTCGGCAACGGCGCCGCGAGGCCTGCGGCCCCGAGCGCGGCGGCCCGCTCGACACCGGTTCCGGTCATCCCGTCCTGGCTCGTCATCGACGACACGGCGGCGGCGACGAGGGCCACGGCAGCCGCCGTCCCGGCCAGGGTCAGCGCACGCCGGCCCGCGCCCCGGGCGGCCGGCTCGGGTGGGTCGGTCTGCGGGACTTCGGGGTCCGTCGTCGGGACGCTCGCGGGAGCCACCGCCGGGACCACAGGCGGCTCGACGGCCGCCGGGGCCGACACCGCGGGCCGACCCGGCCGGTCCTGGCCCGGGCAGGCGGGCGCGACGACGTGGTGGGCCGCGTCCCACGCGGTGCGTGCCGCGCCGAGGTCCGCGTCGCAGGCACGGACGTACTCGCGCACCGTCTCCCACGTCGGGAGCCGGTGACCCCGCGCGGCCTCGTGCAACGTCGTGTGCGAGATGGCCCGCGAGCGCGCGGCCATCGCCCGGTAGGACGGGGTGCCGGCCGCCTCGCGCACCGCGCGCAGGTGCTCGGCGAAGGCGCTGACGGCCGCGCTGCGCGCGGCCCGGTCGGCGTCGGTCACGATGGCTCTCCCCTCGTCCCGGGTGGCGTCGGTGCGCCCTGGCCGAGGCTACCGACGCGTGGCGAGACTGCCACCCGGGGAGCGGGGAGGTCGATGGGGAGGCCTCCCCACCGTTGGTGCGGTGGGGAGGCCTCCGGTCCGGGCGGGCCCGGTCAGGACAGGGTGATCCCGCGGTAGTAGGACGTGAGGATGGCGCGGAAGCCCTTGCCGGCGTTCGCCATGTCGCGGGAGCCGTTCTGCGACAGCCAGTCACCGGTCACCCACGCAGAGCACGCCGTGGAGGTGGCGCAGTAGTGGGCTCGCAGCACCGACCCGTCGCGGGTCATCCGCACCGACCACGTGCGGTCGACCGCGGCGCTCGTCGAGGCGACCGACGACCCGGGGCGGTAGACCTGGTCACCGGTGTCGTCCCGGACGTCGTAGCACGCACCGGACGGGGTCTTCCGGGTCGAGTGCAGCGCCCAGTACCAGGCGTAGCTCTTGACGGCGGTGGCGCCGGCGTCGAGCGAGGCCGAGGGCCAGGAGCTGACCCACTCGTTGGGGAGGACGTTCTTGACGTAGGTCTTGAAGTCCACCCGGTCGACCCGTCCGAGCGAGGTGCGGTAGACGAGGATCGTCGAGGGCAGCCTCGTGTTCGTGCCGTCCGTCGTGCAGCTCCCCCCGGCCCCGCCGTCGCCGATGCGGTGGGAGGCGTTGTTGTTCTTGAGGGTGGCGTTGAGGTTGGCCTTGGCGCCGGCGGCGAAGGTCTGGGAGGCGCCGGCGTAGCTGCTGTTGTAGTAGACGGTGACGCTCTTGCCGGTGCGGTTCCAGACGGAGGCGGCCTCGTTCTTGACGCAGAGCCCGTGGCCGGCCTTGGTGCCCTTGAAGTCGTAGCAGGACGGCTGGGTGGTGCCGTAGTCGGCGATCGAGGTGGTGAAGTCGCTGACGGCGCCGGCGTTGTCGCTGTTGTAGAACAGGCAGAACTCGCCGGTGTCGCAGACGCCGTCCCGCGAGGCCGCCTGGGCGGGGGTCGCCACGACACCCGTCGCGACGACCACCGCCCCGGCGACCGCGGCCCAGCGGGCGCGGGTCAGGGCGCTCACGGGCACGACTGCTTGCGCTGGAGGGTCGTCGTGTTGTTCGGGTACGCCGGGCTGCCGTCCTTGAAGGTGGCCTTGACGACGGTCCCGTTGAGGCGCTGTTCGTAGTGCAGGTGCGGCCCGGTGGACCCGCCGGTGCTGCCGACGCGGCCGATCATCGTCTTCGCGGTGACGCTCTGCCCGACCGAGACGTCCTGCGAGCTGAGGTGGGCGTAGTAGGTCTTGTAGCCGCCGGCGTGCGAGATGACGATGTACCGGCCGTACGAGGTGTTGCCGAGGTTCGCGACCGTCGTCACGGTGCCCGGCGCGGACGCGTACACCTTCCAGCCCAGGTCGTCGGGGTAGTGGTTGAAGTCGACCGCGAGCGACGGGCTGTGGTTGCTGCGGGTCTGGCCCTCCCAGCTCTCGCCGCAGGGGAAGGGCAGGAGGAACCCGGACGAGGAGCCGCCGCTGCCGATGCGG
The DNA here is from genome assembly GCF_018729305.1 of Phycicoccus mangrovi. NCBI lineage: Bacteria > Bacillati > Actinomycetota > Actinomycetes > Micrococcales > Intrasporangiaceae > Phycicoccus > Phycicoccus mangrovi. The sequence goes on along the minus strand of NZ_JAHHWP010000011.1, from coordinate 197 downwards.
TGGGAGGCGTTGTTGTTCTTGAGGGTGGCGTTGAGGTTGGCCTTGGCGCCGGCGGCGAAGGTCTGGGAGGCGCCGGCGTAGCTGCTGTTGTAGTAGACGGTGACGCTCTTGCCGGTGCGGTTCCAGACGGAGGCGGCCTCGTTCTTGACGCAGAGCCCGTGGCCGGCCTTGGTGCCCTTGAAGTCGTAGCAGGACGG
>NZ_JAHHWP010000010.1:0-76353 GCF_018729305.1 Phycicoccus mangrovi | reverse complement strand
TCCGCCCGAAGCTCAACCGCCATCCGTGTAGCGCGCTCACGCAGCTCGTCGGGGTACTTCCTGGGTGCTGCCATGACTCTCATCCTCCATGGATTGAGAGCCTCCACCAGACCCGGGGCGATTCAGGGTCGATCTCGGCGGGCGCTGGGCGCCCGTCCGCGTGTGTCACAGGTGGCAGTGCGTCCTCGAACTCACGGACTGTCTGGTCAGGGAGAGATTGAGCGAGAGCGTCGGCGAGCGCTCGGATCTCCATGAGCCCTTCGATCTGGTCGACGAGCCATGCCCAGAGGTTGCGCCATGCGGCGACTGATTGCCCTCGCAAGACCAGCCCGGTCCACGCGGGGGTCGCTTCGAGGTTGACCAAAACAGGATCCTGAGCCGCGGTCGGGTCGAAGGCCAACACATGCCACAGGTCGCGGGTGGGCACGGCGGCCGGCTGAAGCGTCAGAAGCCTCAGGAGCATGCGGATTGTCTGCGCGCGATGATCCGCGGCGCTGCTGGGGACGAACTTGGTTGGGAGCATGAGGCTTCGGAGCAGCTCTCCATCCTTGCCGCGTGCTGCACCGCACAAACACAGGGAACGGTGGGTCCGCAGAGTCGCGATGTCGATGTCGTCTTCCCGCGCCAGGTCGAGGAGGCCACCCAGACCGTCGCGCACAGCCTGCGTGTCGAGGTTCTCGCCCGGGCGGATCGACCCCTTGGAGGTATCGACGAGTCCGAGCAGTGACTCGGAACCCACGTACGGCCCGGAGAAACCCCACTCTGCCTGCACGTACACGTTCGGTGCGGAAAGGGCCGTGACGTCCACACGTCCGGTTCGCAGTGCGGGAGCGATGCGGTCGGAACCATGCGGTTGGGGAAATCCGGAGTGGTGTCCGTGTGCCAGCGTGACTGCTGCCATCACGACTTCTGCCCTTCGCAACAGGTCCACTGTTTCGGCCGCTGCCAGTCCTCGTTCGCTTGCCTCGGCGGCCACGAGAGCATGAAGGGTGTAGTACCGCGCGTGGGGTGTCACGGTGGTGACTCCGGGAACCAGCGCAGCCACCTGGCGCATGGTGTGGCGCTCGACGGCCAGCGGGTATCGCCCACCGAACCGCCCAGAGTCAGGATCTCCCCAGCCGGGGCCCACCACTGCCACGCCCGTCATCCGTGGAGCCTAACGACGGCTCGTTGCAGATGTCGGCCCGGGGACATGTGAGCGTCGATGCATGACACGCGGGGGAGAAGAGGCGTGGACACTGCACCACCCTCGGCGCGAGGGGCCGCCTCGCTGAGGCTCCGCCACTGCTACGAACTCCGTCGGCTGTGCCCCAGCTGCGTACCCCAGAAAAGTACGGCAGCGGGGCACCACAATGGCGCGATCGGGTGTCTCGCAGCGCCCTGACCTGTGCTTATGCTCCCCGTCGAGGACCCCATCCGGGGATTTTGCAAGCAGGGGGTTAGGGGTTCGAGTCCCCTTGGCTCCACCACAGGTCAGAGCCCCTTTCCGGCTGCCGGGCAGGGGCTCATTCTTGCCCTGATTGCAGCAACGTGCGGCAACGGTGCTCATAGGAAGGCCTCCCCGAGGCGCCGGAGGGCCTCCCGGTGGATGCGGCGGACACCCGGGAGTAGATGTCCGGTGGCAGAGGTCCCGCTGGCTCACGGCCAGTCCGCCTCCACCTCGGCCGGGCGCATGGCGGCGTCCTCGACGACCCACGCCGGCAGTCCGGGGCGTGAGCGCCGTCTGCCGATCCCGGCCCGACCGAAACGTTCCTCGCGTGGTCAGCTCGGAGAGCGAACGTCGAGATCCCACTAACTGACAACACTCGCCGTGACGAAGTCTGCGACGGGCATCGGTGTGCGTAGATGCCAGGTGATGGCGATCGGGCGCTCGCCGCGGTGCTCGACGTAGTCCGCCTCGCCGAGGAACAGATACGGCGCGCCGGTGCCGAGGGGTGAGACCTTCTGCGGCCGAGCGAACAGCAGGATGTGGCTGCCTGCTCGCTGATGGGTCAGGTACCGCTGTCCGGTCTTGGACGCGACCGTCGTCCCCGACTGCGACTCCCAGTGAAAGCGGTCCGGGCTGATGGCGTAGTCCTGGTACATCGTCGTCGGGGAGTAGTCGGCCTCTGACTTGTGAAGGGTGACGAGCAGGCCATCGGTGTTGGCCGCCGGCGAGAAGAAGACGCCTTCGCGGAAACTGTTGGGCTTGCGAGCGTCGATGGACACGTAGTCGAGCGCCGCGACCAGCTCTTCACGGGTGTACCGGGCATGCACGCGTAGGGGTCGAAGCGCCAGCTCGCCCGTGAGTCGGGTGGTCACTCGCTCGGCGCGGGCCAGCGAGGTGTGGACGACTGCTCGCAGATCCTCAAGAACAGCGGGCTCGGCACGCAGCGCCTCGAGCCCTGCTCGGTACGACGTGAAGCCTCCCCCGTCTGGCCAGAGCGAGAAGAACAGCATCCGCCCGTACGCCTGAAGGACAGCATCTGCCGCGTCGTAGCTTGGCGCGTCGTCTGCGAGCCATGAGAGGTAGGCCGCCGCGCGCTCGGGGTCGTCCACGTGGCACAGGGCTCGCACACGTTTGAGCAGAGCGGGCTCCCAGGGTCCGCCCGCTGGCACGGACACCCCAGCTTCACGACGGAGTCGAGTCCACGAGCGATCCCCGCGGACGACGTCCGATAGCTCGACCCCGGACTCGTCGAGGAAGGTCTGCAGGTCACTGGTCGGGTGGGCGCGGAGCTCGGAGGTGATGTTGGGCCAGCGGCTCGTCACCTGACTCTTGATGTTCTCGAGGACAAGCCGCTGACTCTGACGGTCCAGGACGATCTGTGTGCCAGAGGGGAGGAAGGGGAACCCCTGCTCGATGTCCCGCTCCAGCGCGGCTCTCGTGCTGCCCGTCATCGCGCGGAAGCGCTGGTCGAAGCGGAACTCCTTGCGGTGGTGCCCCACGAAGTCGAGCGCTGTGAGTACGGCCTTGTCCTTCGCGCGGCGCAGACCGCGCCCCAGCTGCTGGAGGAAGACGGTCGCGCTCTCCGTCGGACGCAGGAAGAGCACCGTGTTGATCGAGGGGACGTCCACCCCTTCGTTGAAGACGTCGACCGTGAAGAGGGCCTTGAGGTGCCCCTCGCGAAGGCTCGCGACCGCTGCATCGCGGTCACCCGAGACGGTGTCGCCGAGCACCGCTGCCGCCGGGATGCCTGCGCGGTTGAAGACCTCGGCCATGTACCGCGCGTGATCACGGGAGACGCAGAAGGCCAGCGCCTTCATGGTCGACAGATCCGCGACCTTGTCCTGGACCGCCTTGAGGACGAGGCGCGCGCGGGCGTCGTTGCCGGTGAACAGGTTGGACAGCTCGCTGGTGTCGTAGGCGCCGGCCTTCCAGTCCAGCCGGGTCAGGTCCATCCCATCGGCGATCGCGAAGTAGTGGAAGGGCGTCAGCAGGTCGGCCTTGAGGGCATCCCACAGCCGAAGCTCGGCGGCGGTGCGTCCATCGAAGAAGGAGCGGACGTCGAGGCCGTCACCGCGCTCAGGTGTGGCGGTCAGGCCGAGCAGCTCGCGCGGGTTGAGGTGGTCGAGGATCTGCCGGTAGGTCTTGGCCTCTGCGTGGTGGAACTCGTCGACGACGACCACCCGGTAGGCAGCCGCCGGAATGTTGCCGATCCCGTACGAGGAGAGCGACTGCACGGAGGCGAAGACGTGGTCCCAGCGTTCGGGTCGCTTGCCGTCTACGTACAGCTCACCGAAGTTGGCGTCGCCCAGGACCTCGCGATAGGTGCGCAGCGACTGGTGGAGGATCTCGCGGCGGTGCGCCACGAAGAGCAGCGTCGGCCGGGTGGGGGCTGCTTCGGCGAGGCGCCGGTAGTCGAGCGCCGCCACGACCGTCTTGCCTGTGCCTGTCGCGGCGATGAGCAGATTGCGATGCCGGCCGTGCACGACGCGCTCGACCTCGAGCTGATCGAGCATCTCCTGTTGGTAGGGGTACGGTCGCACCTCGAGACCGGACAGCGTCAGAGTGACGCGACTGCTGTCGCGCCGCCCTGAAGCCTCGGCCAGGGCGTCGTCGAGCTTGTCGCGGTCGACGTCGGGGTCGTAGGTCTCGAAGGACGCCTCGTTCCAGTACGAGTCGAACGTGGCAAGAAACTTCTGCAGGAGCGGAGGGTTCGAGACTGCCGACAAGCGCACGTTCCACTCGACGCCGTCGAGCATGGCCGCCCGCGAGAGGTTGCTGCTGCCGACATACGCGGTGTCGAAGCCGGTGTTGCGGCGAAATAGCCACGCTTTGGCGTGCAGCCGCGTGCGCTGGGCGTCGTACTGGATCTTGACCTCGGCGCCGAACTCTCGCATCAGCCGGTCGAGAGCTTGACGCTCAGTCGCGCCCATGTAGGTCGTCGTGATGACACGCAGCGGCACCCCGCGCTCTCGCGCTGCGCGGAGCTGCGTCTCGAACAGCCGCAGGCCGTACCACTTGACGAAGGCCATGATGACGTCGATGCGATCCGCGCTCGCCAGCTCCGCCCGCACTTCGTGCCCGACTCCGGGTTCCCCTGGTGCGTTGGTCAGGAGGGCCGCGTCCGACAGCGGCGTGGCCGGACGTTCGCGGGTGAGGCGTCGCGGCGCGCCGGGGGCGGTGGGCGCGGTGAGCGCCAGGAGCTGGCCGGCAGATGACACCGAGTCCTCGGTCGCACCTAGCGTCTCGACGACCTGATTGACCAGCCGCAGCCGACGCTCGGCGTTCTTCTCTCGGCGCAGCGCACGGAGGGTCACATCCCGGATGTGCCGAGCCAGGACCTCCGGCTCATCGGCCTCATCGATGGAGGCTAGTTGCGGTTCCAATGTGGACTCGCCCTCGAGGCGCTCCCGCAAGGCACGCGTCAACAGGCTCTCGTAGAGCCCCTCCAGCAGACTGTCTCCCCCGTCGCTCACCGCAGCAGCTTGCCAGGAGTCACTCCGACGATCAGCGAATCCGCCACCTTCGTGTCGGACATTCGTCCTCCCTTTGTGGAAGTCGCTGTGCAACAGGCTGTCTGTGCCTACGGTGGCCGGATGACGGGGGCGGTTGACGAGAAGAGGATGCGGCTGCGGTACGCGGGGGTGTGTCGGGTCTGCGATGCCGAGCTGCCGGCCAAAACCGAAGCCGTCTACGAGCGGGCGACGAAGAGCGTGCGCTGCGTGGCCCACGACCAGCCGGCGGACGAAGCGGCCACGCCGGAAGTCGAGACCCAGCACGCCTCGGCGGAAGCACGTTCAGCCGTCGCTCCTGCGGCCGAGCGGGCAGAGCCCGAACTGGTCGACAGCGGCGTCGCCGGGGCATCGGCTCGCCGTGAGTTCGAGCGCCGGAAGGCGAAGCGTGAGGAGAGCGTCCGCACTAGGCACCCGAAGCTCGGTGGCCTCATCCTCGCGGTGACCGACGACCCGCAGTCGACGCGGGCGTGGGACACCGGCGCGATCGGTGAGGAGAAGCTGGGCAAGGGTCTCGACGCCCAGGCCGGTGACACCGTCCGCCTGCTGCACGACCGACGCATCCCGCGGACGCGCGCCAACATCGACCACATCGCCGTCACCGCCCACGGCGTGGTCGTCATTGACGCCAAGCGCTACAAGGGCCGGCCGTCGCTGCGGGTCGAGGGCGGCATCCTGCGGCCACGGGTGGAGAGGCTGATGGTCGGCTCGCGGGACTGCAGCAAGCTCGTCGACGGCGTGCTCAAGCAGGTGGCGCTCGTCCGCGACATCGTCGGTGAGGACGTGCGGGTTAGGGGCGCGCTCTGCTTCCTCGACGCCGACTGGCCGTTGCTCGGCGGCGACTTCACCGCCCGTGAAGTGCGGGTCCTCTGGCCGAAGAAGATGTACAAGCACCTCCAGCAGCCCGGACCGCTGGATGCTGCCGCGGTCGACGCGCTTCACCGCCGGCTGGCCGCTGCCCTCCCGCCGAGCTGAGGGCGAAGCCGATGTTCGACGCAGCGCGCTCCATCGTTGTCGACCTCGTCCGTCGACGACCGTGGGGAAGCAGCCGGCTCGCGCGCACTATCGACGACGCGGAGGAGTCGCTTTCTGCTCTTCGCGGGTGGAAGCGGACGGTCACCATGGGCCTCGAGGAGGCGCTGGCCGGGGGGCGGTGGGTCAGCCGGGACGTACGAGAGACCTGGTCCCAGTCCGCGCCCCTGCCGAGCCGACATGTCACGTCCCTCGCCCGGAACAAGAAGGCGGGCCAGGAGGCGCGTGAGCTGATCGCCTTTACGTCTGGTGACCTGCGCGCCCTGGTGCACGACACCAACGAGCGCATCCGAGCCCAGGAGCTCGTGGCGCGCCGGCACTTCCTCAACACCATCGAGACCCAGCCCCTGACCGACGAACAGGCCGCGGCCGTCGTCACGTTCGACAACCGCGTGCAGGTCATCGCCGCGGCCGGGTCGGGCAAGACGTCGGTGATGGTCGCGCGCGCCGGGTACGCCATCCAGCGGCAGCTGGTTCCTGCCGAGCGCATCCTCATGCTCGCGTTCAACAGGGACGCGGCCGCCGAGCTCCAGTGTCGCGTCGAGGAGCGGCTCGAGGCGGCCGGCATCGAGGCGCCGGGCCTGACGGTCGCGACGTTCCACTCCTTCGGACTGTCTGTCATCGGCTCGGCGACCGGCCGCAAACCTCGCCTGGCCCGGTGGCTGGATGCAGGTGGGGACATCGCGATGGTGTGCCGCCTGGTGGACGAGCTGCGTGACCAGAGCCCCGCGTTCCGGGACCGCTGGGACGCCTACCGGCTCCTCTTCGCCCGCATGTCCGACGACCCCAGCGGCGGTGAGCCCGACTCCTACGACCACAGCACCCGGCAGACCGGTTACCGGACGTTCAAGGGTGAAACGGTCAGGAGCCAGGGCGAGCGGATGATCGCCGACTTCCTCTTCCTCAACGGGGTCAGGTACGAGTACGAGGCGCCGTACCAGCACGACGTGGCCGACGCCGACCACTCGCAGTACCGGCCGGACTTCTACTATCCCGACGTCGACGTCTACCACGAGCACTGGGCCCTCGATCGGGAGGGAAACCCGCCACCCCATTTCGTCGGGTACACCGACAGCATGCAGTGGAAGAAGGCGGTCCATCAGCAGTTCGGGACGACGCTGCTGGAGACGACCTGGGCATCGATCATCGACCAGACGGGGTTCGGCCCCCTCGCCGACGATCTGACGAAGGCCGGGCTGGCTCTCGACTGGAATCCCGACCGGCCCGTGCCGGGGGCCACCCCGGTCAAGCACGAGGACCTCGCTCGGGTGATGCGCTCGTTCATGACGCACGTCAAATCGAACTCGCTGAGTCGCGCCGACCTCGAACGCAGGCTCGAGGCCGCACCTCGCAGCGTCCAGCGGTTCCGGGCTCGAATGTTCCTCGACCTGTTCTGGGACATCCACAACGCGTGGCAGGCCCGGCTCGCAGCGGATGACTGCATCGACTTCGAGGACATGCTCGTTCAGGCGGCGACCCACCTCGAGTCCGGCGGCATCGACATGGGCTACGAGCTCGTGCTGGTCGACGAGTTCCAGGACGCCAGCCAGGCGCGCGCTCGACTGACCAAGGCGCTCGTCGACCAGCCGCACCGCTACCTACTCGCGGTGGGCGATGACTGGCAGTCGATCAACCGGTTCGCCGGAGCCGACCTCTCCGTGATGACGTCATTCGCCGAGTGGTTCGGGGAGGGGCAGACGCTGCGCCTCCAGACCACGTTCCGCTCGCCGCAGTCCATCTGCGACGTCGCCAGCGAGTTCGTCGCCAAGAACCCGCGTCAGCTGACCAAGGTCGTCACCTCGGCCCACCTTGGATACGGCCAGGCGGCCAGCCTGGTCCGGGTGCGCCGGTTCGACGAGGTGTCGGGAGCAGTCGCGCGTGTGCTCGACGATCTTGCGGCACGGGTCCGCACGGGCGAGGTGACCCCGGGCCGCTCCGGGAGGGTCGAGGTCGACGTGCTCGGTCGCTACCGGTTCGACCGCGACTCACTCCCCCGGCGGACGCCCCCCGAGCTCAAGGTCACCTTCCGCACGGTCCACGGCTCCAAGGGACTCGAAGCCGACTACGTCATCCTCCCCAACGTCGCCTCCGGCACGTACGGCTTCCCGAGCGAGGTCGCCGACGACCCGGTCATGTCCCTTGCCATGGCCGAGACCGACGCCTACCCCTTCGCGGAGGAGCGGCGCTTGTTCTACGTCGCGCTGACCCGAGCACGGCGGCACGTCACGATGATCGGCGTCGAGGGCAGGGAGTCCGCATTCGTCGCTGAGCTGCTTGCGACCAAGCGCCTCGAGCTGTCGCCCCTCAGCACCGTCGACCTCTCCGCGCCGTGCCCGCTCTGCGATCAGGGTGTCCTCGTCGTGCGCAGGCGGAAGGCCGATGGGAGGCCGTTCGAGGGGTGCAGTGCGTTCCCTCGGTGCCGATTCACGCGGAGCGCGTTGAGCGCCGCGTCGCCGATGCGGCTGGCGGCATCCCCGGGTGCCCGTCGGCCGAACTGAGCGATGTCGAACCCCGGCGAAACCGTGATGAGACCGCGGAAACGGCCCTGACCATCGGATTTGTCGCGGGGCCCGCCGGCAACCTTCGACAGTAGCCCGATCGGACCATTCCCCCGCGTGCGCGGCAGGTCTAGATTCAGGCTCGTCGACTCCTGGCAGGGCCTCGAAGGGTTTCGAGCCGACACGGCCGACGTCCCGGGACGGTGACGCGACGGGTGCTGAGGGCACCTGGGTCGCGACCCCCTCCATCGCCCCGGGACGTCCCGGCCGGACAACTCCATCCCCACAGACGCACACGGCGCACGATCCAGAGCGTGCGCATCCCCGGACAGGGCGGCCGACAGGGGGTCGCCCCGTCCGGACACGACGGCGCCGGCCGTATCCCCGGGGGGATGCGGCCGGCGCCGGTCCGTCTGCCGTGCGGTCAGCTCTTGTCGTTCGAGCCGCCGTCGACGTTCGGGGTGGAGAGGTCGGAGCCCTCGGAGGTGCCGGTCGTCGACGGGATGGTCGAGTCGCCGGTCTTCGCGTCGTCCCAGGTGGCGGCGGCCTCGTCGGCCGTGTCGCTCGCGGCGTCCTTGACCTCGTCGGCCTTGGCGGCAGCGGCGTCCTTGGCGTCGTCGGCCTTGGAGGCCGCCGCGTCCTTGAGCTCGCCGGCCTTCTCGAGGCCCTTGTCCTTGAGCTCGGACGCACGCTCGGCGGCGGCGCCGGCGGTCTCGGCGAGCTTCTCGCGCACCTCGCCCGCCTTCTCCTTGGCGGTGTCGACGGCGTCGGACGTCTTCGTGGACGCCGACGACGGCGGCGTGTACGAGCCGGCGCTCGCCCACGGGTCGGGGCGCTCGGAGCTCTTGCGGTACGCCATGACGGCGGCGCCGGCGGCGACCGCACCGAGGAGGAGCACCCAGCGGCCCTTGCCGCGGCTCTTCTTCGCGCGGGCGTCGCCCTTGAGGACGGCGTAGGCGTCGGGGGCGCGCTCGGCGGCCTCGGCGGCCTGCTCGCGCGCGGTCGCGGCGCCGGCGGCGATGGCGGTCAGGGCCGCCATGACCTTCGGGAGGACGTCGTCGGAGAAGGTCTCCTTGGCGTGCTCGGCGCTCTTCTTCGCGTGCTCGACGCGGGGAGCCAGCGCCTCGAGCGCCTCCTCGGCCTTCTCGCGCGCGGTCTCGGCGGCGTCCTGGGCGCGCTCGCGGCCCTCGCGCACCTTCGGCGCGACGGAGCCGGCGTAGTCACGCGCGGTGTCGGCGTAGTCGTGCGCCTGCTTGTTCGCGTCGTGGGCGAGGTCGCGGGCCGACTTGTTCGCGTCGTGGGCCAGGTCGCGGGCCGACGCGTACTGCGCGACGGCCTCCTTCTTCGCCTTCTTGCCCTGCTTGCGCAGGTGCTTCGCCTCGGACTTGCTGCTCTTGCGGAGGTCCTTGATCTCGGACTTCGTCTTCTTGCGCAGGTCGTGGGCGGTGTCGGCGGCGCGCTCGGCGGCGTCGCGCGAGGCCGCGCTCACGCGGTCGGCGGCATCCGTCACGGCATCCACGGCCTGGTCGGTCCTGCTCTTGCTGCGGAACACGCGTCCTCCTCGGTGTGGGACATCTCTTCCGTCCATCCTGCCCTGTTTGCGCTGCTCGGGGCACATCAGGACAACGCGTGATGCCGTGAGCCGCCCCACCCGGCGGCGTCGGGCCCGCGTGAGAGGATCGGAGGCATGAAGGCAACGCTGCACACCAACCACGGCCCGATCGTCGTCGAGCTCTTCCCCAACGAGGCGCCGAAGACCGTCAAGAACTTCACCGGCCTCGCCACGGGCGAGCAGGAGTACAAGGACGACGCGGGGCGCACCAACCCCACCCCGTTCTACGACGGCCTCGTCTTCCACCGCATCATCCCCGGCTTCATGATCCAGGGCGGCTGCCCGCTCGGCCAGGGCATGGGCGGCCCCGGGTACACCTTCGACGACGAGGTCCACCCCGACAAGCAGTTCGACCGCCCCTACCTCCTTGCGATGGCCAACGCCGGCAAGCGCATGGGCAAGGGCACCAACGGCTCGCAGTTCTTCATCACCGTCGCGCCGACCACCTGGCTCAACGGCAAGCACACTGTCTTCGGCGAGGTCGCCGACGGTGCCAGCCGCGAGGTCGTCGACAAGATCGCCGGTGTGCGCACCGGCGCCCAGGACCGTCCGGTCGACGACGTCGTCATCGAGCGGGTCGAGATCGAGCAGTAATCACCACGCACCACCACCCCGGGAGACCGACGTGTCCGAACCACCGCCGATCCCCCCGGTGAACCCTGCGCCGGAGGCCGCGGGCCAGGTCCCGACCTGCCCGCGGCACCCGGACCGGGAGTCCTACGTCCGCTGCCAGCGCTGCGGACGCCCCGCCTGCCCCGAGTGTCAGCGCCCCGCCGCCGTCGGCATCCACTGCGTCGACTGCGTGCGCGAGGCCTCGAAGACCGTCCGGCAGGGCCGCACGACCTTCGGCGGCGCCGTCACCGACGGCCGGCCGCTCGTGACGTTCTGGCTCATCGGCATCTGCGTCGCGGTCTACCTGCTGCAGACCGTGCAGCCCTCGCTCACCCGCGACATCGCGTTCGCGCCCGTCGTCGGCGACACGCAGCCCTGGCGGTTCATCACCTCCGGGTTCGCCCACGGCGGCCTGACACACATCGCGTTCAACATGTACGCCCTCTACGTGATGGGCCAGTACCTCGAGCCGATGCTCGGCCGCGCCCGGTACATCGCCCTCTACCTGCTCAGCGCGTTCGGCGGGTCGGTGGGCATCCTGCTGCTGGCCTCGAAGCCGGCCGGCGGTGTCGTGACGCTCGCCGACGAGTCTTGGTTCACGGCGGCGGTCGGTGCCTCCGGGGCGGTCTTCGGCCTCTTCGGGGCGTTCCTCGTGCTGCAGCGCCGGCTCGGCCGGTCCGCGGCGGGGATGTACGTCGTCATCGGCATCAACGCGGTCATCGGGTTCGTCATCCCGGGCATCTCGTGGCAGGCGCACCTCGGCGGCCTGGTCACCGGCGCCGTCGCCGCGGCCGCCATCGGCTACCTCGGCCGGGCCAAGGACCCGCTGCAGCCGCCGGACCGGCGCATCCACTGGGTCGCGCTCGGCGGGCTGTTCGTCGTCCTCGTCCTGTTGTCGGTGGCCAAGTACGCCCTCTGACTCTGACCCTCAGCTGTTCCTCGATGCCCCGGCCGTTGCGGCCGGGGCATCGCGCTGTCCACAGGCATCCACAGCGCATCCACGCGTTGTTCGCACACTTGTCCACAGGCTGTCCCCATGTGGATTACACGGATGTCATTCATCCCCAATGGGGACAACCCCTGTGGACAACTGGGGACGAACCCCCAGAACCTGGGGACGAGGTGTGGACGAGCGGTGCACGACGGGGCATCCGGGCCGGTCATGCACAGGACCCCGGGGCTGCACCACGCGGATCGCGTGGGAGCCCCGGGGTCCCGGGAGCGGTGCCTGTGGACGGCGCCGGCTTCGACCCGTCGGTCAGCGCCAGCGGGTCGTCATGAGGAAGCCGGAGAGCATGAGGCCGAAGCCGACGCCGAGGTTCCACCGGCCGAGCTGTGGCACGGGGTACTGGTTGGCGCCCGAGATGTAGAAGGTGACGACCCACAGCAGGCCGAGCACCATGAGCGTGAGCATCACCGGGACGAACCAGCGCGCGTTGGGGCCCTGCTGCGCCGCCGACGCCGTCCGCTGCGGGGTGTAGGCGGGCTTCTTGCGACCCTTGGACTCGGGCACGGGAACTCCTCCGGTTCGTTCAGACTCGTGCCCTAGCGTAAAGGCCACGTCGTCAGGAGAGGGGAGGCAGGGTGCCGGGCACGCACGCCGGTCGGTCCGAGCGGTCCTCGCGGCACGCCGGCCGGGTCGACCGACCCTCGCCGTGGCCCTGGCTGGTCCCCGTCGCGGCGCTCGTCGCCGGCGCCCTCTTCGCGAGCAGCGTGCGCGCGTCCGACGGCGAGGAGCTGCGCACCGGCTACACCCGGCTGCCCGACCTCATCCGCGAGCAGACCCGCGTCAACGCCGACCGCGCCGAGAAGGTCGACACCCTGCGCGCGCAGGTCGAGGACGCGACCGCAGCCCTGGCGCCCGGCGACCTCACGACGCAGCGCCTCGAGCGCCAGGCCGCCGAGATCGCGACGGCGGCAGGGCGCACCGAGGTGCGCGGGCCGGCGCTGCGGGTCACCCTGACCGACGCCCCGCTGCCCGGCGGCGAGGTGCCCGAGGGCGGCGACCCGGACGACTACGTCATCCACCAGCAGGACATCGAGGCCGTCGTCAACGCGCTGTGGACCGGCGGCGCCGAGGCCATCATGGTGCAGGACCAACGGATCATCTCGACGAGCGCCGTCCGCTGCGTCGGCAACACCCTGATCCTCCAGGGCCGCGTCTACTCGCCGCCCTACACGGTCACGGCGATCGGCAACCTGGAGTCGATGCGGGCCCGGCTGCAGCAGGACCGCGCGGTCGACCTCATCCGCCAGTACGCCATCGCGTTCGGTCTCGGGTACGACCTCGAGGACGCCGGCACCCAGACCCTGCCCGCGTACGCCGGCAGCATCACCCCGACCGTCGCCGAGGTGGCCGGGTCGTGATCCGTCGCGCCGTCGGCTGGGTCGGCGAGCTCCTCATCACGGCGGGCGTCCTGGTCCTGCTGTTCGTCGCGTGGCAGCTGTGGTGGACCGATGTGGTGAGCAACCGCTCCCAGGCGCAGATCGTGCGGGCGCTCGACGAGGGGTTCGCGTCGGGGCGTGACGCGGGGGCAGCGCTGCACGACGCGTTCCCGGAGCTGGGCGAGGCCGATGCGTTCGCGGTCATCCGCATCCCGCGGTTCGGGGCGGACTTCGCGCGGCCGGTCATCGAGGGCGTGGGGCGTCCGGTGCTGGCGCTCGGGGTCGGGCACTACGAGGGGTCGGCGTCGCCGGGGGCCGTGGGCAACTTCGCGGTCGCCGGCCACCGGACGACGTACGGGCGGCCCTTCCACGAGATCGACACGCTGCGCGACGGCGACCGCGTCATCGTCGAGACGGCGCCCACTGTCTACGTCTACGAGATCACGGGGCGCGAGATCGTCCGGCCGTGGCAGACCGAGGTCATCGCGCCGGTGCCGGACTCGCCCGGGGTGAAGCCGACGGAACGGATGATCACGATGACCTCCTGCCACCCGAAGTACAGCGCGACGGAGCGGTTCGTGACGCACGGGCGCCTCGTCGAGGCCGTGCCGCGGGCGAAGTGGCGGCTCGCCGACTGGTCGACGGTGAAGGGGTAGGCGGATGTACGCAGCGCTGTGGCGCTCGCTGCCCGGGCCCGCGTGGGTGCGGGCGCTGACGTGCGTCGTGCTGGTGGCGGCCGTCGTCGCCGTGCTCTTCGAGTGGGGGTTCCCGGCGCTCGCCGAGGTGCTGCCGTTCAACGACAACACGGTGGGGTGATCGGTGGGTGCGGACCCGGGGCGGGCTCGACGCGGACCGAACTGGGTCGGCGCGGCCGGGCGGGGCACCATAGGGGGATGACCCGCGTCCTCGTCGTCGACAACTACGACAGCTTCGTCTTCACGATCGTCGGCTACCTCGAGCAGATCGGCGCCGAGTGCGAGGTCGTCCGCAACGACGCCGTCTCGCCCGCCGACGGCGCCGACTTCGACGGGGTGCTCGTCTCGCCGGGGCCGGGGACGCCCGAGGAGGCCGGCGTCTCGATGGCGATGATCGAGGCGTGCGCCGAGCGGGCGCAGCCGATGCTCGGGGTGTGCCTCGGGCACCAGGCGCTGGGCGTGGTCATGGGCGCGACGGTCGGGCGGGCGCCGGAGCTGCTGCACGGCAAGACCTCGAGCGTGCTGCACGACGGGTCCGGGGTGCTGGCCGGCGTGCCGCAGCCGTTCACGGCGACGCGCTACCACTCGCTGACCATCGACCCCGCGACGATGCCGGAGTCGCTCGTCCCGAACGGGCACACGGAGTCGGGGATCGTCATGGCGGTGCGGCACGCGACGCTGCCGCTGCACGGCGTGCAGTTCCACCCTGAGTCGGTGCTCACGGAGGGCGGGCACCTCATGCTGGCCAACTGGCTGCGCATCGCTGGGATGACGGACGCGGTGTCGCGGGCGGAGGGGTTGTCGCCGCTCGTGCACGACGCGGCCGGCGTGGCGCGGATGGTGGCCGCGACCTGAAGCGGGCGGCGCGGAAGCGTACGGCTCCCGCGCCCGGGTGGCGAGCGTCGAGCGGCGCCGCCCGGTGCGGACCTCCTGAGAACCGGGGTCAGAGGTAGGTACGCCCGGACTCCATGCGCCGCGGAAGGTTCACCTTGCCCGTGCAACCACCTCCTTCCACCGCGGAAGGGATCCCTTGCCGGGTACAACCGCTTGGTGGCGTCCGGAAGTTGCTCCGTGCGGGGTGGAAGGGAAACCTTGCCGGGCGCAAGGTAATCCTTCCGGGGAGGCAGGATCCGGGGAGAGCTAGATGTCTCCCGGGGCCTCCGGGCCGAGGTCGCCTCGTCGTTGTGGGGTGATCTCGCCTCGCCGCGGTGGTCTCGTCGTGCCGGGGTCTTCTCGCGGTGCCGGGGTCGTGCCGTTCGGCCGGGGTGTCGTGGCGGGGCGGCTGGGTGAGATCGGGGCGGCGGGGGCGGGTCCGGGTGGGCCCGCCCCCGCCGGGCGGGTCAGCTCGGGGAGGGGCTCGGGGACGGGCTCTCGGTGGGGGACTCCGACGGGGTGGGGGTCGGCGTCGGGGTCGGGGTGGGCGTCGGCGCGGCCTTCTGGGCGACGACGATCTTGACCGTCGAGCCGATGTCGACCGCCTGCTTGCCCTTCGGGTCCTGGCTGATGACGTCACCCTCGGCGGCCTGGTCGGTCTGCTCGTACGACGTCTCGACCTGGAGGTTGGCGTCGGCGAGGGCGCTCTGCGCCTCGTTCTGGCTCATCCCCACGACGTTCGGGACCTCGACCTTGCCCGTGCCGACCGTCACGGCGATGCGCGTGCCCGGCTTGACGGCGACCTGCGAGCCGGGGTCGGAGGAGATGACGACGTCCTTCTCGGTGTCGGCGTCGTTGACCTCGTCGACCGTCCCGAGCGTCAGCCCGAGGTCGGAGAGGATCCCGCGCGCCTCGTCGAGCGAGCGCCCGGCGAGGTCCGGCACCTCGACGGTGTCGGGCCCGCCGGAGACGGTGATGCGCACCGTCGAGCCCCGGTCGGCGCGCGTCCCGCCCTCGGGGGTCTGCGAGATGACGTTGCCCTCGTCGACCGTGTCGGAGGCGGCCACCATCGACTCGACGCGGAAGCCGGCGCCGGTCAGCGTGGCCGTCGCGGCGTCCTGCGGGGCGTCGATGACCGACGGCACCTGCACCTGTGGCGGCGCGTCATCCCCGCCGAGGTAGCGCACGAGCCCGAACACGAGCAGCCCGAGCGCGGCGATCACGGCGACGACGAGGAGGATCGCCGCCGCCGGGTTGCGCTTGCGCCGCTCCTCCTCCATCACCTCGCGGCGGGTCAGCGGCTCGTCGTCGGCGGGCGGGGCGGTGAACGGTGCGTCCCACGCGGCGGTGCGGTCGGTGAGCGCGCCCGAGGACGCAGGGAGCGCCTCGGTGACCCCGGCCGCGGCGGCCCCGGCCAGCGCGGCCGCGGACGAGCGGGCGGCGATGCTCACCGGCCGCCCCAGCCGGACGGCCTGGAGGTCGGACCGGAACTCGTCGGCGTCCTGGTAACGGTCCTCGCGCGGCTTCTCGAGGGCGTGGAGCACGACGGCGTCGAGGTCGGGCGAGACGTCCTCGGCGAAGCGCGACGGCGGGACCGGTGCCTCGCCGACGTGCTGGTAGGCGATGGCGACCGGGCTGTCGCCCTGGAACGGCGGCCGCCCCGTCACGAGCTCGAAGAGCATGCACCCGGCCGAGTACAGGTCCGAGCGCGCGTCGACCGACTGGCCCTGCGCCTGCTCGGGCGAGAGGTACTGCGCGGTGCCGATGACGGCCTGCGTCGCCGTGACGGTCGCGTTCGCGTCGGCCATCGCCCGCGCGATCCCGAAGTCCATGACCTTGACCGAGCCGTCGGCGGCCACCATGACGTTCGCCGGCTTGATGTCGCGGTGGACGATGCCCTGCCGGTGGCTGTACGCCAGCGCGTCGAGGACGCCCTCGGTGACCCGCACGGCCTCGGTCTCGTCGAGCTGCCCCTTCTCGGTCAGCTCCTCGCGCAGCGTCCGCCCGTCGACGAACTCCATGACGATGTAGGGGATGTTGACCTGCGCCCCACCGGACTCGGTGTGCAGGTGGTCCTCGCCGTGGTCGTAGACCGCGACGATCGAGGCGTGGTTGAGGGCGGCGGCCGACTGCGCCTCGCGGCGGAACCGGGTGATGAAGGTGGCGTCGCGCGCGAGGTCGCTGCGGAGCATCTTGATGGCGACGGAGCGGCCGAGCCGCGTGTCGAACCCTCGGTGGACCTCCGCCATGCCGCCGCGACCGAGGAGCTCACCGACCTCGTACCGGCCGCCGAGCAGCTTCGGGACGTCAACCATGTCGTGCCTTCCTCATCGGCTCAGCCGTGCTTCCATCATCGCCTTCGCGATGGGTGCGGCGACCGCACCACCGCCGGTCTCGCTGTTGGCCGTCCCGCCGTCCTCGACGACGACCGCGACGGCGATCTTCGGGTCGTCCGCCGGGGCGAACGAGATGAACCAGGCGTGCGCGCGCCGGCCGGTGCCGTGCTCCGCGGTGCCGGTCTTGCCGGCCACCGACACCCCGGGGATCTGCGCCCGCGTGCCGGAGCCCTCCTGGACGACCCCGACCATCATGTCGGTGAGGGTCGCGGCGACCTCGGGGGTCACGGCCTCCGACAGCTCGGTCGGGTCGGCCGACTCGATGACCGAGAGGTCCGAGCCGATGACCGACTGCACGAGGTAGGGCTGCATGACGACGCCCTTGTTCGCGACGCCGGCCGCGACCATCGCCATCTGCATCGGGGTGACGCGGACGTCGTACTGGCCGATCGAGGCCTGCGCGAGCTGGGGCTCGTTCATGTCGGCGGGGACGCTGCTCGGCGTCACCCGCATCGGGACGGTGGGTGCGTCGCCGAACCCGAACTTCGCGGCCTGCTCGCGCAGCGCGTCGGCGCCGATCTCCATGCCGGCCTCGCCGAAGGCGGGGTTGCACGAGACGACGAGCGCCTGCTTGAGCGTGATCCGGCCCGAGGGGCTGCACGGCACGTTGCCGTGGTTGGGCAGGTCCGTGTCGGTGAGCGGCAGGTCGAGCGACGCCCCGCCGGGCAGCTCGGAGTCGGCGGTGTACTTGCCGCTGGTCAGCGCGGCCGCCGCGGTGACGACCTTGAAGACCGAGCCCGGCGGGTAGAGGTCGCCGGCGATGGCGCGGTCGACGAGCGGCCGGTCGTCCTCCTTGAGCAGCGACTGGTAGTTGGCGTCGACCTTGCCGAGGTCGTGACCGGCGAGCGTGTTGGGGTCGAACGAGGGGTGGCTGACGAGCGCGAGGATCGCGCCGGTCTTGGGGTCGAGGGCCACGGCGGCGCCGCGCGCGTCGCCGATGCCGTCGGACGCGGCCTTCTGCACGGCGGCGTCGAGCGTGGTCTCGACGGTGGCACCCTGCGGCCGGCGCCCGGTGAAGAGGTCGGAGATGCGCCGGTAGAAGAGCTTGTCGCTCGAGCCCGACAGCAGCTCGTTCTCGGACTGCTCGAGCCCACCGACGGCGCCGTAGAACGAGTAGAACCCGGTGACGTGCGCGAAGAGGTCGGCGTCCTCGTACTCGCGCTGGAACTTGAACTCGTCGTCGGTCGGCACGGACTTCGCGATCGGTGTCTGCCCGACGAGGATCTCGCCGCGCTCGCGGGCGTACGTGGCGAGCAGGGTGCGGCGGTTGTCCGGGCGGCCGTTGAGGTCGGCGGCGAACACGTACTGGATGAGCGTCGTCGAGACGAGGAGCGCTGCGAAGAGGCCGGCGACGAGGAAGGAGAGGCGGCGGACGGGGGCGTTCACGACAGCTTCACCACCTCGGTGCGGGCCTCGCCGACCGCGTTCTGCGCGGACTCGTCGGGCAGCGGGCGGCGGGCGTGGTCCGAGATGCGCAGGAGGATGGCGAGCAACGTCCAGTTGGCGAGCAGCGAGGAGCCGCCCGAGGAGAGGAAGGGAGCCGTGAGGCCGGTCAGCGGGATGACCCGCGTGACCCCGCCGACGACGACGAAGCACTGGAGGGCCAACGAGAACGACAGGCCGGCGGCGAGCAGCTTGCCGAAGCCGTCGCGCGTGCCGAGTGAGGTGCGCAGGCCGCGCTCGACGAGCAGCGCGTAGAGCACGAGGATCGCGAAGAGTCCCACGAGCCCGAGCTCCTCGCCGAAGCTCGGGATGATGAAGTCCGACTCCGCGAGGTAGGTCAGGTCCGGGCGCCCGCGGCCGAGGCCGGTGCCGACCATCCCGCCGGCGGCCATCCCCATGAGGCCCTTCGCGAGCTGGTCCGAGGTCTGCAGCGCCTCGGGGCTGAAGGTGTGCAGCCACAGCAGGACGCGGACCTGGACGTGCGCGAACGCGAGGTAGGCGACGTACGCGCCGGCCCCGAAGAGCCCGAGGCCGATCGCGATCCACGACACCCGCTCGGTCGCGACGTAGAGCATCGCGACGAAGAGGCCGAAGAAGAGCAGCGACGAGCCGAGGTCGCGCTCGAAGACGAGCACGCCGAGGCTCGCGAGCCACGCGATGAGGATGGGCCCGAGGTCACGGGCGCGCGGCAGCGTCAGGCCGAGGATCTTGCGGCCGGCCACGGACAGGGCGTCGCGGGTCTGCACGAGGTAGCCCGCGAAGAAGACGGCGAGCGAGATCTTCGCGATCTCACCCGGCTGGAACGAGAACGGCCCCAACCGGATCCAGATGCGCGAGCCGAACTCCGAGGTGCCGATGACGGGCAGCAGCGGCAGCAGCAGCAGCGAGAAGCCGACGACCCCCGCGACGTAGGTGTACCGGCGCAGGATGCGGTGGTCGCGCAGCACGACGAGCACCCCGGCGGCGATCGCGACGGCCAGGGCGCTCCACATCAGCTGGCGCAGCGCCACCCCGTCGGCGATGTCGCGGCCGCGGGCGATGTCGACGCGGTGGATCATCACGAGGCCCAGGCCGTTGAGCAGCGTGACGATCGGCAGGAGCAGCGGGTCGGCGTACTTCGCGCGCCAGCGCAGCACGACGTGGAAGGCCAGCGAGACCCCGAGGTAGCCCAGCCCGAGCGCGGCGAGGCCGGGCGGGACCGTGCCGGTGGTGGCCAGGCCGAGGTTGACGTAGGCCAGCCCGACGATGCCGACCGCACCGAGCACGAGGACGAGCTCGGTGGTGCGGCCGGAGCGCGGCGCGACGGACGAGACGGTGCTCATGCGGGCGGCGGGACGGTCGGGGTGGACGTCGTCGGGACCGACGGCAGGCCGCTGGACGACGCGGACGAGGACGGCGACGGGGAGGCGGACCCGGACGGGGAGGCCGACGGGGACGCGCTCGGGCTCGGCGGCGTCCATCCGGGCTCGACCGTGCGGCACTCGTCGCCCTGGCTGCGGGCGTAGCGGCACGCCTCGGCCTGCAGACGCAGCTCGGTGACGCGTGCGTCGGCGTCGGACCGGCTGCTCGCCTCGATGCCGGCCTCGATGTTCTGCTGGTAGGAGTCGGGCAGCTCGTCGACCGGGATCGTCGTCGCGTACTCCGGGGAGTGCAGCGAGATCGGGCCGAGGTCCTGGTCGACCCCGCGGAAGACCGTGACGACGCCGTCCTGCTCGCCGAGGTAGTACTGCTGCTGCGACCACGCGTACGCCGCGTACGACCCCCCGGCCAGGACCACGACGGCCACGACGAGGGCCGCCACCGCACGCAGCACGGTGCCGCGGCGCGTGCGCGGGCCCTCCTCGGCGAGGGTCACGCCCTCGTCCCCGGCGTCGTCGTCGGCGCCGGTCGCGGCCTTGCTCAGCGCGGCGGCCTTCTCGGCCGGGGTGATCGGGACCGGACGGGTGCCGCGGCGACGCTCGGCCGCGGCACCCACGACCTGCGGCTGGGTCGGCGGGGCGTCGACCTTGGCGATGTCGACGAGGTCGCCGACGATGACCGTCACGTTGTCGGGGGCGCCGGCGCGCAGCGCGAGGGCGACGAGCCGCTCGGCGCACTGCCCCGGGTCGCGGGTCTCGCGCAGGACGTCGTCGACGGTCTCGCGCGCCACGTAGTCGGTGAGCCCGTCCGAGGCGATGAGGTAGCGGTCCCCGGCGCGACCCTGGCGCACGACGAGGTCCGGCTCGTCCTCGTCGTTGCCGGTGAGGACACGCGTCACGAGCGAGCGCTGCGGGTGGGTCTTGGCCTCGTCGGCGGTGATCCGCCCCTCGTCGACGAGGTTCTGCACGAACGAGTGGTCCTTGGTCACCTGCGTGACCTCGCCGTCGCGCAGGAGGAACGCCCGCGAGTCGCCGATGTGCGCCAGGGCGATCCGGTCGCCGGTGCGCAGCATCGCGATGAGCGTCGTGCCCATCCCGTCGAGGCGCGGGTCCTCGTCGATCGCCGTTCCGATCTCGCGGTTGGCCTCGTGGATGCGGTCGAGCAGCGCCTGGCTCGCGTCCCGGCCCGACAGCGACTCGCCGTCGAGGTCGACGAGGGCCGCGACGACGGTCGAGCTCGCGACGTCGCCGCCGGCGTGCCCGCCCATCCCGTCGGCCATCGCGAGGAGGTGCGGGCCGGCGTAGCCCGAGTCCTCGTTGTTGGACCGCACCATGCCGACGTCGGACCGCGCCGCGTAGTGGAAGGCGAACGGCATCGGCTACCTCTGCAGCTCGAGCGTCGTCTGGCCGATGCGCAGCACGCTGCCGGCCGCGACCTCGCGCGGCTCGGTCAGGCGGGTCGCCCCGAGGTAGGTCCCGTTGGTTGAGCGCAGGTCCTCGACCATCCAGCGGCCGTCGTCGCCCTCGAAGATGCGCGCGTGCCGCCCGGAGGCGTAGTCGTCGTCAAGGACGAGGGCGCACTCCGGGCTGCGGCCGATGAGCGTGCCCGAGGCGCGCAGCGGCAGGGTGGTGCCGGAGAGCGGACCCGCGGTGACGACGAGCCGGGTCGGGCCCTTGGCCGCCCGCGGCGGCTTGGGGGTGCGCTCGCGGCGGGGCGTGCGCGGCGCGGGGTTGCCCTTGGCCGGCGTCGTGCCCGCGCGCTTGCGAACGCGGGTGCCGTAGAGGTCGCCCCGCAGGACGCCGACGACGGCGAACACGAACGCCCACAGGGCGACCAGCAGCCCGAGCCGGAGCACGGTGAGGGTCAGCTCGCTCAGCATCGTGGGGTCACCGCCGCCCGGCGCGGAAGGTGACGGAGGTGCGGCCGACCGTGACGCGGTCGCCGTCGGACAGGTGCGCGCTCGTGATGCGCTCGCCGTTGACGAACGTGCCGTTGGTCGAGCCCAGGTCGCGGATCGTCGTCACGAAGTGCGGGCCGTCGGTGGTGACGCGCAGCTCGCTGTGCCGGCGCGAGATGCCGGGGTCGTCGAGGATGATGTCGGCGCTGTCGTCGCGGCCGAGGATCGTCATGGCGCCCATGAGGGGGTAGCGCTCGCCGTCGACGTCGAGCCAGGGGCGGTCGGCGGGGTTGACCCGGCGCGGGCGCGCGGGCGGCGCCTGCTGCTGGTTCGGACGGGTCGGGAGCTCGTCGTCGGAGGCCTCGTGGGCGGCGGCCGCCGCCGCGGCCGCCTGCGCCGGGCCGGGCGAGGGCCGGGGCGCCGCCGGCCGGGGCTGCTGCCCCGTGTGCCCGGTGGCGCGGGGGCGCGAGGCCTTGCTCGGGCGCAGCCGGAAGACCCCGGTCTCGAGGTCGTCGTGCTCCTCGAAGACGATGTCGAACGGCCCCGCGGGCTGGTAGTGCTGCCCGTCGCAGTGCTCCTCGGCGGCCGCGACGAGGTCCTCCTCCACGGCCTTGAGGTCCGGCTGCAGCCGGTCGAAGTCGCCGGGGCTCAGCTCGATGACGAAGACGTTGGGGACGATGGCGCGGCCCGACGAGGTGACGGCGCGGTCGTCCATCGCGCGGCGCATGTTGCTCGCGATCTCGACGGGGTGCACGGCCGAGCGCAGGTGCTTGGCGAAGGTGCCCTGGACGGCACGTTCGATGCCCGCCTCGAGGCGGTCGAGCAGTCCCACGGCGCACCTCCTCGTCGGTCACGGGCCGGCAGACGTCGGCCCAGCCTATCCGCCGGGGCTGGACGAGCCCTGAACGCGTGCGGCCGGTCGCAGGCCCGCCGCGTGCCGCGTGGGCGTGCTCAGCCGGCGTCGGCGGTCCGGCGCGGCGTGAAGACCCAGCGCTTCTGCAGGAGGTAGCTGAGGAAGAACAGCAGGGTGTCGACGACGATCTTCGCGCGCACCACGTGGCCGTTCCACAGCGTGCCGAGGCCGCTCGTCAGGAGGGTGGAGAGGAGGAAGATCCCGACGGCGAGCGCGACGTAGCGCGGCAGCGACTGCGTCACCGGGCGCCGGACGTCGAACACCGCCTGCCGGTTGACGCCGTAGTTGACGAGCGAGGAGACCAGGCGGGCGACGAGCGCCGCTCCACCGACGGCCCCGAGGGCGGAGCGGCCGTCGTAGAAGGCGTCGATGACGAGCGTGAAGACGCCGACGTCGACGAGCGCGCCGAGGAGCGAGGCCCCGACGAACTTGACGAACTGCCGGATGACGCCGCGGTAGATCATCACCGAGTCGCGGACCGGCCGGAAGTGCGACTGGCTGTTCTCGTGGTCGTGGTAGACCGTCTCGATCGGCACCTGGTAGAGCCGCACGTGATAGGTCAGCAGGTGGCTCAGGGCGTTCATCTCGTACTCGAACCGGGCCCCGCGCACCTCGAGCATCGTGTCGAGCAGGCCGCGCGAGAAGCCCCGCAGGCCGGTCTGGGTGTCGGGGATGTCCTGACCGTAGAGGAGGCGGACGACCCCGGTCGTCAGGCGGTTGCCGACCCGGCTGCGGGTCGGCAGGTCCGGCAGGGTGAAGTCGCGGACCCCGAGCACCGCGACGTCGCTGTCGCGCTCCACGAGGTGGCCGGCGAGGGAGACGGCGACCTTGAGGACGTCCGTGGCGAGGTGCTGCCCGTCGGCGTCGGCCGTGACGACGCCCCGGACGTCGTCGCGCTCGCGGCAGTGCGCGAACAGCGTCTTGAGGGCCGCCCCCTTGCCGAGGTTCTCCGGGTGGCGCAGGACCTCGACGCCGGGGAGCAGCGCGACCTCGTCGAAGAACGACGTGTACCCGTCGCCGGACCCGTCGTCGACGACGACGACCTCGTGCAGCCCGGCGGCCTGCACCGCACGGACCGTCTCGAGCAGCGCTTCGCTCGGGTGGTACGAGGGGATGCCGACGACAATGCCGGTCAGCGGGTTGGGCGGGAGCGACGGCGTGCCGGAGGGGTCGGCGTCGGCGTCGTGCGGGGTGGCGGGCAGCGTCATCGGGTCACCATCACGGGAGGCGGGTGCGGGAGGGGCGAGCCGAGCTCGGCGAGCATCTCGGCGGCGCGGGCGTTCTCCTTGAGGAGCACGACGTGGCGGCAGGTGGTGAGCAGGTTCTTCGAGGTCTCGGGGGTGATGAGGCGCTCGCTGACGTCGGGGGTCATGAGCAGGTAGCGCAGGAGGAAGCGCCGGTAGCTCGCGTCGCGCTCGTCGAGGACGATGCACACCTCACCCTGTGCCGGGACCTGGGCCCCCTCGACCGCACGGTCCGCGTTGTCGCGCAGCGCGCTCACGAGGTTCTGGCGCGGCAGGGTCAGGGGCTGGCCGAGGGGCCCGACGAACACGGCGAGCACGCCGAGCGCGGCGACGGTGCCGAGGAGGCGGAGGAGGACGTGACGCATCCCGTCGACGAGCGCCAGCAGGCCGGCCACGGCCAGGGTCAGCAGCACGAGGGTCCCCGTGCCCGTGTAGCGGCGGAAGCCCGCCAGGTGCAGGGCCTCGCTCGTCTTCATCGACAGAAGGTAGGTGGCGAGGACGCCCGCGAGGTAGGCGGCGGTGCCGAGCGCCACGGCGAGGAGCGCCGCGAGCGCTCCGCGGCCGCCGACGAGCCGCCGACGCCACAGGAGCAGGAGGACGACGAGCCCGGCTCCGAGAGCGACCTTGAGCGCGGTGTCGGCCCGCATCGCGTCCAGGACCAGGTGCGTGATCTGCTCGCGGACCGCGGGCGTCTTCTCCGCGCCGACCTCCTCGAGCCGGGAGGCGTCGAGGCTGTGCGGCGCGTCGGCGCCGTCGGGGAAGGTGACCGCGACGTGCCGGGTCCAGGCGCCGTAGACGAGCCAGGGCAGGCCGAGCATCACGAGCATCCGCCAGAGGAGGGGCAGGTGCGGACGGCGGCGGGGCCGGGGTGCGTGGGCGACGGTGAGCACCACGGCCAGCAGCTGCACGGCGACGACGAAGAACAGCCCGCTCGCCTTGACGACCCCGAGGAGGGCGAGCACGACGGCCAGTGGCACGAGGGCGACCCGCATCCGGCGCCGGTGCCGCACCGCGAGCAGGACCGCCGCGGCACCGAGGGCGGCGACGAGACCGTCGACGAGCAGGGTCGTGGCCTGGTTGGTCGTCGACACCACGGCCAGGTAGAGGACGGGGACGGGCAGCAGACCGAGCCAGCGGTGCCGGCGGGCGAACGCCGCCACCGTCATCAGCGCGGCGACGAGCAGGGTCGCCTGCCCGAGCATCGACTGCCACTCCTGGCCGCCGAGGACCCGGGTCGCGGCGTAGGCGACGCTCGCGCTGCCCAGCGGGTAGGTCGTGAACTCGATGATCGGCTGCGCGGGTGTGGGGAAGGCGTTCTGCTCGAGCATGAGGCGGACCACGAGGGCCCAGTGGCTGAAGTTGTCGTAGTGAGCGAACTCGAGGCCGTGGAGGTAGGCGACCAGCCCCGCGACGAGGGCCGCGAGCGCGAGGGTCACCGGGTGCACGGCCGTGCGCCACGACGCCCCGAGGTGGCGGACCAGCTCGTGGACGAGGGCGAGCAGGCCGAGGCCGACGACCATCCAGACCGCGGGCTCGAGCCGGTCCAGGAGCCCGCCGAGGAAGACGACGAGGCCGGCGCCCGAGAGGACGACGACGGGCACGGTGGCGGGGTCGAGGGTGGTGCGCCGGCGGGTCCAGAGGAGGAGGCCGAGCAGCGACGCGACGAGCGCGACGGCGTGCAGGACCTGCGGCAAAGGGGTGCTCCTCGGGTGGACGGCTGGCGCGGTGGTGGACGGTCGGACGGGACGGTGCCGACCCGGAGGCAGGGTGGCGGCCACGGCTGGGAGGCGGCTCGACGCCCCCGTGGCCGTTGACCAGCGTAGGACGCACCGACCCCGAGGAGGCATTTCGGGCGTGTCGTTCCTCGCCTACCGTGGGGGCATGACGCCCCCGGTGCAGGTGCTCGGTCCGCGCGAGGTGCCGCTCGGGGGGCCGCGCGCGATGACCGTGCGGCGCACCCTGCCGGCCAGGGAGCGCTCGTTCGTCGGGGCGTGGTGCTTCGCCGACCACTACGGGCCCGACGACGTCTCGGTCAGCGGCGGGATGGACGTCGCGCCGCACCCCCACTGCGGGCTGGCCACCGTCTCGTGGCTGTTCTCGGGCGAGGTCGAGCACCGCGACTCCCTCGGCACCGTCGCCGTCGTGCGTCCGGGCGAGGTCAACCTCATGACGGCCGGCCGGGGCATCTCGCACTCGGAGGTGTCGACGGCGGGGACGCGGGTGCTCCACGGTGCGCAGCTGTGGGTCGTGCTGCCGTCGGCGTCGGCCGAGGTCGAGCCGCGGTTCGAGCACCACGTCCCGGAGGCGGTGCATCCCGCTTCCGGCGTCGAGGCGCGGGTGTTCGTCGGGTCGCTCTGGGGCTCCCGCTCGCCCGTGCGGGTCGAGACCGCGCTGCTCGGGGTCGAGGTCGTCCTCGGGGCGGGGGCCTCGGTGGCCCTGCCGGTGCCGGACGAGTTCGAGGTCGGGGTGCTCGTCGACCGTGGCTCGGTGGACTTCGCCGGTGCGCGGGTGGCGGCGACCGAGCTGGGGGTCGTCGAGGCGGCCTCGGGTGGTGGTGGCGGGGTCCGTGACGGGCGCTCGCTCGTGCTGACGGCGAGGGCCGAGGGTGCCCGCGTCCTCGTCCTCGCCGGCGAGCCCTTCGGCGAGGAGGTCGTCATGTGGTGGAACTTCGTCGGGCGCTCGCACGACGAGGTCGCCGCCGCCCGCGAGGCGTGGGAGTCCGGCGCCGACGGGTCGTCGTCGGGTCGCTTCGGCCGGGTCGAGGGCTACGAGGGGGATGTGGCGCGCATCCCCGCGCCCGGCCTTCCCGGCGTGCGGCTGCGCTCGCGGGGCAACCGCGACCGGCCCGCCCGTCCCGAGACCGAGACCGAGGCCGAGCCGATGTCATGACCGGTCGGTCGTCCGGGCACGGCTCCGGTGGCGGGAAGGGTTCGCCGTGGCGGGAGGACGCACTCCCGGCCATCGGCACGGCTCCTCCAGGGCTGTCCCGGGGGATCGTCGTCGGGATGTGGGTGATCGTCGTGGGCGGGTTCGTGCTCGGCGCCGCCGCGATCGTCATGGCCGTCGTCGGCTGGGCGCAGGGCGCCTCGGGGGGCGCGGCGCTCGCGGTCGCCGCGGTCGGTGTGCTCGTCCTCGCCGGTGCCGCCTGGTGGCTGCGGCTGCTGCTCATCCGGCGCCGGGCCGAGGTGGATGTCGACGCCGCGCGGGCCGACCTGGACGTCGCCTCCCGTGAACTGAGGGACCGTCTGAGGCGTGCGGAGGGTCGCTGAACCGACCCCGCTTTGGTCGATCGGGCATCCATCGGGCACACTGGGACGGCTCATCCGAGCACCACGCGCAAGTGGCGGAACGGCAGACGCGCTGTCTTCAGGTGGCAGTGTCCTTACGGGCGTGGGGGTTCAAATCCCCCCTTGCGCACAGCACAGGGACGACCCCGACCGGGTTCTGGTCGGGGTCGTCCCCTGTTTCGGGGGTCCATCGCTCCTGCGGCGAACGTGTGTGAGGCTCGCGGGTGGAGACCGACGTTCTTCACACACGTTCCGGGGGAAAGGGGGAGATCGTGAGCGGACCCGTGGGGGGCGTCCAGGTCCTGCAGGTGCCGGGCACCGCGCGACGTCCCCGTGGCCTCGTGCCCTGGGTCGTCGGCGCGTTCGTCGGACTGCCCCTGGCCGTCTGGGTGGCCCTGGCCGTCGGCGTCGGCCTGGAAGCGCCGCTGTTCTTCGTCCTCGTCCTGGTCCAGCCGCTGGTGTTGTTCGGCGGTCCTTTCCGCTGGGCAGCGGTCAGGAGGCGACGCGGTCTCGTCCGGTTCGTGCGGACGCCGGGCCGCCTGACCTTCCCCGCCACCGGCGTCGACCGTTGGTGCTACCTCCTGATGTCCCTCGGCCTGATCCTCCTTCCGTTCGTCGCGATGTGGGATCTGGGCCGGGTCGGCAGTGAGTCGTCCGGCGTGGTGCGAGCCTTCCTCTGGGCGGCGCCGCCCCTGAGTGCTTCCGGGCTGTTCTGGCTGCGAGGCTGGACCCCGACCAGCCTCGCCCGCACCCCCACCGGCGTGGTCGTCCACGTCAACTGCACCGAGACCACTCTCCGCTGGGACGACCTGCCGCCCGTGGACGCCGTCAGCGCCCCGCGTCTGGACAGGACGCTCCGCGCGGCCGGCACGCCCTTTCCCGGCACCCTGCTGCGCTCCGACCCGGACGTCGTCGCCGACCTCGTCGAGCTCTACCGCACCCACCCGGAGCTGCGGTCCGAGCTCGTCGGCGGCCGGGTGCCCGAACGCCTTCGCGGCGGCGACCTCTGGCTGCTCGACACGGCGGAGGTCTGACGGTGCGGCGCCTGCTGAGCACCCTCGTGGACGTGCACGAGCTGGACGAGCACATCCTCATCAGCAACCTCACCCGCTCGCCGCATGACGGGTGGCGGGAGTCCGACTGGTTTCGTCTCCTGCCGGCCGACGTCCACGACATCGCCCTCGGACACACCGCCTCCCGTCTCGGCCGGCGGGCCGGACCCGCGGTCTGGGACCGCGCGGAGGCGGTGCTCGCCCGGCACGGGGCGCTCGCCGTGCTCGTCGCCCGCTTCGTGCCGGTGGCCCGGACACTCGTGCCGCACCTGGCCGGGGCGGCCGGGGTGTCCCGGGCCCGGGTGGCCGCGGCCAGCGTGGTCGCCGGGTCGCTCTGGGCCGGCGCGGAGGTCACGGCCGGTTACCTCGCCGGTCGGGCCGCGGGCGGATGGCGGCCCGCCCTCCCCGGGTGGGTGCTCGTCGCGCTCGGGGTGCTCGTCGTGCTCGCGACGGCCGCCGGCCTCGTGGTGCTGCGGCGCCGGGAGCCGGTCGGCGAGGTGGGTGTCGACGAGGTCTCGGACCGGGCCCGGGCTCTCGAGCGGACGGGGGTGAGTGCCCTTCCGGACGTCAGAGCTCGGTGCGCAGGACGGCGTCGACGGCCGCCGTCACGAGGGCGCGGCGCACCGCGGGGTCGGCGCCCGAGAAGCCGGACAGCCCGACGACGTCACCGGTCACGACGAGCCCGACGGCCAGCGAGCTGAGGAGCACGGCCCGCGCGCCCGGATGGCTGACGCCGAGGTCCCCGAGCAGCGTGTGGAAGTGCGCCTCGTAGAACTCCCGGATGCGGGCGGCGGCGGCCGGGTCGCTCGAGGCCGCCCGCACGACGCCGGTCAGGGTCGCCCGCACCTCGGGGTCCCCGGCGAGCAGGGTGCGCGCGAGCACGTCCGCCCACTCCTGCGGCGGGACGCGGCCCAGGGCGAGCGAGGCATCGGCGACCGGGCCCGGCAGCTCCATGACGTGGGCGAACAGCTCGGCCTTCGTGCCGAAGTAGTGGCCGACGAGGGCGGGGTGGACCTCGGCGCGGGTGGCGATCGCGCGGATGGTCGCGCGGTCGAAGCCGTGGTCGCGGAACTCGCCGCGGGCGGCGTCGACGATGGCGGCCCGACGGTCCGGGCCACCCGCGGGCGGGCGGCCGGCGCTGCGCGTCGTCGATCCCATGGACAGCGAGCCTACCGAGCGCTACCTTTATTAGACGCTCGTCTAAATAGGAGGACCCATGAGCAGCCCGGTCCGCACCCGCGCGGTGCTCCTCGTCGTCTCGCTCGCGCTGATGACCGTCGTCTCGGCGGTCAGCGGCCTCAACACGGCGCTACCCGAGATCGCGGTCGCGACCGGCGCCGACCAGACCGAGCTGACGTGGATCCTCGACAGCTACACGGTCGTCTTCGCCGGGCTGCTCCTCCTCGCGGGCGCGGTCGGCGACCGGTACGGCCGCCGGCTCCTGCTCGCCGCGGGCCTGGTCGTGTTCGCCGTGACGAGCGCCGCCGGGCTCCTCGTCGACACCCCGACGGCGCTCATCGTCATCCGCGCGCTCAGCGGGATCGGGGCGGCGGCGATCATGCCCTCGACGCTCTCGGTCATCACGACGTCCTTCCCGCCCGCGGAGCGCGGCAAGGCGGTCGGTGTGTGGGTCGGGGTCGCCGGTGGCGGCGCGGTGCTCGGCCTGCTGGCCACCGCCCTGCTGCTCGAGTTCTTCGACTGGAGCTCGTTCTTCGCGCTCAACCTCGTCCTCGCCCTCGTCGCCCTGGGCGGCGTCCTGCGCTGGGTGCCGGAGTCGCGTGAGCCCGCCCAGCGGCTCGACTGGGCCGGTGGTCTGCTGAGCCTCGTCGGCGTCGGCGCGCTGGTGCTCGGGATCATCGAGGGTGCGGCCCGCGGCTGGGACGACCCGGTCAGCGTGGGCGGCTTCGTCGTCGGCGGGGTGGCCCTCGTCGCCTTCGTCCTGCGCGAGCTGCGCACCGACCAGCCCCTGCTGGACCCGCGCGTCTTCCGGGACCGCGGCCTGACGGCCGGGTCGCTGTCCATCACCGTCCAGTTCTTCGCCCAGTTCGGGTTCATCTACGTCGGCATCCAGTACCTGCAGTACGTCGCCGGGTTCTCGCCCCTCGAGGCCGCCCTGCGCCTGCTGCCGATGGCCGTCGTCGTCATCCCGGCCTCTCGCCTGGCCGGCAGCCTGAGCCGGCGTCACTCGCAGAAGCTGCTCGGCACCATCGGCCTCGTGCTCCTCGCCTCCGGGCTGTTCCTCCTCGCGCGCCAGGACGCGGAGTTCGACGTGTGGCGGTTCTGGGGCGCCCTGTGCGTCTACGGGCTGGGGATGGCCTTCGCCGCCACGCCCGCCACGACGGCGATCACCTCGGCCATGCCCGACGACAAGCAGGGTGTCGCCTCGGCCGTCAACGACGTCTCGCGCGAGGTCGGCAGCGCCATCGGCATCGCGGTGCTGGGGGCCGCCCTCACGACGGTCTACCGGGACGAGGTCGCGGCGGCGACCGGCGCGCTGCCCGCGCAGCTGTCGCGTGCCGTCGAGAGCGGGCTCGCGTTCACCCGGATGTCGCCGCCCCCGGGGACAGAGGCCGTGTGGCCGCGGCTGGTCACCGCCGCCGAGGAGGCGTTCGTCGCCGGGATGTCGCAGGCGCTGACGGTGGCCGCCGTCGTCGTGGCCGTGACGGCGCTGGTCGTGGCCGTCATGGCGCCGCGACACCGGGAGGTGGGCTCGGCCGGGCTCCCCGAGTCGGAGGGCCGGCCGGCGCCGGCCACCCGCGAACGCGTGTGAACGTGCCGTGTGTCACCGGCGATTTCACACGCGTTCGTGGAAGAGGGAGGGCTCGGGTCGGCGTCAGTGGCCGGCGGTCAGCCGCCCGCTCAGGCGCTCGTGACGGGCGGCGCTGACGGCATCGAGACCGCGGAAGGTCACGCTCTTGCCGCGGGCGGCGTACTTGGTCTCGACGGCGTCGAGGGTCGCGACGGTCGAGGCGTCCCAGACGTGCGCGCGGCTGAGGTCGACGACGACGTGCTGCGGGTCGCCGGCGTAGTCGAACTGGCCGACGAGGTCGTTGCTCGAGGCGAAGAACAGCTCGCCCTCGACGGCGTAGACACGGGTGTCGGGGTCGGGGTGCTCGACGTCGACGACCCGCACGAGGTGCGCGACCCGGCGGGCGAAGAGCGCCATCGCCACGAGCACACCGACGACGACGCCGATCGCGAGGTTGTGCGTCGCGACGACGACCGCGACGGTGACGACCATGACCGCGGTCTCGCTGCGCGGCATGCGCCGCAGGGTCGAGGGCTTGATGCTGTGCCAGTCCAGCGTGCCGACGGACACCATGACCATGACGGCGACGAGCGCGGCCATCGGGATGATGCCGACGAGGTCGCCGAGCCCGACGACGAGGACGAGGAGGAAGGCGCCGGCGAGGAAGGTCGAGATGCGCGTGCGGGCGCCGGACGCCTTGACGTTGATCATCGTCTGGCCGATCATCGCGCAGCCCCCCATGCCCCCGAAGAAGCCGGTGACGACGTTGGCGACGCCCTGGCCCCACGACTCGCGGGTCTTGTCCGAGCGGGTGTCGGTGACGTCGTCGACGAGCGTCGCGGTCATCAGCGACTCCATGAGGCCGACGAGCGCCATGCCCAGCGCGTACGGCCCGACGATGCGCAGCGTCTCGAGCGTGAGCGGCACGTCCGGCAGGACGAACGAGGGCAGGCTGTCGGGCAGCCGGCCCTCGTCGCCGACGGTGGGGACCGCGACGGCGAACCCGACCGTGACGACGGTGAGGCCGACGATGGCGACGAGGGGCGCGGGGACGACCGTGGTCAGCCGCGGCAACAGGACCATGACGACGAGCCCGGCCGCCACGAGCGGGTAGACCGCCCACGGCACCCCGAGCAGGTGCGGCACCTGCGACATGAAGATGAGGACGGCCAGCGCGTTGACGAAGCCGACCATCACCGAGCGCGGGACGAAGCGCATGAGCCGGGCGACGCCGAGCAGCCCGAGGACGACCTGGATCACGCCGCCGAGGACGACGGTCGCGAGCAGGTACTCCATCCCGTGCTCGCGCACGACGGGGGCGATGACGAGCGCGACCGCGCCGGTGGCCGCCGAGATCATCGCCGGGCGGCCGCCGAGGAAGGCGATCGAGACGGCCATCGTGAACGAGGCGAAGAGGCCGACGCGGGGGTCGACGCCGGCGATGATCGAGAAGGCGATGGCCTCGGGGATGAGGGCGAGGGCGACGACGAGACCGGCGAGCACCTCGGTGCGCAGGCGGCGGGGCGAGCGGAGGGCGGCGCGCACCGAGGTGACGTCGTCGGCCTCGGGGCGCGGTGGGGCGATGGCGGTGTCGGACACGGTGAGTGAGCTCCGGGGGTCGGCCCGCGGGTCGGCGGGCAGGGCTCCCGGGCGTCGTCGACCGGGGTGGTCTGGTGTGGGGCGGTCCCGCTGGGCGGGTCGGGTCAGGCGAGGGGCTGCTGGAGCTCGCGCGCGAAACGCTCCGCGCTGTCGACGCGGCGGCGCAGGTCGGCGAGCTTCTCGTCGGCCAGGGCCTGGTACGCGGCCAGCTGCTCGACGACGCCGGCACGGGTGCGCTCGGAGAGCCGCGGTGAGGCGAGCCGCTCGCGCAGCGCGATGATGTCGGCCATCTCCTCGAGCGAGAAGCCGAGCGGCTTCATCTGCATGATGAGCAGGAGGCGGCGCACGGCCGGCTCGCCGTAGAGGCGGAAGCCGCCGGGGCTGCGCCGCGACTCGGGCAGCAGCCCGACCTCCTCGTAGTGCCGGATCGTCTTCAGGCTGAGGCCGGTCCGCTCCGCGACGTCGCCGATCTGGAGGTCGGTGGCGGTCTCGGGGGCAGGCATGCGCGGGCTTCCGGTCGGGGGGCGGGACCGGGCAACCCTACCCTCACGTGAGGGAAGGGATGAAATCGCTCAGGCCCCCTCACCTGCCGCGAACGCGTGTGTACTCGCCGGGGCTGCCCGGCGAGTACACACGCGTTCGCGGTGGGGGGTGGTCAGCGCGGGCGGCGGCGGTTCGCGACCTTGCGCTTGGCGAGCGGCACGCCCACCTTGGCGAGCGCCTGCCAGGCGACCCAGCCGAGGGCGGTGTACGCGGACTTCTTGGTGCTGGCCATGAGGGCCTCCTCGTGGTCGGGGTGGGACCGGGGCGGTCCCTGTTCACCCCGTGAGTCGCGCGGAGTGTCCCGAACCGCACGCTCGCGAGGGAGTGACGCAGGTCACTCCGGGTCGACGAACGCCTCCATCGGACCGTCGGGGTCGAGAGCGGTGACGATGCGGCGCGACGCCTCGCCGAGCGTGGCCAGCTGCCGGGCGGTCAGGGGGTCGAGGACGAGCCGGCGGACCTCCTCGACGTGCAACGGCGCCGCGCGCCGGACGACCTCGAGCCCGGCGTCGGTCAGCACCCCGTAGGTCGAGCGGCCGTCCTCGGGGTCGCTTTCACGGCGAGCCCAGCCGCGCTCCTCGAAGCGGCGGACGGTGTTCGACAGCCGGGACAGCGAGCTCCCGGTGAAGCGCGCGACGTCCTTGAGGTGCAGCCGCCGCCCGGGCGCCATCGACAGCCCCGACAGGACGAGGTACTCGAAGTAGCCCAGGCCGGCGACGGCCTGCATCCGGCTCTCGAGGGCGCTCGGCAGGCGCATCGTCAGCTGCGACACGAGGATCCAGGCGCGCTGCTCGTCGGCGTCCAGCCAGCGGGGCGCGTCGTCGGCCATGCGGGCACATTACTTCACGCCTCAAGTGATTGACGTCCGCGGCGGGAATGCCGGATGCTGGTGGTGAGTTCACGCATGAACTGAAACCACCCCACTGGAGGTCCCCGTGAACATCGCACTCTGGGTCGTCGCCGTCGTGCTCGCCCTCGCCTTCCTCGCCGCCGGAGCCATGAAGCTCTCCCGCCCGAAGGCGGCGCTCGCCGAGTCGGGCCTCGGCTGGGTCGAGGACTTCTCGGCCGGCGCCGTCAAGGGCATCGGCACGGTCGAGGTGCTCGGCGCCCTCGGCCTCGTCCTGCCCGCCGTCACCGGCATCGCGCCGGTCCTCGTGCCGCTGGCGGCGACGGGGCTCGCGCTGACGATGGTCGGCGCGGCCGTCGTCCACGCCCGTCGCGGCGAGACGCCGATGATCGCCGTCAACGTCGTGCTGCTGCTCCTCGCGGCGTTCGTCGCGTGGGGCCGGTTCGGGTCCTACGCGTTCTGAGCCCGGCGCCCGCCCGCCCGGGGTGGTCGCTCAGGCGGCCACCGGTGCGGGCGGCGCGGGCTCCATCGCCGGGTCGCCCGCCGCGGCGAGGGCCCGGTGGCGGTCGTACGCCCACCCCGGGCCGCGCAGGAGGAAGGACCAGCGGTCGCGCCAGGTCTGCGACCCCGCGACGTCGCGGCCGATGTCGCGCCACTCGTGGGTCGCGATGACCGCCGGGTTGTGGGTGTCGATGTTCTTCGTCAGCCCGTAGACGACCGGCTCGTCCTCCTCCTCGAACGTGCCGAACAGCTTGTCCCACACGATGAGGATGCTGCCGTGGTTGCGGTCGAGGTAGCGCGAGTTGGACCCGTGGTGGACCCGGTGGTGTGACGGGGTGTTGAGGACCTTCTCGAGCCACCCGATGGAGCGGACCGCCTCGGTGTGGATCCAGAACTGGTAGATGAGGTTGAGGGCGCGGGCGTTCTCGATGACGCTCGGCCGCACCCCGGCGAGCGCGAGCAGGCCGTAGGGGACGCTCATCGTCACGCCCTCGGCGACGGGCTGCCGCAGCGCCGTCGACAGGTTGTACCGCTCGCTGCTGTGGTGCACGACGTGCATCGCCCAGAGCCAGCGGCTCTCGTGGTTGAAGCGGTGGTTCCAGTAGTAGATGGCGTCCCAGCCGAGCAGCGCGACCGTGTTGGCGAGCAGGCCGGTGCCGAGGTCGCGGCCGGTACGGGCGAACAGCTTCTCACCGCTCGTCTGCGCGGACCAGGTCGTCGCCACGGTGAGGGCCGTCGACGCGACCGCGGCCACGGCCATCCCGCCGGTGACGCGGCGCAGGGCGGGGACGGCGTCGGGGTCGGTGTCCGCAGGGGTGGTGCTGCGACGGACCTGCCGGGCCTCCTCCGGGATGCTCCCCGCCGCCGGCAGGCCGCCCTCGGCCCGCCGGCGACGCACGACGTCGAGGACGGTGGTGGCGGCGCTCGCGGCGACGGCGGTGCCCATCAGCCAGCGGGCGCCGCGCCCCTTCCCCGGCGTCACGGGGTCGAGGAGGCGCTTCGCGACGAACGGGGCGAGGAGGCTGCCGACGCCCATCGTCAGGCTCGCGACGGTGTCGGCGAGCTCGTAGTCGCCGGCACGCGTCGTCCCGGCCGGGGCGGGGTGGCGCTTCTGCCACCAGTACTCGGCGGCCATCGCGCCGACGAAGGCGGGGATGGCGAGGACGGTGAGGTCGGGCCGCTTCACCCCGTCACCGTACCCACGGGTAACCCGGTTGTCAGGAGGAGCGGACGAGGGCTTCACCACGCTCGGGGCGCGTTCTCGACCGCCACCCACCGATCGGCCACGAGGACCTCGCCCGGACGGTCCGGCCCGGCGGTCACCGTGATGACGTCGACAGCCTCCCCCGGCGCGAGCAGCACGGGCGGGCCCTCGACGGCGTCCGGCACGCCGTCGGGGAGGGCGGAGACGCCGGGGACGAGCAGGCAGGGTGTGACGGCGGTCAGGTGGACCCGCACCGAGGGAGGGAGCGGCCGTCCGGAGCCCGCGTCCGGGTGCTCGCTCGTCACGGCGAGCTCCTCGGGCCGGCACCGGGGCGCGACGTCCGGACGCACCGGGTCCTCCCCGCCGCCTGCTCCGTAGCCTCGGCGCTCCCACCGCGAGAACGTGACCTCGGCGCCGGGGCCGACGGTCGGGACGCCGGTCCCCGCGGAGGACGCGAGCCGGACCGGCAGGAGATCGGGCCCGGCCGACCCGAGCACCGAGAGCCGCTGGGCGGCGGCCCCGTCGATGCCCTGGACCGGTCGCCACGTGACGAGGGCGGAGGCCGACTCCCGGGGCGCGAGGACGACCTCGCCGCGCCACGGGGTGGTCCGGACGGGCACGTCCTCGCCGTCGCGGACGAGCACCAGCCCGGTCGCTGCGGCGAGGCGGCACGCGAGGGGGCCGGTGTTGACCACGAGGAGGGGCACGGCGTCGTAGCCCGTGAGGCGCTGAGGCGGACCGAGGGCGAGGTCGAGGTCGTCGGCGGCGCAGGGGTCGGCTCGGCCCCGGGACATGGGGCGCAGCGCCACGCTCGAACTCCCCCGCCGTGGTGGCGAGCCGGTCACGAGCTCTCCCGCGTCCGGAGGGTCGAGGTCCAGGTGGGGGGCCGGGTCGTCGCCGGCGGGCTGGACGGGCTCGAGGGTGACGTCGTCGGGGCACCCGACCGGCTCCGCGGCGAAGGCCGTGCGGGAACGGTCGACCGACAGGCGGGCGCAGACGACGTGCCACACGCCCCCGTCGTCGACGAACGGCCCGCCGCCCACGGTGCGGTGCCACACGACGACCGGTATCGCCGCATCGGCGGCCCGTCCGCCCTCGCGCTCGCCGTAGGTCGCGTACTCGACCTGTCCCACACCGCTGTCCGTGCGCTCCGGGTCGACGACGACGGTCCGCGCATCTCGGACGAGCGCCTCGACCTGCGCGCTGCTGCGGACCTCGAGCCCGGCGAGCGCATCGTCGAGCCCCTGCGTCAGGGTGTCGAGCGCGAGCCCGTCGATCGTCCGTGACACCGCTGCCGAGCACCCGGAGGTCGTCAGCAGCGCGGCGACGACACCCGCGACCCACACCCTTCGCCCCCCGGTCATGACCTCATCGTGCAGGACGTCCGCGACGAGGGTGTGACGCGATCCGGCGGACGGTGTGGAGATATCGTGGAGACCGCATCGTCCGGTCGGCGCGGACGGCTGGTCGGACGGTCCGGGCTGCGGCAGGGTGGAGGGCGTGAGCACCGCGACCGACGCCGGCACCCCGGTGGTCGTCGTCGCGCCGGACTCGTTCAAGGGGGCGCTCGGCGCGGCGGAGGTCGCCGCGGCCGTCGCCCGGGGATGGCGGACCGCGCTGCCGGACAGCGAGGTCCGCGAGGTGCCGATGGCCGACGGGGGCGAGGGCACGGCGCGGACGATGGTCGCGGCCACGGGCGGCCGCTGGGTCGAGGTCGAGGCGCCGGACCCGCTCGGGCGACCGGTGGCCGCCGGCTACGGGGTGCTGGGCCCCGACGCCTCCGGACGGGCGCGGGTCGCCGTCGACGTCGCGACGGCCTCCGGGCTGGAGCGGCTGACCCGGCGCGAGCTCGACCCCTGGCGCGCGTCCAGTGCGGGCACCGGTGTGCTCCTGCGCCACGCGCTCGACACGGGCGCCGACGAGGTCGTGCTCGGCCTCGGCGGCAGTGCCACGACCGACGGCGGGGCCGGGATGCTCGCCGAGCTCGGCGTCGTGTTCCTGGACGCAGCCGGCGCCCACGTGCCGGCGACCCCGCTCGGCCTGCGCGACCTGGCGTCCGTCGACCTCACCGGCCTCCACCCGCGGCTGCCCGAGGTGCGCCTCGACGTCGCGTGCGACGTGACCAGCCCGCTCACCGGGCCGGCCGGTGCCGCAGCGGTGTTCGGTCCGCAGAAGGGGGCCCGCCCGGCCGACGTCGAGGCGCTGGACGCCGTGCTCGCGCGGTTCGCCACGGTCGTCGGCGGTGACCCGGACCACCCGGGCTCCGGCGCGGCCGGGGGCATCGGCTACGCGGTGCAGGCGGTGCTCGGCGGCAGGCTCACCTCGGGGGTCGAGCTGGTGGCGGACGCCGTGGGCCTCGAGTCCGCCTGTGCCGGAGCGCGGCTCGTCATCACCGGCGAAGGGCGGTTGGACGGGCAGACGGCCTCGGGCAAGGTGCCGGTCGGCGTCGCCCGGGTGGCCGCCCGCGTCGGTGTGCCGGCGGTCGCGCTCGTCGGCGCGCTCGGCCCGGGGCACGAGCGGGTGCTCGACGACCTCGTGGCGGTCTGGCCGGTCGGCGACGGGCCCCGGCCGCTCGAGCGCGCGCTCGCGAGCACCGCGGCCGACCTCGAGCGCACGGCCCGGATGCTCGCCGCGTCCCTCAGCGCGTGGGCCGCCCCTCGCTGACCCCCGGGTCCGGCCGAGGACGTCGGGGCCGCAGGGCGGCGTGCAGGGCGACCCCGAGCAGGACGAGGACGACGGCCAGCCCGGCGGCGCCCAGCGGCGGGGAGACCACGGCCGCGCCCGCCAGGGGGATGACCGCGACGACGCCGACCCCGACGGTGACGAACACGGCGCGGTGCAGCAGCCACCAGGCCCCGCGATCGCGGTCGACGAGCCGCCCGCCCGACCCCACGAGACCTCCGAGGACGAGGGCGGCACCGACGACCGCGAGCAGGGTCGGCGGACCCAAAGCGGCCCAGGCCTCCTGCTGGTGCTGCCCGAGGTCCTCCCTGGTGCAGGTGCCCGCCGCGAGGCACGACGGCTCGGCGAGGAAGAACCCCCAGTAGACGTCGGCCCGCCAGCCCACGGAAAGCATCCACAGCAGGCCGCCGACGAGCACCAGCCACCCCACGACGGTCGTGTCACGCGGCGGTGCCCCCACCTCGTCCTCCCCCGGAACCATGCGCCCATCCTCGCCGCCGGGTCGGGGCACCCGTGGGTGCGGCGGGCGCAGGACGTGGGGAGATCGTGTGGAGGGTGATGCCGCCGTCACCGACGCCCCCGTGCGGGCCGCCGACCCAACACACTGGGGGGATGACGCACCACGACGAGACCCCGACCCGGCGCGAGAAGACCGGGCGCGCCCTGCGCGCGCTCAGCAAGGTGGCCCTCGGCGCCGCGCTCGTCGGGGCCGGCACCGCACACCTCACGAGCAAGCGCGAGGAGTTCCAGGCCCAGGTGCCCGAGTGGATGCCCTTCGACCCGGACGACGTCGTCGTGTGGTCGGGCTACGCCGAGATCGCCCTCGGGGCGGCGACGCTCCTCACGTGGCGCCAGCCGTCGCGGGCGCGGATGGGGCGGGTCGGCGCGCTGTTCTTCCTCGGGGTCTTCCCGGGCAACGTCGCGCAGTGGCTCGAGCGCAAGGACGGCTTCGGCCTCGACACCGACGAGAAGCGTCTGGCCCGGCTCGCGTTCCAGCCGGCGCTCATGGCGTGGGCGCTCCACGCCGGCGACTCGCGCCGCCAGAAGCGCCTCGCCCGGGGCTGAGGCCGCAGCCGCCACGGGCCGTCCGGGCGGGGTCGGTGGGCGGAGGCAGACTGGGGGCGTGCGCGCGCGTCCGGTGATCCTCCACCTGGACCTCGACGCGTTCTTCACGGCCGTCGAGCAGCTCCACAAGCCGTCGCTGCGCGGCAAGCCGGTCGTCGTCGGCGGGGTCCGTGGCCGCGGCGTCGTGTCGACCGCGTCGTACGAGGCGCGCGTCTTCGGCATCCGCTCGGCGATGCCGACCGCCGAGGCCCGCCGCCGCTGCCCGAACGCGGCCTTCCTCAGCCCCCGCTTCGAGGCCTACCGCGACGCCTCGCACGCCGTGATGGACCTCGTCCGCGAGCTGACGCCGCTCGTCGAGCAGGTCTCCATCGACGAGGCCTACCTCGACCTCACCCCGGAGCACCCGCAGGCCGACGTCGAGCTCGTCACCGAGCTCGTCGAGGGGCTGCGCGGCCGCATCCACGCGCGGACCGGGCTCACCGCGTCCGTGGGCGCCGGCACGAGCAAGCTCGTCGCGAAGATCCACTCCGACCTCGCCAAGCCCGACGGCCAGATCGTCGTGCCGCCCGGTGAGGAGGCCGAGCGCCTGGCCCCGATGGCCGTGCGCGCCATCCCCGGGGTCGGCCCGGCGACGGCGGCGCGGCTGACGGCGCACGGCATCGCGACGGTGGGGCGGCTCGCCGCGCTCGACCTCGACGAGGTCGTCGCGCTGCTCGGCAAGGCGCACGGCACGCAGCTGCACGCGTTCGCGCGGGGCGAGGACGACCGCGAGGTCGTCACCGAGCGCGCGGCGAAGTCGGTGTCGGCCGAGTCGACGTTCGAGACCGACGTGACCGACCGGGTCCGGCTGGCCGAGCACGTGCGCCGGCTGACCGACCGGGTCGGCGAGCGGTTGCGCGCCGACGGGCTCTCGGGACGGACCGTCGTCCTCAAGGCGAGACGCCACGACTTCAGCACGCTGACCCGCTCGACGACCCTCGACCAGCCGACCGACGCCGACGCGGTGGTCCTGCGGCAGGCGCTGCGCCTGCTCGACGGCCTCGACGTCGCGGACGGCCTGCGGCTGCTCGGCGTCGGCGTCTCGGGCCTCTCGCTCTACACGCAGCCGGACCTGCTCGACGGACTCCTCGACGACCGGCCGGGCCCGGTGCGCACGAGCACGGTCGAGGACGACGACGAGTTCGTCCGGCCGGATGCCGGCGGGGGTGCGCTGCCGGTCGAGCAACCGGCGGACCCGGGGGACGAGGCGCCGGCCGCGGACCAGCCGGCGCCGCGCTCGCCGTGGCGCCCCGGCCAGGACGTCGAGCACGCCGAGCACGGGCGGGGCTGGGTGCAGGGCAGCGGGGTC
The DNA here is from genome assembly GCF_018729305.1 of Phycicoccus mangrovi. Classification (NCBI taxonomy): domain Bacteria; kingdom Bacillati; phylum Actinomycetota; class Actinomycetes; order Micrococcales; family Intrasporangiaceae; genus Phycicoccus; species Phycicoccus mangrovi. The sequence continues at coordinate 35,579 of NZ_JAHHWP010000010.1, read as the reverse complement.
GGGCGGGTGACCGTCCGCTTCGAGGGTCCGAACACCGAGGTCGGCCGCATCCGCACCTTCGCCGAGGACGACCCCGACCTCACGCCGGCCGACCCGCCGGTCTGGCAGCCCGAGGACGACCCCGACCTCACGCCGGCCGACCCACCGGTCTGGCAGCCCGAGGACGAGTCCGACGAGGCCGCGAGCTCCTGACCCGTGGCGCGCACAGCCGTACAGCAATCGCCGAATGTGTCGATTGCTGCACGCTGGCGGTCGTGGGGGGCGTGCAGCAATCGTCGAATGTGTCGATTGATGTACGCCGGCGGTTGTGGGGCGTGCAGCAATCGCCGAATGTGTCGATTTCTGTACGCCGGACTCTGCTCGGGTGTGCATCAATCGTCGAAAGCGTCGATTTGTGTCCGCGGCAGACCGGCACTCCAACGGCGTCAGACGATGACGTCGTCGATGGTCACCTCGACGGGCACGCCCTCCGGCGGCAGCGCGTCCGCGCCGAGCGTGTCGACGACCGCGCGCGCGACCGTCGACCGCACGGCGCTCGCGGCATCGGCGAGGACCGCCCCGTAGGTGGCGGTGACGTGGACGGCCACCGAGGTGCAGCGATCCTCCTCGAGGCCGACGCGGATCTGGGTGGGGGTCACGCCGACGAGCGCGGACACCGCCTCGCGCAGGACACCGACGAGCACCCACTCGCGCACGACGAGGACGTCGTCGTCCGGGGCGGGCGAGGGGAAGGTGGCGTGCACCGGGCGCGAGCGCCGGGTCGTGGCGCGCACCGTCGAGCGGACGCGCGCCGAGACGTCGATGAACGCCTCGGGGTCCTCGGAGGCCAGCAGCCGCGCGGACCGGGCGAGGAGGGCCTCCTCGTCGGTGGTCAGCGGCCGCTCCGCCGCCGGGTCCGGTCCCGTCATGCCCGCCACTCTTTCATCCCCTCCGCGAGCGCGCGTCGTGCGCGGAACAGCTGACCCCGCACGCTGTCCGGGGTCGTGTGCAGCACCTCGGCGACCTCGGCCTGGCTCAGACCCTCGACCTCGACGAGGACCCACACCGAGCGCTGCTTCTCCGGGAGGTCGCGCAGCGCGGCCTCGAGGGCCTCGCGCAGCTCGAGCTCCGACGCGGCCTGCACGGGGTCGGCGTCGTCCGGGCGGTCGAGGACCTCGTCGGTGACCGGCACGGCCCTGCGACGCCGGCGCGAGCTCTGCACCTTGTGGACGAGGATGCCGAAGAGCCAGGTCCGCAGGGCCGAGCGGCCGTCGAACCGGTCGAGCGACTGCCACGCCGCGACGAGGGCGTCCTGGACGAGGTCCTCGGCCTCGCCGCGGTCCGGGGTGGCGCGCAGGGCGTACCGGGTGAGCGCGGGGCCGTGCCGGGCCACGATCGTCTCGAAGGCGCGCCGGTCGCCGAGCGCGGCGGCGCGGGCGAGTGCGAGGTCCTCGTCCCGGGAGGCGGAGGGTGACGACGAGGTCACCGCACCCTGCAGGGTCGCGCTCACGCGGCTCGGCACCTCCGTCTCGGGCGGCCCCATCGGCCGTCTCACCTGCGACAACGCTGCTCCACGACGAGGGCGTTACCCGGGCGGAGAAGATGTGACGCGGGTCACACAGGATCTCGCGTGCGGTTTCGTGTCCCCACCGCGACTGACGGGGTGAACGACAACGGACCACCCACAAGGAGCTGACGTCATGACCGACACCACCGCCACCCCGCAGTCCGGCAGCACCGCCTCCGGGAGCTTCTCCACCAAGGACCTCGCGCAGGACGCGAAGGGGACGCCCAAGGACGTCGCGACCACGGCGAAGGACACGGCCCGGGGCGCCGGCTCGGAGCTCGAGACCTCGCACGGCCGCACCGTCATCGCCGACACCGTCGTGCTCAAGATCGCCGGCATCGCGACCCGTGAGGTCTCCGGCGTCGCCGACCTCGGCCGCGGCGCCGCCCGCGCCGTCGGGGCCATCCGCGAGCGCATCTCCGGCGTCGGCGTCGACAACACGCAGGGCGTCACCGCGGAGGTCGGCGAGACGCAGGCCGCCGTCGACATCGACATCGTCGCCGAGTACGGCGTCGCCATCTCCGACCTCGCCGAGGCCATCCGCAGCAACGTCATCTCGGCGGTCGAGCGGATGACCGGGCTCGAGGTCACCGAGGTCAACATCACCGTCCACGACGTGGCGCTCGACGACGACGCCGACGAGACCAGCGAGCGCGTGCAGTGACCGAGCGCGACGAGCTCGTCGACGGCATCGCCACCGCGGTGCGCGCCGTCCCCGGCGTCGTCGACCTCCACGCCGGCGCGCTCGGCGAGGCCGTGACGCTCCTGCCGGGGCGCCGGGTCGCCGGGCTGCGCATCGCGGACGACCACGTCGAGGTCCACCTCGCCGTCGAGCACGGCTCGGCGGTCCGCACGGTCGCCGACGACGTCCGCAGGGCCGTCGCCGCGGTCCGACCGGGCCCGGTCACCGTCGTCGTCGAGGACGTCGTCGAGGACGCCCCCGACGACCCGCCCACCGCCCCGGCCCCCGAGAACACCCCCGACCCCCTCCCCGAACGGAGCTCCTGATGAACACTCCCGTCATCGGCCTCATCGCCGGTCTCCTCCTCGCCCTCGCGGCGACCACCGGAGGCTTCGGCGGCTTCCTCCTCGCGATCGTCCTCGGCGGCGCCGGCTTCCTGCTCGGCGCGCAGCGCGACGGCTCGGTCGACCTCGGGGCCCTCGTCCCGAACCGGAACCGTGGCTGACGGGCTCGCCCCGGCCGCCACGCGTGGACGCACCGTCATCGACGACCGGGTCTACGAGCGGACGGCCCGGGCCGCGACCCTCGCCGCGCCCGACGTGGTCGAGCACCGCGGCGCCGGCGCGCTCGTCGGGCGCTCCCTCCCCCGCGTGGAGGTCCGTCGCAGCGACGACCACGTCCGCGTCCGGCTGGAGGTCGCGCTCGCGTGGCCCACGCCGCTCGACGCCGCGACCGCGGCGGTGCGCACCACCGTCGCCGACACCCTCGCCCGCGTGACCGGGTCCACCGTCGACGCGGTCGACGTCACCGTCACTCACCTCGAGCCCCAGGACAGGAGGCACCGATGAGCACCACCGAGACCCTGCCGGTCTCCCGGACGGAGCCGGCCCGGACCTCCCGCGACGCGCAGGTCACCACGCCCGCCGTCGACGCCCCGGCCGGGGCGCCCCCGGCCACCGCGACCGGTGTCGTCATCGCCCTCGTCCTCGTGGCGCTCGGCGTCGTCGCCGTCCGTGACGCGCTCGTCGCGCTCGGCTGGGTGCCCGGCACGTCGTGGCTCGAGCCCGCCGCGAGCTGGCTCGCCGACGGCGTCGGCAAGGACGTCTGGGTGCTCGTCGTCGCCGTGCTCGTGGCGCTCGTCGGCCTCTGGCTCGTCCTGCGGGCCGTCGGTCGTCGGCCCCGCAGTGCGGTGTCGCTCGGTGACGGCACGAACGCGTGGCTCGAGCCGCGCGACGTCGCCCGGGTCGCCGACATCGCGGCCTCCGACGTCGACGGCGTCGTCACCGTCCGCTCCCGCGCCGCCAAGCGGTCCGTCAAGCTGCGGGTCACCGTCGTCGACACCGCCCGCGACGGTGCGAAGGGTGCCGTCCAGGACGCCGTCCGTGACGCCCTCGAGGGGCTCGACCCCTCGCCGCGCGTGTCCGTCAAGGTCTCGACCCTGGGAGGCAAGCGATGACCCGCTCCGCGATGCGGCTCGACCGCACCCTGACCCTCGTCGTCGGGCTGCTCCTCCTCGCCGGTGGCGTCGCCCTCGGCCTCTGGTGGGTCGGTGTGCTCGGCGCGGCCGACACCCTGGCCGTCCCCGCCGCCGGCTCATGGGCCGCCGCCTCATGGTGGACCTGGCTCGTCGCCGTCGTCGGTGTCCTGCTCGTCGTCGCCGGCCTGTCGTGGCTCTCGGCGCACCTCAAGCGCGTCGGCATCCGGGCCATCTCGCTGCCCGGGAGCGGTGAGGACGGGCGACTTCGCCTGCGCCTCGGTGCCCTCGCCGACGTCGTCGCCGCCTCGGCGGAGTCGCGGCTGGCCACCGAGTCGGCCTCCGGCTCCGTGGGCTCCGGCACCGACGCCGGGGTCGTCGAGATCACCGTCACGGCCCGCCACGACGCCTCGCTGACCGAGCTGCGCCGCGACCTCGCGGCCGTCGACGCCGAGGTGGCCACCGCCACCGGTGGCGCCGTCCCGGTCCGCTACCGCGTCAAGGTGCACCGGCCGCCGCGCACCGCGGCCACCACCTGACCCCTCCGGGTCACCCCGAACCACCCGTCCGACCCATCCACCACCACAGAGAGGAACACCACCATGGGTATCGCTGACAAGGCCAAGAACGCCGCTCAGGACCTCACCGGCAAGGCCAAGGAGGTCATCGGCGACGCGACGAACAACGAGCGTCTCGAGGCCGAGGGCAAGGCCGACCAGGCCGAGGCCAAGGCCAGGAAGACCGGCGAGAACATCAAGGACACCCTGTCCTGATCCTCGCCGCACCACGCGAGAGGGCCCGTCACCGCAGGGGGTGACGGGCCCTCTCCGCGTGCGAGGCCACGTGATCGGCGACGAGCCCGGGCCACGCCATGATCCCGTAGGGGGTGCGCGCGACGACGAGCCGGCTGTCGTCGACGAGCTCATGGAGGAGGGCCGCCGTGCTCAGCGGATGCCCCGGGTCGTCGCTCCACGCGAGGACCAGGGTGGGCACGTCGATGCCGGTCAGGGCCTCGGCGGGCGGCAGGTCGGTGGAGGCCGCGCCGCGCAGGACGCTCGGCAGCAGGTGCTCGGGCACGGCCGGCTCGGTGAGGGGCGCGTCGGCGAGGGCGGGCGGCGGTCCGGTCGTGGCCGCCCGGGCGACGAACGCGGCGAGGCCCTCGCGCTCGACGAGCTCGGCGCTCGCGAGGTAGGCGGCCGCCTGCGCGCGTCGGGTCGTCCAGGCCGTCGGGGGCACGGCCAGGGTGAGGCTCGCGAAGCGGCCCGGGTCGCGCAGCGCGGCGTGCAGCAGCGTCGCCGCGCCCATCGACGGGCCGAGGCCGTGCACCGTCTCGCCGGGGGCGACGTGGTCCAGCAGCGCGAGCAGGTCCTCGGCGAGGTGGTGCCAGGCGTAGGACGCGGGGTGCCGGTCGCCCGTCGAGCGGCCGTGTCCCCGGGCGTCGTAGCGCAGCACACGGTGGTGGCGCAGGGCGCGGGCGAGGTCGAGGCCCATCCGCTCGTCCCGCTCGCGGCAGGAGGTGAGGCCGTGCAGCTGCACGACGAGCGGGCCGTCGTCACCGGCGACGTCGTGGTCGAGCGTCGCGCCGTCGAGCTCGAACGTGGGCACAGCGCCTCCAGGGCCGTCCGTCGTCGGGGATGCGCCTAGAGTACGGCGGCATGCGCCTGACCAACGTCGCGCAGATGGCCCTCCCCGACGGGCGCGTCCGCAGCCTCGGCGTGGTCGTGCCGCCCTCGCGCGGACGGGCGCTGCCGGTCTCGTTCGACCAGGGGCGGCACGTCGGCGAGGGTGACCGGCCCGGGTCGTGGATGGCCGTGGCCGTCCGGCTGCCCTCGGCCGTGGACCCGGACGCCCTCGCGGAGGCCTGGTGCGCCGTCGTCCGGCGGCACGGCACGCTGCGGACCGTGTTCTCGCAGAGCGCTTCTGGAGAGGTCGAGCTGCACGAGGTCGATGTCGCGCCGGGGTCGTGGGTCGAGCACGCGCTGGACGGGCGACCGGCGCGTGAGGTGCTGCGGGAGGTCCTCGACGCGACGTGCCGCTCGTACTCGGCTCCGGCGCACCGCATCTGCCTCGTGGAGCCCTCGGACGGCTCGCGCCCGTCGCTCGTCGTCGCGGCCGAGCACGCGCACGTCGACATGTGGAGCCTCGTCGTGCTCGTCCGCGACCTGCTGGCCTGCCTCGACGACGTGGTCGCCGGCCGTGCGGTGGGCGCGACGCTGCCCCGGGTGCCGTCCTTCGCCGAGCACACCGCGGCGCTCGCGGCCCGGCCGCCGGCGCCCGGCGAGGTGCGCCGCCGGTGGGCGGACGTGCTCGAGGCCGAGGGCGGGGTGATGCCCCTCTTCCCCCTCCCCCTCGGCGACGTCACGACCCCGCGTCCGGAGGTCGTCGAGGTGCGCGACGTGCTGGACGCCGAGGAGGTCGAGCGGCTGACCGTCCGGGCCCGGGCCGACGGGGTGCGCCTGGTCGCGATGGCCACGTCGGCCCTCACGCGTGCCTCGCGGGCCCTCGCCGGTCGCCCGCTGCGGGCGGTCTTCCCCGTCCACAGCCGCTACGAGCCACGCTGGCACGACGCGTGCGGCTGGTTCATCACCAACGCGGTGCTCGAGTCCTTCGACCCCGAGCCGGCCGCGTGCGCCACGGCGGTGCGCGAGGCCCTCTCGCTCGGGTCCTGGCCGCTCGCCCCCATCCTCGCGCCGTGGGGCGGGATGCCACAGGCGCCGGGGATGTTCGCGGTCTCGTGGCTCGACACCCGCCGGCTGCCGGTGGAGCTCGACCCGGCCCTGGAGCTGCAGTACGTCTCGGCGCGGATCCGCACCGACGGCGTGATGGTCTGGTTCGTCGTCAACGGCTCCGGCCTGCACCTGCGCTGCCGCTACCCGGACACGCCGGAGGCGCGCGAGCACGTCGGCCGCTGGCTCGATGTCGTCGAGGAGGGGCTGCGCGCCGACGTCGACGGGCCGGTGGGCTAGGTCGTCGACCTCGTCGACCTCGTCGACCTCGTCGGCCGGGGCAGGAGCGTGCCGAGCTGGGTGACGCCCTCGTCGCCCCCGAGCGGCTGCAGCCCCAGGCGGCGGTAGAACGCGATGGCCCCGGGGTTGCGGGGGTCGACGCCGAGGTGCAGCCCGGCGACCCCGTCGGCGGCGAGCTCGTCGAGCACCGCCTCGACGAGCCGGCGTCCCCATCCGCCGCCCTGGAGCCGGGGCAGCAGGTCGACGTGCAGGTGGGCCGGGTGCGTCGCGAGCAGCGCGGGGTCGGTGCGCGGGCCGGCGTGGATCCGCTCGACGACTGCGGCGTCGGCCGGGGTCGCGCCGCTGCCGCGGGGGTGGCGCTCGCGCAGGGCCGGCCACCACCGGTTCTCGAGCCAGTCCTCGAAGGCGGCGGTGTCGGCGGTCGCGACGCAGTACCCGGCGACCCCGAGGTCGTCCTCGACGAGAAGCGCGAGGCATCCCGGACCGTGGAGGTAGGGCTGCGCCCACACCTCGCCGAGCACGTCGGGGTCGGCGTGCAGGGCGGTGGCGTCGCGGCCGGCCGCGCCGGTGCGCAGGCAGACGCGGCGCAGGTCGGCGGCGTCCTCCGGGGTGGCGCGACGCATCCGCGGGGCGGCGGTCGGGGTCGGCGGCGGCACGGCTCCACGGTAGGTCGCCCGCGCCCCCCGACCGGACCCCCGACTCGTCCCCAGCGCGGGCTACACCGCAGTACGTGCCGCTGGAGCAGCACTTACTGCGGTGTAGCGCGCGACGGAGCGGGGTGCGATGGGGCTCGGACGGCGGACTCTTAGGTGAGCCTCACCTTCATGTGGTTAGGTGTACCTCACCACGGGAGGTCCGTGGGTCCGGAGCGCGAGGAGCAGCGGTGATCATCTGCCAGTGCCGCGTCGTCAGCGACACCGCCGTGCACGCCGCGGTCGAGGCGGGCGCCACGACCCTCGCCGAGGTCTGCCGCACGACCGGCGCGGGCACCGACTGCGGCGGCTGCGTCTTCACGGTCAAGGCCCTCGTCTGCGAGCATGACGTGCTCACGGCCCGCACGATGGACGACCTGCAGCACCTGACCGTCGGCCGGGCCACGACCCCCGACCAGGAGGACCTCCGTGCAGCCAGTTGACCGCCGGGTCGTCGACCTCTTCAACGAGGCGCTGACCTTCGAGCTCACCGTCACGAACACCTACTTCCTCCACGCGCGGATGCTCGACAACTGGGGGTTCACGAAGCTCGGCAAGGTCTTCTACGACCTGTCCATCGACGAGATGAAGGACGCCGACGCCCTCATCAACCGGATCCTCTTCTTCGAGGGCCACCCCAACGTCCAGAAGCTCGGGGCCATCCGGGTCGGCGAGACCGCCGAGGAGATGCTGCGCCTCGCGCACGCCTCCGAGCTCGAGGCCATCGCGCAGTTCAACGCAGCGGCCAAGGAGTGCCACGCCTTCGGCGACCACGGCTCGGCCTCGATCTTCGAGGAGATGGTGCGCGACGAGGAGCGGCACGCCGACTTCTTCGAGTCGCAGCTCGAGGCGATCGAGCGCATCAGCATCCAGCAGTACCTCGCCCAGCACATGGAGGCGGGCACCGGGCCGACGCCCGAGTGACCCCAGCCCGTCGCTCGTCCTCCCACTTCTTGCGAGTTCCGGCGGTCGACGCGCGTCGGACCGGCGTGTCGAGCGGCTCAACTCGCAAGAAGTCGGGGTTCAGGCGGGGGTGTCCATCCGGTCGGGATGGGTGAGCAGCGCGACGACGATCGACTGCAGACGGCCGGCGTGCGCTCCGTCGACGACCCGGTGGTCGGCCGTCGCGACGAGCACCGCGACCGGCCGCACCTCGACCCGCCCCTCGACCGCGACCGGGCGCTGGCGCACGGCCCCGATGGACAGGTAGACCGGCGTGCGGGCGAACGGGGCCGGCGCGAGGTAGGCCTCGTCGAGCCCGAGCGGCCCGACGTTGGACACGAACCCGGTGCCGAGCGGACGACCGGGCTGGCCGAACGCGGGCAGCCCGAGACCGCCGACGAGCAGGCTGGCCGTCGCCATGACCGGCCGCATGACGAACCACGGGGCGACGCGCACGAGGCCGTTGGTGCGGCGGTGGTGGCGGTCCTGCCGTCCCCGGACCGCGCCCACGGCGTCGTGCACGCGGGTCGCGATCTCGACGGGGGTCAGCCGGTCCGCCTGCTCGACGCGCACCGGAGCGAGGTCGACGCCCTCCTCGATGTCGACGGCGAAGGCGATCGTGCAGTCCTCGATGGGGTGCAGCCGCCCGAGCACGACGCGCGCCCGGGCTTCCGGGACGGCCCGCAGTCCCCGCGCCAGCGCGGCGCCGACGAGGTGGGTCAGGGTGACCCGCACGCCGGTGCTCGCGCGCAGGCGCGAGAGGTGGGCCAGCGCGGCGCTCACGTCGACCTCGACGCGGGCCTGGATGCGTCCCTCGACCGGCGGGCGCCACGTGGCGACGGCGATCTTGCGGCGGACCGAGCGGTGGCTCATCCGCGGATCCCGGTGAGCGCGAGCCGGACCGCGAGGCCCGGAGCGGCGGCGAGCGCGGCGAAGGGCGCTGCGCGCCGGGGCAGCCGGACGTGCGGCCGTCCGGCCTCGACCGCGTCGAGCAGCGCCTCGGCGGTCTCGGCGGGGTCGAGGTCGCGCAGGAGCCGCAGCCGCCGGGCCCGGGCGAATGCCGCCTCGGCCGGGGCGTGCTGCCGGGCCCGGTCCATCATCGAGGAGTCGACCGGCCCGAGCTCGGCGACGGTGCTGCCGATGCCCGAGCCGCGCAGCTCCAGGCGCAGGCCGGCGGCCGCCCGGGTGAGGCCGGCCTTCGTCGCGCCGTAGGGGCCGAGGCCGGGGAAGGTCGCGACCCCGGCGAGCGAGGAGACCCAGAGGAGGTGCCCGCGGCGGCGGGCGCGCATCCCGGGGAGGGCGAGGCGGGTCAGCTCGAGCGGCGCGCGCAGGTTGAGGTCGAGGACGCTCGCGAGGGACGCGGCGTCGAGGTCGTCGAGGCGGCCGACGAGCTCGACCGCGGCGTTGTGGACGAGCACGTCGGGCGGGCCGTGGGCCGAGTGGGCGGCGGCGAGGAGCTCGGCGGGTCCGCCGGGGGTCGCGAGGTCGACGGGCACGGGGTGGGCGCCGGTGCGGGCCGCGAGCGCGCCCAGCGCGTCGCGGCTGCGGGCGGTGACGGTGACCCGGGCGCCGCGAGTGGCGAGGCCGTCGGCCAGGCGGGTGCCGATCGTCCCGGTGGCCCCGGTCAGGAGGACGTGGGCCCCGTGGAGTCGCATCTGCCCAGTCTCCGTGACGTCGAGGGGGTCACCGGCGCGGCGCCCGCCCGGTGGTGGTCGGTGTGGAACGTGCCCGGCCCCCGGCCGCGGGTCAGTCGCGCCGCGCCAGCGTGAGCGCGAAGTCCCCGGCGTCGTCGGTCCACGTCCGCTCGACGGTGAACCCGGCGTCACCGAGCTCGGCGGCGATGCCCTCGCGCCGGAACTTCGTCGAGATCTCGACACAGATCTCCTCGCCGGTCGCGAGCTCGACGACGAGGTCCGCGCCGGGCACGGTGACGACCTGCGGCTCCTCGGCGCGCAGCCGCATGTCGATCCGCTCCATCCGCGGGTCCCAGAAGGGGACGTAGCTGAAGGCGCCGGGGTCGAAGTCGGCCCCGAGCTCGCGGTTGACGACGAGCAGGCAGTTGCGGATGAACCGCTCGGTGACGCCGGCGGAGTCGTCGTAGGCCGCGACGAGGCGGTCGGCGTCCTTGACGAGGTCGGTGCCGAGGAGCAGCCACTCGCCGGTGTCGAGGGAGTCGGCGAGCGCGCCGAGGAAGGCGGCCCGCTCCTCGAGGTAGAAGTTGCCGATCGTGCTGCCGAGGAAGGCGACCATCCGGCGGTCGCCGCGGGGCAGCTGGCCGAGGTGGAGGGTGAAGTCGCCGACGACGGCCTCGACGGCCATCCCCGGGTAGCGGACGCTGAGCATCGACGCGGCCTCGCGCAGCGTGCCGTCGGAGACGTCGACCGGCACGAAGCGCGCCAGGGGACCGTGTGAGCGGTCCTCCGAGCGGAAGGCGTCGAGGAGCGTGCGGGTCTTGTCGCTCGTGCCGCTGCCGAGCTCGACGAGGGTCGAGGCGTCGCACACCTGCGCGATCTCGGCCGCGTGCGCGGTGAGGATGGCCCGCTCGGCCTCGGTCGGGTAGTACTCCGGCAGCCGGGTGATCTCGTCGAAGAGGTCGGCGCCCACCGGGTCGTACAGCCACTTCGGGGGGAGCCGCCGCGGCCGGCCGCCGAGCCCGCGGCGCACGTCGTCGACGAGCGAGCCGGAGGCCCAGTCGGGGTCGAGGAGCACCTGGACCCGGGGCTCGACGACGCCGCTCACGCGTCGGCCCCCGTCGCCGCGTCGGCCGGTCGGGCCTGGGGCGCACCGCCGTCGGCCAGCCGCACCCCGGACAGGGCCCAGCGCGAGCCGTGCGGGAAGAAGTTGCGGTAGGTGAGCCGGGCGTGCGCCGGCGGGGTGAGGGCGCAGCCGCCGCGCAGGACCATCTGGTTCGACATGAACTTCCCGTTGTACTCGCCGATGGCTCCTGCCGGGGGGTGGAAGCCGGGGTAGGGGTGGTACGCGGACGAGGTCCACTCCCAGCAGTCGCCGTAGACCTGGCGCAGCCGGTGCTCGCCGCCCCGCTCCGGCGCCGCGGCCGGGTGGTAGTGCCGCAGGTCGGCGAGGTTGCCGCCGGAGTGCGCGGCGTCGGCCTGGCCGTCGACGACGACCGCGTGCTCCCACTCCGCCTCGCTCGGCAGCCGCTTGCCGGCCCACGCCGCGTACGCGTCGGCCTCGTAGAAGCTGACGTGGCTGACCGGCAGGCCGGGGTTGACCGGCCAGGTGCCGTGGAGGGTGTGCTCGAGCCAGACGCCGTCGTGCTCGGTCCAGTACAGGGGCGCGCGCCATCCTTCGGCCCGGACCCGCGCGAGGCCGTCGGAGAGCCAGAGCTCGGGGCGCTGGTAGCCGCCGTCGGCCATGAACTCGAGCCACTCGCCGTTGGTCACGAGGCGGTCGGCGAGCCGGTAGGGCTCGAGCCACTGCCGGTGGCGGGGCAGCTCGTTGTCGAAGGAGAAGCCGCCGCCCTCGTGGCCGATCTCGACGAGACCGCCCTCGACGTCGACCCAGCCGAGCGCGTCCGGCTCGCTGGGCGCCGGCCGGGTGCCGCCGTAGACGGGCTCGAGCGGGTTGCGCGAGAGGACGTGCTTGATGTCCATGAGCAGCAGCTCCTGGTGCTGCTGCTCGTGGTGGAAGCCGAGCTCGATGGTCGGCGCGAGCTTCTCGAGGGAGCCCTCGTCGAGGCGCTCGACGAGGTCACGCATGCGTCCGTCGACGTTGCCGCGGTAGACCCCCACGTCCGCGGCGCCCGGGCGGGTGATGAACCCGCGGTCGGCGCGCGAGTACCGCGGCCCGATGCCCTCGTAGTAGCTGTTGAAGAGGAACCAGTAGCGGTCCTGGAAGGGCGCGAAGTCCTGCTCGTGCTCGCTGAGCACGAAGGTCTCGAAGAACCACGTCACGTGGGCGCGGTGCCACTTCGTGGGTGACACGTCCGGCATCGACTGGACCGTCTGGTCCTCGGGCGACAGCGGGGAGGCGAGGGTCTCGGTGTGCGAGCGGACCTCGTCGTAGCGGGTGGTCAGGGTGCTGGCGTCCCACGTCGAGGTGGACATGGTGGCGCTCCTCTCGGTCGGGGCCGGTCGGGCGTGACGTCCATCCTTACCCAGCCCGCCGACAGGGGACACCCCACGTGCGCACCAGTCATCGCGACGACGGCTGCCGTCCACCCGGATGACAGGTGTCATGCCGGGTCGGTGGCCGGTGGCACTGTCCGGGTCGCTCGCCCACGGCCAGGCTGGGAGGACCCGCGAGAGAGGACCGCCCGATGACGACGACGCGGCAGCGCCCGGCCGCTGCGGTGACCGCCGGCCGGCCCCACCGCGGCATCCGGCACCTCCTCCACCCGCAGGTGCTCGGCGTCCTCATCGGCGGCGCCGGCGCCAGCGCGTTCGTGCACGTCAACCGTGGCCTCCTGCCCGGGGCGTGGCCGACGGTGGCCCTGCTCGCGTGGGCGGCGGCCCTGCTCGTCTGTGCCTGGTCCGTGCTGCTGCGACCGCGGCGGCTGCGCGACGTCGGACCCCCGCGGCCGGGCGCCGGGGTCGTCTACACCGCGTCGGTCGCGGGGATGCTCGCCGCCTTCGCCGTCGGCCGCCGCGTCCTCGACGCGGTCGACCGGCCGGAGCTGATGCCCGCGGTCGTCGTCGTGGCCGTCGGCCTGCACTTCGTGCCGTTCGCCCGCGCGTTCGGGGCACCGGTGTTCGGCACGCTCGGCTGGACCCTCGCCGCGATCGGGGTCGCCGGGCTGCTGCTCGGCGTCGTCGCGGGGGCGGTGCCCGTGGCCGCCGCGGCCGTGGTCACCGGCGTCGTCATGCTGCTCCTCATGGCGCTCGACGCACTGCGCCCGGAGCCGGTGGGCCGGCCGACCTGAGCGTCCGGGTGGCGCGTCGGAGGGGGCGCGCCGCCCGGACGGTCACCGGATGCCGGTGCGCGCGAACCCTTCGACGAAGTAGCGCTGGGCGACGAGGAAGAGCGCGACCATCGGGGCCACCGTGATGATCGCGAAGGCCATCGTGCCGCCGTAGTCGGACCCGAGCTGCCCCTGGAGGTAGAGCAGCCCGATGGGCAGCGTGTAGAGGGCGTTGTCCTGCAACGCGACCAGCGGCCACGCGAGGTCGTTCCACGACGACAGCAGCGTCATGAAGAACAGCACCGCGAGCAGCGGCCGGCTGAGCGGCAGCACGATCGAGCGGAAGATCCGCAGGTGGCCGGCGCCGTCGACCCGGGCGGCGTCGATCAGCTCGCGCGGGATGGCGAGGACGAACTGCCGCGCGAGGAAGGCGCCGAAGCCGCTGGCCGCCGTCGGCAGGATGACCGCCCAGTAGCTGCCGAACAGGCCCATGGAGGTGACGATCCGGAACAGCGGCACCATGATCACCTGCAGCGGGATCATCACCGTCGCCACCGTGAGCAGGAAGAGCGCGGTCGACCCGGGGAAGCGCAGCTGCGCGAACGCGTACCCCGCGAGCATGCTCACCGTCACCGAGAGCAGCGCCACGGTGAGCGAGATCGCGACGGAGTTGCCGACCCACGCGGCGACGGGGAAGGCGTCGAGGACCCGCCGGAAGTTGTCGAGCGTCAGCTCGCGCGGGACGAGGCGCAGCGTGCCGCCGAGCAGCTCCGAGCGGGAGGTCAGCGCGACGACGACCATCCAGTACAACGGGAAGAGCGTGACGAGCGAGACGACGACCGCCGCGGCGAGGCGGGCGGGCATCCACCGGTCGCGGCGTCGACGGCGTGGGGCGCGGACGGGGGCGGCGGTGCTCATCCGACGAGGTCCTTGGTGCGGCTCGTGCGCCAGCGCAGCCAGGTGAACGCGAGGCTGACGACGAGGAGGAAGACGCCGATCGTCGCGGCGTACCCCTGGTCGCGCGTGACGAAGCCGTTGTCGTACGCGTAGGTGACGAGCACCGTCGTCGCGTTGCGCGGGCCGCCGCCGGTGAGGACGAAGACGATGTCGAACACCTGGAACGAGTAGATGACGTTCATGACGACGAGGAAGAACGACGACGGCCCGAGCATCGGGACGACGACGTACCGGAAGCGCTGCCATGGCCCGGCGCCGTCGAGCGTCGCCGCCTCGAGCATCTCGCGGCCGATGCCCTGGAGGCCGGCCAGGTAGATGAGCATGTTGAACCCGGCTCTCCACCACAGGGTCACGAGCACGACGGTGACGAACGCCGCCGTGCCGCCCGACTGCCAGTCGACGCCGGGGAGGCCGAGGGCGCGCAGGACGGCGTTGGCGAACCCGCTGTTCTGGTCGAAGACGAGGACGCCGACGAGCGCCGTCGCGACACCGCTGACCGCCATCGGGAGGATGAGGACCGACCGGAAGAGGCCGCGGGCCGGGAGCACCGAGTTGAGGAGCACGGCCGCCCCCAGCCCGAGGGCCATCGACCCCGGCGTCACGACGAGGGTGAACATGACGGTGTTGAGCGTCGCCCGCCAGAAGACCGGGTCGGTGAACAGCCGCGCGTAGTTGTCGAGGCCGACCCACACCCCGTCGCCGAACCCGTTGGTGCGCTGCAGGCTGAGGGCGGCCGCGCCGGCCAGCGGGACGAAGACGAAGGTGCCGAGGAGCACGAGCCCGGGGGCCAGGAAGCCGTAGGCGGCGAGCGCTTCCTTGACGGCGCCGCGCCGGGGCCCCCGCCGGCCCCGGCGCGGTGGGTCCGGTGCCTCGACGCCGGGCGGCGCGGTGGCCGCGGTCGCGGCGGGGACGGTGCTCACCGCGCGACGGCGGCGCCGATGCCGTCGGCGAGGTTGCGCACGGTCGTCGCGGCGTCCTGGTCGCCGACGAACGCCTCCTCGAGCTGGTCCTTGAGGACGGTGATGATCGCCGACATCGACGGCGAGGCGACCTGCCCGGAGTCACGCGGCAGCACGGCGCCGGCCTGGGCGACGAAGACGGGCGAGAGCTCGGGGCGGACCTTGAACTGAATGCCCTCCTGCACCAGGTCGGCGCGCGTGGGCAGCAGCGACGCACCGGCGCAGAAGTCGGCCATCGGCTGCTTCTGCGTCACGTGGTCGAGGAACGTCGCGACGAGCGCGGGGTCCTTGGCGGCCTTCGTCGCGACGAGGGCGTTGCCGCCGAAGTCGCCGGCGGAGCGGACGTCCTTCGGCGGGAACGTGACGCCCCACTCGAAGCCGGCGGTGGTCGTGGCGTCCGGCACGAGGAAGGCGCCGCCGAAGTTCATCGCCGTCGTGCCCGAGTACCAGAGGTCCGCGGCGTAGGTCGAGGACTTCACGGAGCTGTTCTGCGGCACCAAGTTCTGCCGGAAGAAGCCCTGCGTGAACTCGACCGCGGCCCGGCCGGCGTTGGAGTCGATGGCCGCCGCCGTCAGGTCCTCCGTGAGGAAGCGGCCGTCGGCCTCGAAGAGCCAGCTGAGCCAGCGCGTCACGCCGTTGCCCTGCCAGTTGTACGCGAAGGGCCACTTGTCGTCGGGGAGCTTCTGCCGCAGGCGCTTCGCGACGTCCTCGAACTCCTGCCAGGTCCACGCGTCCTCGATGCGCGTCGGGACGTCGGTCACGCCGGCCGACTCCATCAACGCCTTGTTGTAGAGGATGACCGAGGTGTCGGTGTGGTGCGGGACGCCGTAGGGCTTGCCGCCGTTCTGGACCGCGGCCCACGCCTGGGGGGTGAACCGGTCGGAGAAGCCGCTGTCGAGGTGGCTGCTCAGGTCGAGCAGCTGCCCGCGCCCGGCGTAGCTGCCGAACGTGTAGTACGGGACGCGGAAGACGTCCGGCGGGTTGCCGGCCTGCAGCTGGGCGTCGATCGTCGTGAACATCTGCTCGTACGGGACCGAGTTGAGCGTGACCTTGACGCCGCTGTTGGCCTGCTCGAAGGAGGAGATGGCGGCGCGGAGGCCGGCGAGCTCGGCGTCGGTGCCCCACGTCGTGAACGTGACGGTGCCGGAGGAGGCGGATGCGCCGCTGTCCCGGCCGGAGGTGGAGAAGCCACCACACGCGCTGAGCGCGAGGGGTGCCGAGGCGGCACCGGCGGCGGCGAGGAGCTGGCGACGGGTCAGGGGCATGCGGACTCCGGGGAGTGGTGCGGGCGGGATCGCCTGCGGCACGCTTCTCGACCACGGACCCGGGCGACGCTAGCCCCCGTCGTCGCAGCCGCGAGCACGCGTGCGTGATCCGCGTCACCGCTGTCGAAGGTCGGCGTGGGGTCGCAGCAGGCCGTGCGTCAGAGCCAGCCGCGGCGCTCGGCGAGCGCGAAGGCCTCGGTGCGCGAGCGGGCGTCGAGCTTGTCCATCGCGTGGCTCAGGTAGTTGCGCACGGTCCCGCGGGAGAGGAAGAGGGCGCTCGCGATGTCGTCCGTGCTGCGTCCCTCGCCCACGAGGCGCAGGATGTCGACCTCGCGCGCCGTGAGCGGCGAGGTCCCGCGCCGCAGGGCCTCGGCGGCGAGGTCGGGGTCGATGGCGGTGCCCCCGGCGGCCACGGTGCGGATGGCCTCGACGAGCCGGCGGCCCGTGGCGGACTTGAGGAGGTAGCCGTTGGCGCCGGCGGCCAGCGCGCGGTGGAGGTGCCCGGGACCCTCGAGGGCCGTGAGCAGGAGCACCGCGCACCCGGTGAGGCCCTCGGCGGCCTCGATGCCGCTCATCCCCGGCATGTCGACGTCGAGCACGGCGACGTCCGGCGCGAGCCGCTCGACGGCGGCCGCCACCTCGTCGCCTCTGCCGACCCGGCCGACCACCTCGAACCCGGGCTCGGTCGACAGCAGCGCCTCGAACGCCTCCGCGACGAGGTCGACGTCCTCGGCGATGAGGATGCGCAGCGTCCCCTGCCCCTCCGGCGAGCTCACGGGAGAGACCGCACCAGGTCGGCGTCGTCGGACCCGTCGCCGAGGAGCGTCGGCATGCGGCAGATGACCCGGAACCGGCCCCCCGGGACGTGACCCGCCTCGAGCGAGCCACCGACGGCCTCCGCCCGGGCCGCGAGGTCGGCCAGGCCCGTACCGCGCGGCCGGTCCGACTCCCCCGCACCGTCGTTGACGACGACGAGGACGTCGGCCGTCGCCTCGCGGCGCAGCCCGATCTCGACCCACGAGGGACGCGCGTGCTTGAGCAGGTTCGTCACCGCCTCGCGCAGGACGCGCGGCCCCAGCCGGTCGGTGCCCTCCCGGGAGGCGGCGGCCGCGTCGACGTCGGTCGTGGCGCGGACGCCGAGGCGCTCGAAGAGGTCGAGGGCCGCCGCGAGCTCGTCGTCGAAGCCGGTGACCGTCTGCCCGCGGGTCAGGGCGCGCAGGCGGGACTGGCCGTCGGTGACCATCCGCGCGACCTCGTCGAGCTGCTCGCCGCACCGCTGCGGGTCGCGGTCGAGCAGCCGGATCGCCGTCTGCACGCGCAGCCCGACCGCGACGAGGCTGCGGCCGAGGATGTCGTGCAGGTCCCGGGAGATGCGGTGCCGCTCCTCGTCGACGCGCAGCCGGGCCACCGTCTCGCGGGCCCGGGCGAGCTCACCCACCGTGACCGCCAGGCGCGTCATCACGTAGAGCAGCAGGCCCACCGCCACGAGGACGACGAGGAGGAAGAAGGCGAGGTAGGGGTTGACGCCCTGCTGGAGCATGAAGGCCGTGATGCCGAGCGCGTAGGCCCCGCCGGCCAGCACGAGACGACGACCCGTGAGCCGCAGGCCGACGAGCGCGAGGACGAGCGCGGCGTTGAGCCACGCGGCGGCGAGGAACGCGCCGGTGGCGCAGACCACGGTGGCCGCGGCGAGCAGGGGCGGGACGGGGCGGTCGCGCAGGGTCCGCCGCTGGACGACGAGGAAGAGGGCGGCGCCTGCGAGCCCGGACGCCACGCCGGCCGCGCGCTGCGCGGGCCCCAGCTCGTCCGACACCTGGGTGAGCATCGAGAGGGTGCCCTGGACGAGGATGACGAGGACGACCGCCCACGAGGCGACGACGGCGATCCGGGCGTCACCCGCGCTCGTGTCCCTCACCGTGCCCCCGTCGGTCCGTGCGTCCTCCCGTGGGACGACGCCGCGACTGTAACAGCGGGCTCAGCCAGGGCGCTCCGCGGCGCAGGGGTCCAGCCGGACGACGTCGTCGAGGAGCACCACGACGTCGGGGTCCAGGTGGTCGGCCGCCGCGACGACGAGCACGGTCCGTCCTTCCACGTCGACGAGGTCGCGCAGGGTCTCGAGGACACGACGGCGGCCCTCGGGGTCGAGGCCGGCGGCGGGCAGGTCGAGGACGACGAGGTCGGGAGCCGCGGCGAGGGCGAGCGCCAGCCCGACGAGGGTCCGGTCGGCGGCGTCGAGGACGGCGAGCGGGAGGTCGAGCAGCGGACCGAGGCCGAGGTGGACCCCGAGCCGGATGGCCGCGAGGCCGCCCTGGTCCAGCACCTCGACGGTGGGGCGCCCGGTCGTCGGTGGCGTGCGGGCGGCGAGCGCCGTCCACGAGGTCTTCGCGAGGGGTCGGCGCGTGCGGCCCTGCCCGGTGACGAGGTCGCCGTCGCGGCCGGGCAGGTCGCCGACGAGCACGCGGGCGAGGGTCCGCGCCGGCGCGGCGGGTGTCGCGACGGTGAGGGTGCCCGCCCGCAGCTCGAGGTCGAGCCCGTGCAGGCGCGAGCCGTCGGGGCCCGGGTCGACGCTCAGGTCGTGCACCTCGAGCGTGACGACGCGGGCGAGGGGCAGCTCGGGCCGGACCCGCGGGCCGCCGTGCGGTGGTGCGGTGCGTGTGGTCGACGTGCTCACGGTGCGTCCTCCCCGACGGTCCCGACAGCGCCCGCGCGCCGCCCCCGGGGCCATCCTGCTCCGGACCGCGCGCGCCGGTCAGTGCTGCGCGTCAGGCGCCGGTGGTGACGGCTGTCATCGAGTGGTCCTTCGCGGGGAGCCGGCGCTCAGGCCGCCGGCGGGAGGGTGAGGACGTCGACACCGTCCTCCGTGACGACCACGGTGTGCTCGCTGTGCGCGGTGCGGCAGCCGGTCTCGCTGCGCAGGGTCCAGCCGTCGGGGTCGGTGACGAGGCGGTGGGTGTCGGCCATGACCCACGGCTCGATGGCGAGCATCAGGCCCGGGCGCAGGGTGTAGCCGCGGCCCGGCCGACCGGTGTTCGCGACGTGCGGGTCCTGGTGCATCGTCGAGCCGATGCCGTGCCCGCCGAACTGGGTGTTGACGGAGTAGCCGGCGCCCTCGAGCACCGCGCCGATGGCGTGCGAGACGTCGCCCAACCTCGCCCCCGGCGCGGCGACGGAGATCGCCGAGGCGAGCGCGCGCTCCGTGACGGCGATGAGCGCCTCGTCCTCGGGGGAGGGCGTGCCGACGACGAAGCTCACGGCGGAGTCGGCCGCGACGCCCCCGAGCACGACGGCGAGGTCGAGGGTCACGAGGTCGCCGTCGGCGAGGGCGCGGTCGTGGGGCAGGCCGTGGAGGACGGCGTCGTTGACCGACGTGCAGATGTAGTGACCGAACGGGCCGCGGCCGAAGGACGGCTCGTAGTCGACGTAGCAGGAGGTCGCCCCGGCGTCCTCGATCATCGCCCGGGTCCAGGCGTCGATCTCGAGGAGGTTGGTGCCGACGGTCGCACGCTCCCGCATCGTCGCCAGGATGGCGCCGACGAGCGCGCCGGTGGCCCGGGCGCGCTCGACCTGTCGGTCGTCGAGGATCTCGATCATCGGGGCGGCCTTTCCGTGGGGGTCGGGTCCAGTCTCACAGGGCCGGACGCCGCGGGTCGCCCGCACGCCCCGAGGGGAGTGCGGGCGACCGAGGAACGGTGCGGTGCAGTGCGCGTCGGTCAGGCGGCGACGAGCGCCGGGTCGCCGACGGGGTCGCTCGCGCGGTCGCCGTCGTAGACGCTCTCGTCGAGGATGCCCTCGCGCCTGGCGACGATCGTCGGCACGAGCGCCTGCCCGGCGACGTTGGTCATCGTCCGCATCATGTCGAGCACGGGGTCGATGGCCAGCAGCAGGCCGACGCCCTCCAGCGGCAGCCCGAGCGTCGACAGGGTGAGGGTCAGCATGACGACGGCGCCGGTGAGGCCGGCGGTGGCCGCCGAGCCGACGACGGACACGAACGCGATGAGCAGGTAGTCGGTGACGGACAGGTCGACCCCGAAGAACTGCGCGACGAAGATCGCGGCGAGGGCCGGGTAGATCGCGGCGCAGCCGTCCATCTTCGTCGTCGCGCCGAGCGGCACGGCGAAGGAGGCGTACTCGCGCGGCACCCCGAGGTTGCGGGTGGTCACGTACTGCGTGACGGGCATGGTGCCGACGGAGGAGCGCGAGACGAAGGCCAGCTGGAGGGCCGGCCAGGCGCCGGAGAAGAACTTGCGCGGCGAGAGGCCGTGCAGGCGCAGGACCACCGGGTAGACGACGAGCAGGACGATGGCGCAGCCGACGTAGACGTCGATGGTGAAGACCGCGAGCGGCGCGAGGAGGTCCCAGCCGTAGGAGGCGACGGCGTTGCCGATGAGGCCGAGCGTGCCGAGCGGCGAGAGGCGGATGATCCACCACAGCACCGTCTGGACGACGGCGAGGAAGCTCTCGGAGAACGCGACGAAGGGCTCCGCCTTCTTGCCGGTCTTGAGGACGGCGACGCCGATGAGCAGCGCGACGACGACGATCTGCAGGACGTTGAAGCCGAGGCTGACCGAGCCGTCGTCACCCGTGCTGCCCTCGAGACCGAGGATGTTCGAGGGGACGATGCCCTGGAGGAAGTCGGTCCACGAGCCGGTGGTGCCGGGGGCCGCGGCGGCCGAGCGGTCGACGCTCGTGCGCAGGCCGGGGTCGGTGAGCAGCCCGATCGTGATGCCGATGACGACGGCGACCGCGGCGGTGATCGCGAACCAGAGCAGCGTCTGGCCGGCGAGGCGGGCGGCGTTCGTCACCTCGCGCAGCCGGGCGACGCTGACGACGATGGCGAGGAAGACGAGCGGGACGACGATGGTGCGCAGCAGGCTGACGAAGCTGCTGCCGATGACGTCGAGCGTCGTCGCCAGCCCGTCGACCGACCAGGTGCGCGCGACCCAGCCGAGCAGCGCGCCGACGACGAGGCCGGCGATGATCTGCGCCCAGAACGGGAACCGGGGGCGGCGGTGCGCGCGGGTCGGTGGGGCGTCGTCCGGGTGGCGGGCGTCGGTGGCGGTCGAGGAAGCCACGGGGTTCCTTCCGAGGGTGGTCTGCAGGGGGACGGGCGCAGCGGCGCGCCGGACGTGCTCGTGCACGGGGGTGGTGGTCCCACCCGAGGGGCGTCAACACGACCTCGCCGCGAGGGATTCCCCCTCCCTCCCGCGAACGCGTGTGAAATCGCCGGTGGCCCCCGGCGATTTCACACACGTTCGCGGTGGAGCGGGGTTCAGGTGTCGCCGCGGGTCAGGGGCGGGCTGAGGACCTCGAGGGTGCCGCGGCGGTAGAGGCGGGCCGGGCGGCCGCCGTCGGCCGTCGAGGTGCGCTCGGTCTCGGCGAGGAACCCCGGGGTGCGCGTCACCTTGCGGTGGAAGTTGCGCGGGTCGAGCGGATGCCCCCACACGGCCTCGTAGACCGCGCGCAGCTGGGCGACGGTGAACTCCTCGTCGCAGAAGGCGGTGGCGAGCGGCGAGTACTCGAGCTTCGCGCGGGCCCGCTCGAGGCCGTCGGCGAGGATCCGCGCGTGGTCGAAGGCCAGCGCCGCGAGGTCGAGGTCGTCGACCGCGACGAAGCGTGCGGCTACGGCGTCGGTGCCGGCGGTGGGTTCGGGCAGGTCCGGCGCGAGCGCCAGCCAGGCGACCGAGACGGTGCGCATCCGCGGGTCGCGGTCGGGCGCACCGTAGGTCGCGAGCTGCTCGAGGTGGACGCCGTCGCCCACCCCGGTCTCCTCGCGCAGCTCACGCCGGGCGGCGGCCAGGAGGTCCTCGTCGAGCCGGACGAACCCGCCCGGCAGCGCGAGCTCACCGGCGTACGGCGCCTCGCCCCGCTCGACGAGCAGCACGGTCAGCCGGCCGGCGCGCACCGTGAGGACGACGAGGTCGACGGTGACGGCGAAGGGCGGGTGCTCCATGCCCCGATCCTACCGTCTTGTCGTCATCTTGACGAGATGAGCGGCGGGGGCTTATCGTCATATCAACGATAAGTCCAGCCGAGGAGGCAGAGATGGCCACCATCACCCGATACCCGTTCGTCGCCCACCTGCGCAGCACGACGACGATGCACGTCCATCACCTGGCCGGGGGCCGGGTCCGGCACAGCGGTCCCGGTACCTCGTTCTGGTTCCGGCCGATGTCCGCCGCGATCAGCGAGGTGCCGGTCGACGACCGCGAGCAGTCGGTCCTCGTGCCGGTGCGCAGCGCCGACCTCCAGCAGCTGAGCGCCGCCGGCGTCGTCACCTACCGGTTCGCCGACCCCGTGCTCGCCGCGACCCGCGTCGACTTCGCCGTCGACGTCGCGAAGGGCGTCTGGCTGCGCACCCCGCTCGAGACGGTCGGCGGGATGATCCACGGCGCGGCGGCCGCCGCCGTCACCTCGACGCTCGCCGGCCTCGACCTGCGCGCTGCCCTCGCGACGCCCCCCGCCGAGCTCGCGACTCGGGTCACCGCGGCGCTCGCGGTCGACGAGCGCCTGACCGCCGTCGGCGTCGAGGTCGTCGGCGTGCGCTTCGGGCTGCTGCGGCCCGAGCCCGACGTCGAGCGCGCGCTGCAGACCCCGGCGCGCGAGGTCATCCAGCAGGAGGCCGACCGGGCGACGTTCGAGCGGCGGGCGGTCGCCGTCGAGCGCGAGGCCGCCATCGGGCAGAACGAGCTGGCCAGCCGGATCGACCTCGAGGCCCGGCGCGAGCGCCTCGTCGCCCAGCAGGGCGCCAACGACCGGCGCGAGGCCGAGGAGAAGGCGGCCGCGCAGGCGGTCGGGGTCCGGGCCGAGGCCGAGCGCACGACCGCTCTGGCCGAGGCGTCGGCGCAGGCGCTGCGGCTCACCGGGGCCGCCGAGGCGGAGGCCGAGCGCGCCCGGCTCGCGGCCTACGAGCAGGCGAGCCCCGCCGTGCTCCTGGCCCTGGCCGCCCGCGAGGCCGCCGGCAACCTGCCCCACGTCGACCAGCTCGTGCTCACCCCCGACCTCCTGAGCGGCGTGCTGGCCCGGCTCACCGCGGGCGCCGAGGACGGCGCGCGATGAGCACACCCCGGGCGGTCGTCGTCCGCCGGCGCACCGAGTACGACGAGCTCCTCGCGCGGCACGGGACCCTCGGCCAGGCGGAGTTCTTCCTCCGGACGCGCGGGCAGTCGGTCGACCCCGTCCGCGAGCGCCACGAGCGCACCGGCGCGGCGGTCGCGGCGGTGCTCGGGGCCATTCCGGCGGAGTGGCGGCGGGCCGAGGTCGAGCGGGACGAGCTGCCGCGCTTCCTCTTCGAGCCCGGCGACGTCGTCGCGGTCGTCGGCCAGGACGGCCTCGTCGCCAACGTCGCCAAGTACCTGCGCGACCAGCCGGTCGTCGGGTTCGACCCCTTGCCCGGGGCCAACCCCGGCGTCCTCGTGCCGCACGACCCGGGCTCTGCGGCAGCCCTGTTCGCCGCCGTCGTCGCGGGGCGGGCACGCATCGTCGAGCGGACGATGGTGGTGGCCCGCACCGACGACGGGCAGGAGCTGCGCGGCCTCAACGAGGTGTACGTCGGCCAGCCCGGCCACCAGTCGGCGCGCTACGACCTGGCGTGGCGCGGTCGCTCCGAGACGCAGTCGTCGTCCGGCGTCATCGTCGGGACCGGGACCGGCGCCACCGGCTGGTGCGCGTCCATCGCCCGGGCGAGCGCGCCCGACGCGGTGCTGCCGTCCCCGGACGAGCGGGGGCTCGCCTGGTTCGTCCGGGAGGCCTGGCCGTCCCCGACGACCGGGACGACGTTGACCGCCGGGGTGCTGGGTGCGGACGAGGCACTGCGGCTGCGGGTGTCGTCGGACTCGCTCGTCGTGTTCGCCGACGGGCTCGAGGCCGACCGGCTGCTCGTCGGGTGGGGGCAGGAGGTGTCGGTCGGGGTGGCCGGGCGGGGCCTGCGCACCGTCGTCTGACGCCCCCTCACCCCCGCCCCTTCCGCGAACGCGTGTGAAACCGCCGGTGACCCCCGGCGATTTCACACACGTTCGCGGAGAGAGGGGGTGGGTGCAGGGTCGTCGTCAGGTGAGGGGGGCGAAGCGGGCGACGACGAGCACCGGCTCGCCGGCCTCGTCGGTCGCGGCGAGGTCGAGCTCCGCGCCGATGCGCCAGTCGTGGTCGCCGTCCTCGTCGTCGAGCACCTGCTCGACGACCCAGGTGCCGTCGCCCTCGTCGACCCGGAACAACTGGGGACCGCGGGCGGCCGGGCCGGTGGAGACCTCTCCGTACTCCGCGAGGTACTCGGCCGCGGCCTCCTGCCACTGCTCGGCGGTCAGGCCGCCGTCGAGCGCGGCGAGCGCCTCGTAGCGACGCAGGGCCAGCAGCTCGACCCGCCGGAACATGCTCTGGCGCACCATGACCCGCAGCGCGCGCGGGTTGTCGGACAGCGCCCGCCCCTCCGTCGACGGGCGGACCTCGGTGCCCGGCTCGTCGCCGTCGGGGTGCGCGAGCGACTCCCACTCGTCGAGGAGGCTGGAGTCGGTGTGGCGCACGACCTCGCCGAGCCACTCGACGAGGTCGTCGAGCTCCTCGGTGCGCGCCGAGTGCGGCACGGTCGAGCGCAGCGCCCGGTACGCGTCGGTGAGGTAGCGCAGGACGATGCCCTCGGCGCGCGCCAGCTTGTGGTGGGCGACGAACTCTCCGAACGACATCGCGCGCTCGAACATCTCGCGGACGACCGACTTCGGCGAGAGGTCGCGCGGGTCGACCCACGGGTGGCTCTGGCGGTAGGTGCGCAGCGACAGCTCGAGCATCTCGGCGAGCGGCTTGGGCCAGGTGACGTCCTCGAGGGCGTCCATCCGCTCCTCGTACTCCATGCCGTCGGCCTTCATCGCGGCGACGGCCTCGCCGCGCGCCTCGAACTGCTGGGCCTGGAGCAACTGGCGCGGGTCGTCGAGCGTGGCCTCGATGACGCTGACGACGTCGAGGGCGTAGCCGGGCGCCTCCGGGTCGAGGAGCTCGAGCGCGGCGAGCGCGAACGCCGACAGGGGCTGGTTGAGGGCGAAGCCGTCGTGCAGGTCGAGCGCGACCTGGAACGGTCCCTCGTCGTAGCAACGACCCTCGCGACGCAGGAAGCGCTCGAGCGGGGTGATCTCGCGCGACGCCTCGTCCTCGCTCTCCTCCGGCGCGGCCGGGGTGGCGTCCTCCGTCGCGGCGGGGGCGAGACCGGCGGCGGCCAGCGCCTCGCCGAGCGCGCCCATCCCCCCGGCGTCGAGCGGCTGCGGGGTCGGCTCGGGGGTGGTGGCAGGAACCCGGTCGGGCTCTGCGGCAGCGACATCCGGCTCGGGCGGCAGCCACGCGTCGACACGCGAGCCGTCGTCGGGCTCGACGACCCCGGCCCGCACGAGCGAGCCGAGCACCTGCACCGCGCGCTCGACGAGCCGCTCGCGCCGCTCCTCGCTCTCGTGGTTGTCGAGGACGAGGGTGTGCAGGGCGTCCTGCTGGCCCTCCCACTGGTCGAGGACGTTGAGGACCATCGCGTGCGTGACGCGCATCTTCGGCTGGAGCGGCTCGGGCGCGGCGGTCACGAGCTTGTCGAACGAGGCCTCGGTCCACGTCAGCACGCCCTCCGGCGGCTTCTTGCGGACGATGCGGCGCTCCTTCTTCGGGTCGCCGCCGGCCTTCGCGAGGGCCTTGCTGTTCTCGATGACGTGCTCGGGCGCCTGGACGACGACGTACCCGACGGTGTCGAAGCCGGCCCGCCCCGCGCGTCCGGCGATCTGGTGGAACTCGCGCGCCCGCAGCAGGCGCTGCTTGCGGCCGTCGTACTTGGTCAACGACGTGAGCAGCACCGTGCGGATCGGGACGTTGATGCCGACCCCGAGGGTGTCGGTGCCGCAGATGACGGCGAGCAGGCCGCCCTGCGCGAGGGTCTCGACGAGGCGCCGGTACTTCGGGAGCATCCCCGCGTGGTGGACCCCGATGCCGTGGAGGACGAGCCGGCGCAGCGTCTGGCCGAAGCCCTTCCCGAACCGGAAGCCGCCGACGGCCTCCTTGATCGCGGCCTTGCGGGCCGACGAGACGACGTCGACCGAGGCGAGGGCCTGCGCCTGCTCGACCGCGCCGGCCTGGGTGAAGGACACGACGTAGACGGGCGCCTTGTCGTCGCGCAGGAGCAGCGCGAGCGCGTCGTGGACGGGCATGAGGGACCACTCGTACTCGAGCGGCACGGGGCGCTGGACCCCGGTGACGGTGACGACCTCGCGCTTCGTGCGGCGCTGGAGGTCGCGCTCGAGCTCGGTCGTGTCGCCGAGCGTGGCCGACATGAGCAGCATCTGGGTGTCGGGCAGGAGGAGCAGCGGCACCTGCCAGGCCCAGCCGCGGTCCGGCTCGCCGTAGAAGTGGAACTCGTCCATGACGACGAGGCCGACGTCCGAGGCGTCGCGCTCGCGCAGGGCGTGGTTGGCGAGGACCTCGGCCGTCGCGCAGATGATCGGGGCGCCGGGGTTGACCGCCGCGTCGCCGGTGAGCATCCCGACGTTGTCGGCGCCGAAGGTCTCGACGAGGGCGAAGAACTTCTCGGAGACCAGGGCCTTGATCGGCGCGGTGTACCAGGAGCGGCGGCCGGTGGCGAGGGCCAGGGCGTGGGCCGCCACGGCGACGAGGGACTTGCCGGAGCCGGTCGGCGTCGCGAGGACGACGTGCGCGTCCTCGGCGAGGGCGAGGACCGCCTCCTCCTGCGCGGGGTAGAGCGCGAAGCCCCGTTCACCGGCCCACTCGACGAAGACGTCGAGCGCGGCGTCGGCGCCGAGGTCGCCCAGCGGGCCGTCGGCGGAGAGGCGGTCGGTGAGCGTCATCGCTCTCGATCCTCCCACCTCGCAGGCGGCTCACCGTCGGCGCCCGCGGCTACCGTGACGAGGGACGAACGGAGCACCGATGACCGACGAGATCTTCTCCGCGTACCTGGGCCGCCGCAAGACGGCCTCGGACGCCTTCGTGGCCGGCGACGTCGGCCCGCTGCACGAGGTGTCGACCCACTGCGACCCCGCGACGATCCTCGGCCCGGGCGGCACCGTCGTCGCCGGCGCCGACGCGGTGAACACGGCCAACGCCGACGGTGCCGCGCGCCTGGCCGGGGCCGAGCGCAACGACCTCGAGACGCTGCACTCCGGCGAGGAGGGGGACCTCGCCTGGTGGGTCGGCGTCCAGCGGTCCGTCGTGTCCGTGGCCGGGCAGGACGCGGCCGTCCCGATGGACCTGCGCGTCACCGAGCTCTACCGGCGCGAGGACGGCTCCTGGAAGCTCTTCCACCGGCACGCCGACCCGCTCAAGGACTCCTGACCGCTGGCGCCGGCCGGACGCCTCAGCGCCGGCGCGGGGCCTGCGAGGCGCCGACGTGCTCGGTCATCCACTCGACGAGCGGCCGGACGGCCCGCCAGTCGGCGCGCACGCGGTCGAGCACCGCGTCGGTCGCGAGCCAGTCCGGGGCGCCGTGCTGCCGCGACACCACGAGGTGCTTGTGGCGCATGAGGTCCAGGCGCGGGTGGTCGGCCGGGACGCCGCGCGGTCGGGTCCTGACCGCCTCGCCGCCGGTCTCCCAGCCCCGGCCCACGAGCCGGTCGACGACCGCCTCCAGCGCCTGGCCGGTCGCCGGGGCGTCGACGGCCGCTCGGTAGCGGGCGGTCTGGTCCGGACCGGTCGGGTAGAAGCCGCCGCCCGTCATCAGGCCGGCCGCCGACACCTGGACGTACCAGCCGACGCCCGGCACGGTGGCCGCCAGCGCGCCCTGGTGGTCCTTGTAGGGGGACTTGTCGTGGCTGAAGCGCACGTCGCGTTGCGGACGGTAGAGGTGCGCCGCCCCGAACTCGTCGGTCAGCGCCTCGGTGAGCCACTCCATCGGCTCGCGCACCGACTCCTCCCACCGGGCGCGGTGCGCCTGCCACCACGTCCGCGTGTTCTCGGCCGCGAGCTCCTCGAAGAAGTCGAGCGCGTCGAGGGGGATGCCCTCCGCGCTCGCGCCGCCGTGCTCGTCCATGCTGTCGAGCCTAGGGACCGCCGGCCCCGCTGTCGTCCCCTCGCGGCGAGGATGGGGCGATGCCCGAAGGCCACACGATCCACGCGCTGGCCGGGCGGGTGCAGGACGCCTTCGCCGGCACGCCGGTGCGGTTCTCCTCGCCCCAGGGCCGGTTCGCGGAGTCGGCGGCCGCCCTCGACGGCGCCTGCGTCGAGTCCGCCGAGGCCCACGGCAAGCACCTGGCCATCCACGTCGAGGACGAGCAGGTCGTCCACGTGCACCTCGGGCTGTTCGGGCGCTTCGGGGTGCGGCAGCACCGGCGCGTCGACCGCGGCGAGCCGCCCACGGACCTCCCGGTGGCGGGCCAGGTCCGGATGCGGATGGTCAACCGCACCCACGTCGGCGACCTGCGCGGCCCGATCGTCTGCGAGCTGGTGACCCCCGCCGAGTGGCGCGAGGTGCGTGCCGGTCTCGGGGCCGACCCGCTGCGCGACGACCGGCTGCCCGACGCCGTGCGCGACCGGCTCGCGCGGACGCGGCGCGCCATCGGGGCCGTCCTCATGGACCAGTCGCTCGTCGCCGGCGTCGGCAACGTCTACCGGGCCGAGCTGCTGCACCGCCACGAGCTGGACCCCCACACGCCGGCGCGCGACGTGCCGGCCGGTGTCGTGACGGCCATCTGGGACGACCTCGTGCGGCTCATGCCGCTCGGGGTGTGCGCGGGCCGGATCCTCGTGTCCGACAGCGACGTCGAGCGGGCCGAGGCGCTCATCGCGAAGGGAGGCACCGGGCGGGTGCGGCCGCACTACGCCGTCTACCGACGCCACGGGAAGCCGTGCCCGCGCTGCGGCGAGACGATCGTCAAGGAGACGATGGCGGGGCGCAACCTCTTCCGCTGCCCGGGCTGCCAGCGCTGACCCCGCCGGCCTGGGGGCGGGACGTCGTCAACCGACGTGCGTGACGGTGACCCGGCCGTCCTCGACGTGCCAGCGCTGGTCGAGGCGGACGGTGTCGAGCAGCCGTCGGTCGTGCGTGACGAGCAGCAGCGCCCCGTCGTAGGCCTCGAGCGCCTCCTCGAGCTGCTCGATCGCCGGCAGGTCGAGGTGGTTGGTCGGCTCGTCGAGCACGAGGACGTTGACACCGCGCGCCTGGAGCAGCGCCATCGCGGCCCGGGTGCGCTCGCCGGGTGACAGGCGCCCGACGAGGCTCGCGACCTGGTCGGCGCGCAGCCCGAACTTCGCGAGCAGCGTGCGGACCTCGGCCGAGGTCATCTCGGGGACGGCCGCCTCGAAGGCGTCGGCGAGCGGCCGGTCGTCCGCGAGCCCGGTGCGCGCCTGGTCGATGCCCCCGAGCGCCACCGAGGCGCCGAGGCTCGCCCGGCCGGTGTCCGGGGCCAGCCGCCCGGTGAGCAGGCCGAGCAGCGTCGTCTTGCCGGCGCCGTTCGGCCCCGTTACGCCGATGCGCTCGCGCGCCGCCACCTGGACCGACACCGGGCCGAAGGCGAAGTCCCCCAACCGGATCGCGGCGTCGTCGAGGGTCGCGACGACGGAGCTCGACCGCGGCGCGCTCGCGATGCTGAACTGCAGCCGCCACTCCTTGCGGGGCTCGACGACCTCGTCGAGCCGGGCGATGCGCGACTCCATCTGGCGCACCTTGCGGGCCTGCTTCTCGGAGGACTCGGTCTGCGCCCGGCGGCGGATCTTGTCGTTGTCGGGGCTCTTGCGCATCGCGTTGCGGACGCCCTGCGAGCTCCACTCACGCTGTGTCCGGGCCCGTCCCTCGAGGTCGGCCTTGGTGGCGGCGAACTCCTCGTAGGCCTCGCGGGCGTGCCGGCGCGCGACCGCTCGCTCCTCGAGGTAGGCGTCGTAGCCACCGTCGTACACCGCCACGGCGTTCTGCGCGAGGTCGAGCTCGACGACGCGGGTCACGACCCGGGAGAGGAACTCGCGGTCGTGCGAGACGAGGACGACCCCGGCGCGCAGGCCGCCGACGAAGTCCTCGAGCCGCTGCAGGCCCGCGAGGTCGAGGTCGTTCGTCGGCTCGTCGAGGAGGACGACGTCGAACCGGCTGAGCAGGAGGGCGGCCAGTGCGGCGCGGGCGGCCTGGCCGCCGGACAGGGCCGTCATCGGGGTGTCGGTCGGCAGGTCGAGACCGAGGTCGGCGAGGACCGGGGCGAGGCGCTCCTCGAGGTCCGGGGCACCGGTCGCCTGCCAGTGGTCGAGGGCGTGCGCGAACTCGTCACCGGCCGAGGTGGGGGCGTCGTCGGCCGCCATCGCCGCGGCCGCCTCCTCCATCCGGGCGGTCGCGGCGGCGGCACCGGTCCGGCGGGCCACGTAGCCGGCGACGGTCTCGCCCGGGACGCGCTCGTGCTCCTGCGGCAGCCAGCCGACGAACGCGTCGGCCGGGGCGGTACTGAGGGACCCGGCGAGCGGCGCGAGGTCGCCCGCGAGGATGCGCAGGAGTGTCGACTTGCCGGCCCCGTTCGCGCCGACGACCCCGACGACGTCGCCCGGCGCGACGGTGAGGTCGAGGGACTCGAAGAGGGTCCGGTGCGCGTACCCGCCGGCGAGGCCCTTGGCCACGAGGTCCGCGCTCATGCGCCGATCGTAGGCGGCGGGCGGATGCCCGCCGCACACCCCGGTGCACCACCGGGACCTCCGAGGGTGTCCACTGGAGGGATGCGAGCCATCCACCTCTTCGGGGCCGGCGACGTCCGCGTCGTCGACGCACCCGACCCCGCCCTGCGCCGCCCCACCGACGCGGTCGTCCGCGTCGTCCGCTCCTGCATCTGCGGCAGCGACCTCCACCCCTTCCACAACGCCGAGCGCGACGAGGCCGGTCACCCCATCGGCCACGAGTTCGTCGGTGTCGTCGAGGAGGTCGGGGCCGAGGTCGCCACCGTGCGCCCCGGCGACTTCGTCATCGCCCCCTTCGTCGTCTCGTGCGGCGTCTGCGAGTTCTGCCGCGCCGGGCTGCAGACCTCGTGCGTCCGCGGCGGCTGGTGGGGCGACACCGAGGGCAGCGGCTCGTCCGGCGGACAGGGCGAGGCCGTCCTCGTGCCGCTGGCCGACGGCACCCTCGTCCCGGTGCCCGGCATCACCGCCGACACCGACGAGCGGATGCTCGCCTCGCTGCTGACGCTCTCGGACGTCTACGGCACCGGATGGCACGCCGCGCTGACCGGCGGTGTCTCGCAGGGCAGCACGGTCACGGTGATCGGTGACGGCGCGGTCGGGCTGCTCGCCGTCCTCGCGGCCCGCCAGCAGGGCGCTGAGCGCGTCGTCCTCATGGGCCGGCACGCGACCCGCACCGACCTCGGGCGCGACTTCGGCGCCACCGACGTCGTCGCCGCCCGCGGCGAGGAGGGCATCGAGGCGGTGCGCGACCTCACCGACGGCGGCAGCGAGGTCGTCCTCGAGTGCGTCGGGATGATGCCCGCCTACGAGCAGGCCCTCGGCGTCGTCCGGCCCGGCGGCACCATCAGCCGCGTCGGTGTGCCGCAGTACACCGACGGGCCGGTCGGTCGGGTCCTGTTCAGCCGCAACGTGACCCTGACCGGTGGCGTCGCGCCGACCCGCGCGTACATCGACGAGCTGCTGCCCGGTGTCCTCGACGGCAGCGTCGACCCCGGCCGTGTCTTCGACACCGTGCTCCCGCTGGAGCAGGGCCCCGAGGGCTACGCCGCGATGGACGAGCGGCGCGCCCTCAAGGTGATGCTCCGCCCCTGACCGCCGCGAGCCCGCGTGGGCATCAGGAGGGCTCGGGGAGCTTGCCGCTGCGGGCGACGTCCGGGTCGGTGCAGGACGACAGGTCGAAGCAGCACGGCCGGCGCTTGCCGTGGTCGATCTTGTCGATGCTCACGCCGACCCGCTTGGCGCGCGTCTCGGCGCTGCGCGTGGCGCCGACCCAGCGCACCCACTCCCAGCGGGCCATCGGCGTGATGTCCTCCCAGACGTCGCGGATGTGCTGCGGCGCCTCGTCGAGCGCGCCGGCGAGGTCGGCCGGCACCTCGGGCTCGGGCCACGCCTCGGCGACGGCCAGCTCGAGCTCGACCGGCGCGTCACCGGCGGTGTCGGGCAGCCGGACCCAGTGGCCACGCCGGCCGTCGGGCTCGACCACCGTCTCGAACGCCTCGCCGTCGAGCGTCCCCGTCACCGCCACCTGACCGCGTGACGGCAGCGCGCGGCTGGCGTCATCCGGGAGGCGCACGAGCCGGGTCGTGCCGACCGTCTCGGGCGTGCCGGTGAAGCGGACCGTCGTCGTGCCGGTGCTCGTCGTCATGCGCTCATCCTCGCGGCTCGAGGACCTCCACGGCCAGCACCGTCGGCAGGTGACGGGCCACCTCGTCCCAGCTGTCGCCCTCGTCGCGGCTGGCGAAGACCGAGCCGCTGTTGGTGCCGAAGTACACGCCGGCGGGCTCCTGCCGGTCGCCGCTCATCGCCTGGCGGAGCACCGTGAAGAAGCACGACTCCTGCGGCAGGCCGTCGCGGCGGGCCTCCCAGGAACGGCCGCCGTCACGCGAACGCCACACGGCCGCAGCCGCATCGGGCGGGAAGCGGCCCTCCATGTCGCCGTTGAGCGGCAGTGTCCACACGGTGTCGGCGTCGCGCGGGTGCGCCCAGAGCGGGAAGCCGAAGGTCGACGGCAGGCCCTCGGTGGCGGCCCGCCAGGTCGCGCCGTCGTCGTCGGAGCGCCACACGCCGTAGTGGTTCTGCTGGTAGAGCACGCCGTCGGTGGCCGCGTGCTCGAGGTGGTGGACGCAGAGGCCGACCTGTCCGTCCGACGGCCCGGCCGGGTGGTCGGCGGGCTCGTCGTGCGCGGCGTCGGCGAGGTCGTTGCGCCGCTCCCACGTGACGCCGCCGTCGGTCGTCGCGAACACGCCCGCCGACGAGATGCCGACCCAGATCCGCTCCGGGTCACGGGGGTCCGCGACGATCGAGTGCAGGACGAGACCGGCGCCGCCGGGGTTCCAGTCGGGACGCGAGGGGTGGTCGCTCAGGCCCTTGACCTCGTACCAGGTGCGGCCGTCGTCGTCGCTCGCGAGGAGGACGGCGGGCTTGGTGCCGGCGTAGAGGCGCTCCCCGACGCGGGCGAGCGACCAGACCTGCGAGAAGCCGTCGCCGAAGGGGGCCGGCTCCTCGGTCCACCCGATCATCTGCGCGAAGCCGGGGTCGTTCGCGGCCCAGGCGTCCATCTGGCCGGTCGTCAGCTTGGTCAGCTCCCAGGTGTGGCCGGCGTCCTCGGAGCGCCAGACCCCGGCGCCGGACCAGTCGCCACCGCCCCCGGCCCACATCGTGCCGGTCGCCGGGTCGCCGACGACGTGGTTGATCGGCCAGCCGTCGCAGTAGGGCCCGCGGACGCTCCAGCCGCCGCGGTCGGCGTCGCCGTCGAGGACGAAGGCGCCCTTGCTCGTCCCCACGAGGAGGTGGATGGGTGCGTCAGGCACGGTCGGCTCCTTCCGCCGGGGTCCCGCCCCGGAGGGTGGTGGGGCGGTGCCGACCAGTGTCCCGAGGACGCGGGAGGGCGGCAAGGGTGCGGGCCGGTCGGGATCGGTGAGCGCTCATGGAGGGTCCGACCGGCGCCGGCGGCGGAACTCATCGGTCGGCGCACCCCGCACGTGCGGGCTTTCCGTGGTCGGCCAGCGGTCCTGACAGCGATAACCCCGCACGTGCCGGCTTTTCGTGGGCGGGCAGCGGTCCTGACAGCGACAACCCCGCACGTGCGGGCTTTTCGTGGGCGGGCAGCGGTTCTGGCAGCGATAACCCCGCACGTGCGGGCTTTCCGTGGTCGGCCAGCCGTCCTGACAGCGACAACCCCGCACGTGCGGGTTTTCCGTGGACCGGGTGGAGCAGGAAGTCGACGGCCCGGGCGCTCGCGCCCGATCGGGTGCCCGGCCGGGTGATGATCGAGGGGTGCCCCGGGCCACCGACGTCCCGGGGCACGCCGAGCGACGGGAGCACACCGCATGGACCTGGACCTGACCGACGACGAGCGCGACATCCGGCAGTGGGTGCGGACCTTCGTCGAGAAGGAGGTGATGCCGCTCGAGCAGGACGTCCTCGCCCGCGAGCGGCGCCACGAGCGCGGCCTGCCGGCCGAGGAGCTCGCCCGGCTCCAGGCCACGGCACGGGAGTCCGGCTTCTTCGGGGTCCTTACCCCCGAGGAGCACGGCGGGATGGGCCTGTCGGCGGTCATGGCCGCCCTCGTGGAGGTCGAGCTCGGCCGCTCGTTCGTGCCCTTCCGGTTCGCCGGCGACGCCGACAACATCCTCTTCCACGCCTCGCCCGAGCAGCAGGAGGCCTACCTGCGCCCGACGATCGAGGGCACGCGGCGCAGCTGCTTCGCCATCACGGAGCCGGGCGCCGGCTCGGACGCGCGCGCCATCCGGACCAGGGCCGAGCGCGACGGCGACGACTGGGTGATCACCGGCGAGAAGACCTTCATCACGGGCGGGCACGAGGCGGACTTCGTCATGGTCTTCGCGGTGACCGACGCCGAGGCCCACCGCGAGGGCCGCACCGGTGAGTCGGTGACCTGCTTCCTCGTCGACCGCGAGCGCGGATGGACCTCGCACCCCATCGACACGATGGGCGAGTGGGGCCCGGCGGCGCTGACCTTCGACGGGGTGCGCGTTCCGTCCGCGGCGGTGCTCGGCGAGGTCGGCAAGGGATTCGCGCTCGCGATGCAGTGGATCGGCAAGGGCCGGTACCTGCTGCCGGCGCGGGCCCTCGGCGGGTGCGAGCGGATGGTCGAGATGGGGATGGAGTGGGCGCGCAACCGCGTGACCTTCGGGGAGCCCATCGCCGAGCGGCAGGCCATCCAGTGGATGATCGCCGACTCGGCGGTCGACATCGAGGCGCTGCGCTGGCTCGTGCTGTCGGCGGCGTGGCAGGTGGATGCGGGGCGCGACAGCCGGCAGGCGCAGTCGATGGCCAAGCTGTTCGGCGGCGTGCGCGCCAACGAGATCGTCGACCGGATGCTCCAGGTCCACGGCGGCATGGGCTACACCCGCGAGCTGCCGCTCGAGCGCTGGTACCGCGAGCTGCGGCTGCTGCGGATCTACGAGGGCACCGACGAGATCCAGCGGCGCACCATCGCCCGCAACCTCCTCAAGGGGCACGCGAGCGTCCGCGGCCACCTCGGCTGACGCTCCTCCCACCCGCACCACGCGTATCGGGTGACCCGATACGACCGCGGCGCACCCCCGCACCGGTCCGGGGGGTGGCGCGGGGGGGTGGGGTCACCCGCGACGGAGGGG